>CAZQQR010000096.1:2667-10302 GCA_964595515.1 uncultured Pirellulaceae bacterium
AGTTCTACTACAACCTATTGATCGGTTTGAAACCAGACCGTCAAACCGAACTCCGTTCCTCGTCCAACTCACAAAACGATCCAGATCAAAGCGAATCTGACGATCCAAACGAGGATGAATTTGACGAAGGATCGGCGCTGGATGAGGAAGGCATCTGCGAATGTTGCGGAGGAGACGACAAAGGCTGAACTTGTAATGGAAACAACTCCGCCGGGAGCGGGCAACAAGGAGGCGGTAAAAATTCGGACAGATCTACAGGAGATTCGGAATCCCCCAACGTTGACGGCGAGCCAAAAACTTCTGCAGAGTTAGCGGTAGAAGGTATCAACAAATATTGTGACGCAAGTCAAGTCTGCGTTCAGAACACACTGGAATGGGATGCGGATCAATTCATCTGCGAACAGATCAATAACGTCATCACCGAGATTCAGTCATCTAATAATTGGGGCACCGTTCCGGGCAGTTCCCAAGAATTGATTCTTGCTTCGCAAAAACCACGGCTTGATTACCGAAGAGTTCTCAAGTCTTTTCGCGCAAACGTGCTTTCAACCAACCGGTCACTCACGAGGATGAAACCCAGTCGGCGATACGGTTTTCAATACATGGGAAGCCGTCGCGATTTTTCGACAAACCTCTTGTTTGCCGTCGACGTTAGTGGGTCGGTCAGCACGCAGGATGTGCAAAACGCTTTTTCGATCGTCAACCGACTATTCAAATACGGAATCGAATCCATCGACGTGATTTGGTTCGATACTGAAATCCGAAACGAAAAACCACTGACAATCAAACGAGCCAGAAAAGAAGTGGCGGTATTCGGGCGAGGCGGCACGGCCTTTCAGCCGCTCATGGACTACATTGATGACAACCGGAAATACGATGGTCTCATCATTTTCACTGATGGGATTTCTTCCGTGCCAACGCCTCCCAAGAAAAACCGCCGCACGCGGGTTGCCTGGCTGTTCAATCACGAAGAAAACTGGCGATCTTTGCACAAATCACTTCAACTCCCCGGAATGGTCAGTGCCTACGTGTACTCTGATTAAAGCGAATCAATGGCCGAAGATCGTCTCGATGACGAACAACTCGCTGATCTAAAAGCGACCGCATTTCACGAAGCCGGTCACGCCGTGGCTGCACTTGCGCTCGGTCGAAACATCCAAAAAGTAAACATCACGCCGGGCAAGTCGCAATTGGGAAATTTGAGACTTGGTATTTGTGAAATCAAGAAAGGCCGCTCGCGTGCCTCAAAAGATCTGTTAGAGGATGATGTCCTAATTCTGTTTGCTGGAATGGTCGCAGAGTCACGATTTACCGGTGAGTACTGTAAAATCGGCGCTGCTCAAGATCTGCGGGCGATTGCAAAACGAATCCAGCAGCGAGCACAGACAGAGCGGCAGTTTGAGAAACTTCATCGCAGGTTTTTGGACAAGACTGAGCACTTGCTTGATGAAGACGAGAACGTTCTTGCCGTTGAATTGATCGCAGCCGAATTGCTGGAAAAATTGACGATCAGCGGACGAGCGGCTCGGCATTTTTACAACGAAGCGGTCGCTAGGTGCCAATAATGATTCTCGATTCTGTCGTGCTTTGCATCTCAAGACGTGCCGCGCTTACAGGCAAGAAAACGCGTGATGCTTTTGCTAAGCTGAACCGTAAGAACAAACCCTCTCGCTTGCGGGAGGGTCGTGCTCTAAGGCACGGGGAGGGTGTAGGTCAGCCGGCAATTTTCGCAAAAGAATGAACGCCCTCTCCGCCGCTGAGACGGCGACTCTCCCAAAGGGGGTTCATCCGAGAATTTAGTGGCTGAAAATCAGCTCATGGTAGTGGGATTCGCCAGAATTCCTTTTAGAGCTTCAATCATTCGACAACAGGATTTCTTGGCGAAATCCACTACATTCCCGGCCAGCCACTAAATCCCCCGAAGAGCCCCCAAAGGGAGAGTGATTCTTAATAACAACTTCGTTCGCACGATAAAAGCAAGCGCTACCCGACGAACTCACGAACTGTCCAACCAAGTTGATTATTTCCAAAGTTTATACCAACATATTATTAAGCTGGTCGAATCTGTTTAGGATGGAGAACTGTCCAACTAAGACTTGTATTTTCATACGCCTAACGATTGATGTACTTCAAGTCCATTGTCTCCTTGAATTCGTCGTTCCAGTCGAAATTCAACTCGCGACCGTACCACTGAGAAACACGCTGGACTTCGTTAGGAATCGCTTTGTACTTGAACAGTTGATTCTTCAAGTAATCCATTCCAATTTCTTCAGGTGACTGAGTCCCATTGATTGATTGAACCACATAAATTTTATCTTTGGGCTCGTTGGCAGCGACTCCCGCCTGAAGTTTGCCAAGTGAAAAAGCGGTCGACATGAATTCGTTGCCCGGCTCAGAAACGCCAGCTGGCCGAGCCAACTGGACGCTACCAAAATTGTTGAACCAACTGAACGCTCCAGTTTGGAAAACTCTCTCGTTGTAAAGTTCGCTCAGCTTTTTCGTTCGAGCGTCATTTACTTTTGTCATGATCGCTTCGGCATCAGCCTTGGCGAGTTCAAAGGCTCTCTTCCGTTTCCAAAATGCCTCTACGTCATCCTTACACTCTTCAAATGTCGGGATTCGAGATTCTTCTTTTCCAGAAAGCCAGAACAAGTAGCTTGATCCAGAGCCCCAGTTATCGTTAACCGTTTGTGAGTCATAGAGACGAAGCTCACCAAATTGGTTGAAGATCAATTCGTTGACGGGCTGAAGCTGAGGAATCTGACGACCCTGAACAAATCGCTGCGTCAAAATTCGGACCTGTCCGACTGGATCTTGACCAAGCTCTTCAAAGTCTCGCAAGCCGGTTTCCTTAGCAACCAAGTTGTAATCCGAGGCGAGCTTTTCAATATCGAGCACACCAGGATCTTCGGCTTCGCCACGCTCTTTTTCGACGTCGTAGCGAATGATTTTGTTGAAGTGGCCTGTAACCATCACGCTGGCCTTGGTTAACGATTTTTCCATCGCTTGGCGGGCAGCAGTTTCGCACATCGATCGCTTGACTTCGTCGACCACTTCTTTCAAAGGCTTGATTCGCGTTTCCACCTCTGGCGCCTTCGGCATGTCAGCTTGTTTTTCAACCGCGTCTGCGATTGCACCGATTCCGCCAACCTCATCTTGGTCAGATGGCTTGGTTTCAGTTTCAAGAGTTTGAGCCGCTGTAGATTCAGCGCCGGCTGTTTCGGCAGTCTCTTGCTTTGCCGCAGGAGCTGCAAGCTCGACCTGAGTCTCTGGCGGGGCAGTTTCTTCAGTCGTCTTTTCAGAGCTTTCCTGTTTGGCTTCTTCTTGTAGCGAAACAAAACTGGATTTGCTCAGAGTCACTTTGAGCGATTGTTTCTTGGGCTGGCTACCTGATTCACCGCCTTCGGTTTTCGGTTCCGAAAGTTTGATAGGTGGTTCCTCCGTTTCAGAAACTCCACCTTTGGGAGTCGTCAAATCAACTTTTGGAGTTTCCGTCGCGGGAGCATCTAGCTCAACAGCAGGCGCATCAAGCTTAACCGCCGGAGCATCGTCCTTCTTTTCCATTGGCGGAGGAGCAACATCTGATGGAGCCCCTTCTGTCGCTGGAGCGTCAGTACCGCCTTCGGTGGCTGGCGGCTCAACATCTGAAGGAGGAACCGCGTTGATGTCGATCGTGTTTTCCGGCTCAATGACTTCGGTAACCAACTGGTTCTTTTCAGCAACTAGTCGATCGTATTCCTTTTGAATTTCTTCGTCAGTCAGTTTGGCCATTTCGGCTTGAAGGTATTTTTCATAGCTCGCCATCAAATACTGAACATCGACTTTTCGGCTGACTTTGAATCCGGGCTTTTCACCCATCGGATCTGGGAATTCATACTTCCCTTCGTCATACAATTTTTTCAGTTCAGATGGAGACGGCTTTTCCGATACCTTTTCCAAATACTCGTTCACGTCGACTGCTAAAACTTCACACTCGATTTGACCAGTGGTACGTCCGTGAAGCTCAATCGACTCGCTGGCGTTGGGAATCATTGGGATCCCGGTGAGAGTAAACAGCGACATCTGATTGTTGAGCAATTCAAGTTTCAAATGTTCTTTGACTGATTTCAAAGAGCAGTAGTTGTTGTTGGCTTCTTTGTTGATGATCTCGAGATCACGCAAGCTGAAACCTGCGTCTCCAGAGGCCAGTTGTAGATAGTCGTCAATCATCCCATCACTGGCGACGACGCCTTCTTCCTTTGCTTTTTCCGCCATCAACAATCGGGAAATCAGCTGGTCATCGACCAATTCTTGCTGGCCGTCTTGAAGCGGGATAACGGGAGAAGCAAGCGAGCGAAACTCACCGCCTTTTTTGGTTGTCGCCGCAGATCTGACGCCGTCAAGAAATCGGCGAGTTTGATAATGCCGCTGCCGAAGCATCTCAAGTTCTGTTCGCGTGATCTTGCCGCCTTTCCAAGTTGCGACGACTTCCTCAGTCGGTCCTCCACCCAGTCCGCGCTGGGCGAGCGTATCGAAAACGGGGCCAAGTCCAAAAATCGCCATGGCTGACGACCCAAGAACTACCATCAAAATTTTTGCGTGTCTACGAAACCAGCCAAGCATTTTTAAAGTCCGTTAACGATGTGTTTAATTCAGAAAATACGTACTTAGTTACTACGCACTTTGGAAGTCTTTTGGGCGTCAGGGGTTGACAAGCCCCACACGTGCGGCTTAATTCTCATCCCAATCGGCTATACGACTGACGCCCTTTGGACGTCGATCCAAGCCGTGAATTTAGAGCTGTATACAACGAATTTCAATGCCAAAATGCCCTCAGCGTTCGATTCCTAACCGGTTTGAGCACAGGCAACTGGCGAGTCGGTTTCAAACCGTTTATAGAAAAATGTTGAAGAAGTAACGAAAAAATTGAAATCCTGATCGGCTGATTAAACTGGCCGTCTAACCTCAATCGAACTTAACTTTATCAAACTCGATGTCAAAAACACTGATCATTGCTGAAAAACCAAGCGTTGCCACTGATTTGGCGCGGGTTCTTGGAAGTCTTCCCGAGTTTGGAAAGTTTGAAAAGAAGAAGGACTATTTCGAAAACGACAAAGCCTATGTGGCTTCGGCCGTCGGGCACTTGGTTGGTTTGAGCATGCCGACCAAAGAAGATGGAAAAAAACTCCCCTGGAGCATGGCCCATCTTCCCCATATTCCTAAAAAATTCGAGCTCGAGCCGATCGAGCGAAGTCTCCCAAAATACAAACTGCTCGTTCGGTTGCTTAAGAAAAAAGAGGTCACCACCGTCGTCAACGCTTGCGATGCCGGGCGTGAGGGTGAATTGATTTTTCGCCTGATTCTTGAGATGGCCAGCATCAAACGTGACTTTGACGTTAAGCGGATGTGGATGCAATCCATGACCGATGGGGCGATCCTCGAAGCTTGGAAAACCATGCGAGATGGCTCAGAGATGGACAATCTCGCCGACGCGGCGATCTGCCGAAGTCAAAGCGATTGGCTAATCGGGCTTAATGGAACCCGCGCCCTGACCGCCTACAATTCGCGAAATGGTGGTTTCAACGTAACCTCAGCTGGTCGTGTGCAGACTCCAACGCTGGTGATTTTGGCTGCTCGTGAACGGTTGATCAGAGCATTCGTGTCAAAGCCCTACTGGGAAGTCCTCGGTGATTTCAAAGTCGCCAACGGTGAGTACCCCGGTCGTTGGTTCCGTGAAGACTTTGAAAAAGACGAGAACGACAAGCACAAAAAAGCGGAACGAATTTGGTCACTGGAAGAAGCCGAGGCGATTCGCTCTCGCTGCGAAGGCAAAACGGGCAAGGTCGAGGAAAACAAGAAACCTTCCAAACAAGCCCCGCCTTTGCTGTTTGATTTGACGAGTCTTCAACGCGAGGCCGGCAATAAATTTGGATTCAGCGCCAAACGAACATTGCAATTGGCCCAAGCGCTCTACGACCGACATAAATTGCTGACTTATCCTCGTACCGATTCTAAATACCTGCCAGAAGATTATCTCGACACAGTAAAAGGTACGGTAAAGGGATTCTCGAAAGCGAAAACCAATTCGTCGTTTTCTCAAACGTTCGTGAAGTGTAGCAAATGGATCGTCGACAACGATCGGATTGGGCCAACCAAACGAGTGTTCAACACCGCCAAGGTCAGCGATCACTTTGCGATTATTCCAACAGGCAAAGTCCCGCCGGCGAAACTTGATGAGGCAGCCGCAAAACTTTACAAACTCGTCCTTCAACGATTCTTGGGGATCTTTTTCCCGCATGCCGAGTTTGAAATTACCCAGCGGATCACGCGGATCGAAAAGGACAGCTTCAAAACGGACGGACGGATCTTGGTTGTTCCGGGATACCTCGAACTTTATGACCGCAAGCCTGGAGCAGCCGGAGACAAAGACGAACTTTGCGGAGTTGCCGACGGAGAGTCCGCAGAAAACATCGAAGCCACGATTAAACCAAACGAGACCAAGCCTCCCGCCCGCTACTCTGATCCGACGTTGTTGTCGGCCATGGAAACAGCTGGAAAGTTCGTTGAAGATGAAGAACTGAGAGAGGCAATGGGAGGCCGTGGGCTCGGTACACCAGCCACACGAGCGGCCGTGATCGAAAACTTGATTCGCCAAAAATACGTTTTTCGAAATGAAATTAACAAGCGCGAATTAGTCGTCTCCAACAAAGGTCTTGCACTGTGCGACCTACTCGAAGAGATCGGAATTTCGACGCTTGGCTCGCCAGAAATGACCGGCGAATGGGAGTTCAAGCTGAAGGAAATGGAAGCCGGTCGGTTGACCAAGCAAAAGTTCATGGATGAGATCAAGGATCTCACCAAGGCGATCGTTTCCCAAACCAAAGAGTTCAACGACGAAAAGGTTAACCGAGTTTTTCCGAATCTAATTTGTGCCTGCCCCGAGTGTGACGCTCAAGCTTTGCGTCAAACGGATGGCGTGTTTGAATGCATGGACCCCGAGTGTATTTTCCGGCTGAAAAAGCATATCGCCAGTCACGAACTGACCGAGGACGAAGCCAGAGAATTGATCACCAACAAAAAACTTGGCCCGATCAAGGATTTCAAAAACCGTTTCGGTCAACCGTTCGAAGCGGAACTTAAATTCAGCAAACCTAAAAAGGTTTGGAAAGTTGAATTCGTCTTCGAAGGCGATGATCGACGTGAAGAAGAACTGAAGAGCTTGACCGATCAACACATTATTTGCCAAGCCAAACGAATCGACGATTCTGATGAGTTGATTCCAATCTACGAAGTCGAGAATGCTTTTTTGGCTCCGATGATGGCAGTCAAAGTCGACGAGCGTGGTGTCCGAATTAGCAAAACGATTTTGAAGAAAGAGATTCCAACAGAGCAAGCGATCAAGCTCTTCGTCGAAGGCAAAACGGATTTGATGCCCGGATTTTTGTCAAAGAAGGGCCGCAAGTTCGCGGCACACCTGACCATCGACCGCGAAAAGGGAAAACTCGGTTTTGAGTTCGCCCCGCGGAAGAACGCGAAAAAGAAGAAAGAGGAAGAAGGCGAAGGTGAAGAGGGCGATGGCAAGGTCAAGAAAGTAAAGAAGTCGACGAAGAAAAAGACGACGACCAAAAAAGCCAAAAAGAAGACCACCAAAAAGAA
>CAZQQR010000096.1:10402-15266 GCA_964595515.1 uncultured Pirellulaceae bacterium
AAACATCTCTTGACCTTGCCATCCACGATTGATAATTACTCAGAAAGGTACGCGGTTATCGACTTTCTGAAGTGAATTTCTTGAGCCATTTTTCTCAAAAATCAAAAACTGTTTTGCTGGCGATTGCTGCCGTCGTCTTGATGGCTGCCAATTCTCACGCTCAACGCGCAAGATTTTCGGACTTCTTTTCGAACACAAACACCAATCCGCTTCAGGGTCCCCAAGGAACTTTGCCAGGACTACCCGGTAACTTTCAGCCGCCCGCAATCCTCCAACCTCCGACTTTCCAAGGCCTACCTGCTGGAACCATTCCCGGCGGTCCACTCCAAGGAGTCATTCCCCAAGGCGGCGTGGTTCAGGGCGGGATCATTCCAGGTGGCGTCCTTCAACCACCGACTTTCAACCAACCCATCGGAAGCGGCGTTCCCAGCATACAGATGCCTCAGCTTCCACAGCCCAATGCATCACAGGCGCCAAATCAACCGTTTCCTATTTTTCCTCGTGGGCAACAACCAGCAGCTTCAACCGCTCCGTCGCTACAGCTGCCAACATTTCCACAAAACCAGCCACAATTTCAACCGCAATCGATTCCCAACAATGGCCCGATCTTCGGTCGAGGCCAACCGAACTACAACGGCGGAATTCAGTACCCACAGCTTCCGGCGTTTGGTGGATACGGTTCACCCCAAGCTCCCAACCGCTGGCCTTATCAGGGCACGGGTACCAACTGGCTACCATCGGTTGATTGGACTTGGCCACAACAAGCTTGGCAGACGTTTCGAACTCAGTTCCTTCCTCGTGTCCTTGAACGCCCCCGAGCCAGACAGACTTACCTCCAAGGCAGCAATGGGAACGAACTAAATATCAACGATTTAGAAATTGCGACCACCGCAACGTTGCCGAATTTTTTGCAAGGCAACCAGCCTCTAAGAATTAGTCCCGGTTTTATCTTCCATTGGTGGGATGGACCGGACTCCAACGTGTATCCACAATTTGATTTGCCAGCCAGAGCTTATAGCACCTACCTTGCCTTCGATCATATTACCAATCCAGCAAACCAATCTGGATTCGAAACGAATTTGACCGTCGGATACTATTCTGATTTTCAAAACACTTCGTCAGATGCCATTCGATTGACCGGGAAAGTCCTGGGATGGCAGCGACTAAACCCTTACACGGTTGGAAAACTTGGCATCGAATATTTCGATCGAGTCGATGTTAAAATGTTGCCGGCTGTTGGCGTGTACATGACGCCAAATCCGGATATGAAACTCGACCTTTACTTCCCTCGCCCTAAACTCTCACATCGAATCCCAAATTTTGGTGACCTCGAAGCCTGGATGTACGTCGGTGGTGAATACGGTGGCGGAAGTTGGGCCATTGACCGACGTGATGGGACGGGTGACCAAGTCGACATCAACGACGTCCGCGCATTTGTCGGAATGGAATGGATGGGACCACGACGAGTGACTGGCTTCTTTGAGTTCGGCTACGCGTTTGATCGCGAAATCGTCTATCGTTCCAATGCAATGAACATTCTCGATCTTCAAGACACTTTGATGGTTCGCTCTGGCCTCGCGTTTTAACACTTCGTCACGCAACGATTTCGGAAGCAGCAGGCGTCGTTGCACGAAATGTAGCGTCGTCAAGTCCACGCACGTTATGACATCTGAGACTTCACGCGGTCCGAATTCTGGATTCCTTTTCTACTTGATCAGAAATGCTTGTCGTCGCTTCAGAACTCTTGACGAGTTCCGCTACCGAAATTGAACTTTGTTTACACCGGCAAACATACGCTAATGATGCCCGGTCGTGTTTGATTTTCAATTGGGTAAAATAGAACTTAGCAAATACCCAATTTTCAAAGTGAACGACCAATGGCATTAACAGAATCAACGATGATGAGCCTGACAACGGAGGCTCCAGATTTTTCCCTTCCAAATGTCGACGGAGCTTCAGTTTCGAAACACGATTTTGCAGACAAGCCATTGCTGGTAATGTTCATCTGCAATCACTGTCCCTACGTGAAACACATCGCCGCTGAACTGGCACGGCTTGGGAACGACTATCGGGATCGAGTCGGAATCGTTGCCATCCAAAGCAACGATGTCGCCGCATATCCGGATGATAGTCCTGAAAAGATGATCTCCGAAGTCCAAGACCGCGGCTACTCGTTTCCTTACCTTTTCGATGCGGATCAACAGGTTGCTAAATCCTACACGGCGGCCTGCACGCCTGATTTTTTTCTCTTTGATGCAAGCCACAAACTTGTCTACCGCGGGCGACTAGATGAAACCCGACCAAAACGAATCGAATCAGGAGTCTACGATTCGACAGGCAACGAACCGACCGGTGATGAGTTAAGATCTGCGATTGATGGAGTTCTCGCAGGCGGCACAGTTTCTGAAAAACAGTACCCATCGATTGGCTGTAACATTAAGTGGAAGCCGGGCAACGAGCCAAGCTACTTCTAGCCTGAGACAATTGCACGATAGAAAGCCGACGTATTTCCCCTTTATTTATTTCATCAAAGTTTATTCAACACCCAATCCGAAAGTGAAACTGCTGTGAGCAAACGATGCAGATTTTGTGGTGAGAAGGTGTTTGCCGACACTGAGCAGTGTGGCAGTTGCGGCAAGACGCTTATCAAGAAGGAAGCCGAAGAAAAAATCGGGCTTACCGACATCAACTCTTGGGAAGGTCGTTCGGTTCCTGCGTGGCTGATGTTTTTGGTGGTCGGTTTTTTCGTGGTCTGCTTTATTGCGATGTTCCTGCAAGGCTGTGAAGACAACAAACCGAAAAACCAAAATGGCCAAGCCGCAGAAACGACTCCAGCGGAAACGAATTAGGTGGAAGAAAAACCTCGGCGCAATTGGAAACGCATTCGTAAATTCTGCTTGATCGTATTTCTCCTGGTGTCTGTGATTTTTGCAGGAGTCGCGTGGTACATTGGCGGCCAACTTGTTTCACCTGCCAACCGAATTGTCGGCGATCCACCAGAAGACATACCGGCCGAGTCCTATGAAATTGAATCGGAGTCAGGATCGACGCTTGCTGCCTGGTTTGTCTCCAACGAACAAGCAAATTCGACGCTCATCCTGCTTCATCCGATACGCGGAAACCGGAGAAGCATGTTGGAGCGAGCCAAGTTGTTTTACGAGCAAGGTTTTTCAATCTTGATGATCGACTTGCAGGCACACGGTGAAAGCCCAGGCGAGAATATTACAATCGGGTTTCGTGAAAAGCATGATGTGGTTGCGGCGGTCGAATTTGCCAAACGCAAAAACCCGAATCACAAGATTGGAATCGTCGGTCGATCATTGGGAGGCGCTGCCGCATTGCTTGCTTCACCACTTGACGTGGACGCAATCGTGATTGAATCAGTTTATCCAACCATTGCCGGTGCGGTTTATAATCGGGTTGGGATGCGGTTGGGCCCGGCAAAATATCTTGTAGGGCCTGCACTGCTTTGGCAATTGGAACCGCGACTGGGAATTTCTGTGTCCGACTTGAAACCAATCGACTACATTGGAAAAGTCGACTGTCCGATCCTTGTCGCTTCAGGAGATCGCGACCGACATACTACGATTCGTGAAACGCAATTGTTGTTTGAAATGGCGAATCAGCCAAAACAGCTCACTGTCTTTGCGGGCGCAGAGCACGAAGATCTACTGGAATTTGATCGAGAGCTTTACCTCAGAGAGATCCTGGCGTTTTTAAAAATGTGTCTTGAAGATTGAAACAAAAGCGGAGAACGGAATGAACAAATTAAATCAATCCATTTGGCTGCTCACCTTTGCCGTTGGCTGCTTGACGAGTTGCTGGTCAAGCGGTTTTGCCGTCGGCCAAACGTATCCCAACTCCATTGTCAGTACGGACTTTGATTTCATTCGCGAATCCGACCCCTCTGTTTTTACACTGCTCACTTTTGTGGAAAAACGCCGTGCTGAGATGCCGGACAAACGGCCTGGCAAAAACGGGCTGTTCAAAAGTGCTTTTGTTTTTAATGCTGCGTTTAGCGATGGGACAAGTGTCGATCTGATGATCGATGAAGGGTTTGAAACTGAGAAGGCCGCAAAGGCCGAAGCTCTTCGATATACCACTCGGCTCGGACGAATTCCAACGATTCTTCGAAAGGGCGTGAATCGTGTCGTCGTTCATCAAGGCGGCAAAGACACAACGGCGTTTAGCGACATTGGGTTAATCGTCGTCTATTCAGCCAATGCGACCAAACGAATATCTACGCACGATTTGGAGGAGACACTTTTCCACGAATCGGTTCATGCTGCCTGGGACAAAAAGTATGCGAGATCGGACCGTTGGCGAAAGGCGCAATCGTCCGATGGCGGGTTTGTCACGTTGTACGCCAAACGGAATCCTGACGGTGAAGACTTGGCAGAGTCAGCTTTGTTTGCCTATACCTTGGTGCATCATCCCGATCGAATTCCATCGGGAGAGGCGCAGAAAATCAAAAAACGAATGCCAGCGAGAATTCGTTTTGTCGCTGATTTGATTCCACCAAACCATCCAATTTTCTACGATGTGGAAGAACAAGCGAGCACAAATGGAAGTCCAATAACAGATCGAGAAATTCAAGATGAACCAGTTGATCGCCCAACGGAAAATTGCAAGATTGACATCTCGATAACAGGACAATTCAGTGACATTCTTTCCAATGCTCTAGTAGTCGGGATGAAAAAAGATGAAAAACAAGTGTCCGATTTTCTTTCCAAAATGAAAACTCAAAACATCACGAGTCAACAGCTTTTTCAATTGGCTTGCAAAGAGTTTCAGCTCAAAGAAAACGAACTCAAACGTACCATCAAGGAGTTCCTTCACTGCAATTGTGGACATCAAAAAAACG
>CAZQQR010000096.1:15366-16581 GCA_964595515.1 uncultured Pirellulaceae bacterium
TGTGTTCAAACCATCTTTTGTTCGCCACAATGAGTGCTTACGAATCCTGTTGAGGACAGCATGAACCAGAACGCCGCCAGACCTTTGATCGCTGAATTTTTAGGCACGTTCTGTCTCGTATTCGCTGGGACGGCCGCGATTGTGGTTAATGATCTCAATGATGGCGTCGTGACACACGTCGGAATCGCGCTGACATTCGGATTGATTGTACTGGCGATGATCTATGCGATTGGTGATGTTTCTGGCGCACACATTAACCCGGCTGTCACATTCGCTTTTTATGTTGGCGGCCGATTCCCGCTTAAATCAGTGCTGCCTTATATCGTGTGTCAATGTGGAGGTGCGATATTGGCTAGTGCTTGCCTCACGGTCTTGTTTCCAGATAGTGCAACGCTTGGCATGACGACGCCCTCGGGATCGGTGACCCAAACGTTTGTATTGGAGGTCATCCTCACTTTCATGTTGATGTTTGTAATCCTGAGTGTTTCGACTGGGGCCAAAGAAGAAGGTGTCACCGCTGCGACGGCGATCGGTGCAGTGGTTGGCCTGGAAGCTCTACTGGGTGGGCCAATTTCTGGGGCTTCGATGAATCCTGCACGTTCGCTGGGACCAGCATTGATCTGTGGAAATTTGGGCATGGTTTGGATTTACATTGCCGCTCCTGTTTTGGGAGCACTGATGGCAGTACCGTTCTGCAAGATCATGCGTGCCGATTGTTGTTCATTACCCGGTGCCAAAGATGGAATTCCGATCAAAGATGGAAGTCCGATCGAAGGCGGGTGAGGCCCGGCGAAGTAACGATCGTGATCGTTTGACATTGAGAATTTGTTTGACGCGTTGGCACGCCCACTCTGGTTCGCCGATCCAAAGCCTAGCAGGCTGCTGAAAAGTCAAAACTTTAGGATTGATCGTAGTGGATGAGGTTACGAATCCCTTGCGATTGGTGGCTCGAAAGGACTCGTAGCCTCGCCCACTACCCCATACCTTTGATTCCAAAAAGCAAGAGCCGATCTTGCGATCCTCTTGGCTTCGCCAAAGCAGTTTCGAGATGCTAGTAACTCTATTCGAACGACTTGCTTCGAACTACTTGCTTTAGCGGCGACGCCGTCGTGCGAACGCGCCTAATACCATCGTTGCCAAAACGATCGAAGAACCCGGTTCTGGAACGGCGAATGACTCAATCGATAGGCCCCAGTTGGTGAAAGATCCGTTGGG
>CAZQQR010000097.1:0-4389 GCA_964595515.1 uncultured Pirellulaceae bacterium
TTCGTAACCCATCTTTTGCATCTGGTCACCAACCAGAGCATCAAACAGTTCGCCATCGACAAGCGTAAAGTAATTTTTCCAGTCTCCCACAATTCCTTTGCGAGCTTTCGCTGTCGGCTCTTCTTGTCCCGGCGGACGCCCTGACATTCTTTCAAACGTCGAGTTGTCCTCGCAACCTTGTGCGATTTCGTTGGACGATTCAACGCCGAGAGCATCGAAAATTTTCTTTAGCGTCTCCGCCATATCTTCTTTCATCTCTTCATACGTCACCCGTACATCGGGTTCGCAATCGTCAAAGATATCAATCGTTTCTGACCAATTGGCTGCCCATTTCTTGATCACTTTGGGATCAAAAAACCGTTGCAGTTTCATTCCCGGAATTGGGTTAAAGTAGAACTCATGGCGCTCGGTTCCCTCTGCATCTTTAAGCAACCAATCAAATGTGCCGCTGGTCAGAACATCCCGGCCATCGCGGACAAGATGAATAATTTTGGACTCAGGAAACAGTCGCTTGATTTCGTCGACAACGAATTGAGCCGTTCCTGGATAGGGCGTGATTTTATCCACGATCACTGATTTGCCGCTGCGGCCATGGGCGAAATGACACAGAAAATTCACGAACGACTTTTGAAAGTCTTCCACGAACGTATCGTAATTGCGATTCAGGAACTGATAGAAATAATGCATCCCGAATGATTTTGCGAATTTATCAAACGTGATTCGAGGTGCGGTGGTGCCGTCGTTGTTCTGCCAGACTTCACAAAAATCACCGAACAATCTTTGCTCTGTCCCAAAGATCTCCGGATGATGATTCAGTGCCGTCGTTAGCCAAGTCGACCCGCTTCGTGGAGCACTGATAATAAAATTGATCTGAGGACTATCCATTTATCTTCCAGGAATGTTGAATCGTCGTAATCCCATTCAAGCCGTAACCATTCGCGTCGGTTGGAGGACCAACGACTCGAAAGACACCTCGTAGGGAACTGCGGTGGTAAAAATCCGTCGGCTCGGGACCCAGCAAACTTATGTTGAAATGATAAGAACCGATCAACAACGGAATTTTAGGAATTTGTAGTGTAACAATGCATCCGCTTTCGTCCACGTCGAAGCGAAAGTCTTGGTAGGCGGTCGAAACTGAACTCAAGACGCCATGCACGGGCGAGCAAAGTGCGACGACCAGTCGAGCGCGTGGAATCTGCTGTTGGGCGTTCAATTGAACCTTCAGCCCGATCGACTCACCCGTTTCGAATTCAGTTTGAGGATCTCCGCGCTCATTGCAGACTTGGACATCGCCAATCGAGCCCAGCCGACCCGGTTTCTCGGTTTTCTTAGCTCGGACTCGATCGCTCGCTCCCAGCATTTCCTCGTAGATCGTGCAGCCAGTTTCCAAATCGCCATCGTGAACCACTTTGCCCTGACCAAACACAACCGCTCGCGTCGCAACGCGCTGAAGCATCCCCACCGCGTGCGTAACCAAGATGATTGAGATTCCACTTTTGACGAGCTTGTTCAAATGCGCAAAACACTTCATCCGAAACCCAACGTCTCCGACCGCGAGGACTTCGTCGATCAACAGCAGTTGAGGTCTCAGGTTCGCCGCCACAGAGAAACCCAATCGAACTCGCATGCCTGTGCTGTAAGTCTTAATCGGGTCGTCAATCACATGAGCAAGTTCAGCGAACTCGACGATCTTGTCAAAAATCTTATCGACCTCGACCTTCTTCAGGCCAAGCACCGCCGCGTTGATGTAAATATTTTCGCGGCCCGACAGGATAGGATTAAAACCCGTGCCCAACTCGATCAACGCGCCCGTTTTTCCGCGGATCGAAATCATGCCTGAATCCGGTTTGATCAAACCATTGATCATCTTGAGCATCGTGCTTTTGCCAGCACCGTTGGGGCCAATCAAAGCCACACACTCGCCGGATTTCACTTGGAACTCTGCGTTGCGAACGGCAAAGAACTCACCGGGACGAAGATCGTGATGTGTCCGGTCTCGGCCACCTCCGACCACCTCGCGACCAAGATCTTTGATCCCGTACCACATGGCACGTTTAAGGTTACGACAGTAGATCTTCCAGACTTTATCCACGTCCAGAATCACGTCGTTTGGTGTTGTGCTTGAATGGAACATCTAGGCAGACATCCTTTCGACAAGCACTGGAATCGAGATTCGATAAATGACCAATCCAAGAATCAAGATCGGGATTGCGGCCAAGCCAAACAAAAGCCCCATCCCAAGATGGTTGGTTTGGCCAAGCACCATCCAGTCGCGAGCTAAAATCAACAACGGACTTGCAGGATTCAACCAATTCAACAACGAACCCACACCGTCTTTCCAAGGCGGGTAAACGATCGGCGTGAGAATCATCCAGAAAGGCAACGCCATTGAGATAAATCGACCAACGTCTTGATAGAGCGAACCAAATGGCAACAGAATCAGACCAAGCCCCGCCCCAAGGATCACGAGCGATAGAAATGCGAACGGCGTCAGTAGCATCGTTGCTGAAAACGAAACTTTGAAAATCAAAAAAGCAGGAACCAGGAGCAGCATTCGAATCGCAAGATCAAAAAGCACTTCGCCAAATCCAACCAATAACAACGATTCGCGAGGGAAGTTCAACTTGCTGATCATCGCTCGGTTTTTATTGAGCGTTTGCAATGGCATTTGAAACGCGTCGATAAACGCTTGCCAAAAAATCATCCCCGTCAAAATGTAAACGGTTGCATTTACAGTTAGATCGTCCGTCGTGAACACGCCAGCTTGACGGAGAAAAATCCAGAACGCCGTGTTCGCAATCGGTGGCAAAAAAGCCCAAAACAAACCCAACAAGGTCTGCCGGTACAACCCACGAATATTTCTCAAAAACAAACGCCAGGCAATTTCACGACCAGCGAGAAAGTCAGAAAAAATTTGGCCCAACAGTTTTAGCGGTGAACGGATATCCGATTTTGCACTGTAGATCGTGACTTGATTCGATGTTTGAATCGGCAAAAAGTCTTCGTCTTGATCAATTTCCGAATGATCATCGCTGCTATGGCCCTCGTTTTTCCCTGGCGCGCAATCAGGATCAATCGAATCCACAATTTCATCCGGCCGACGACGCTCGAGCGCCAGCGGTTCGTCTTGATCATTCGATTGTTCAGAATCGAGAGGCATCAGGTTGAGTTGATAAAAAGTGGTTGATTGGGGCCGGCGCTGGAGGTCGACATTTTGAAAACGCAAACCAGAAACGTTTTAATTAGTGAGTCGAATTCTGCTACGCCAATCCGGCTTTTACCAGATCATGAAGATGAATGATTCCGGTCAGCCTGCCGTCCTGATCGACCACAGGCAGAACCGTAATCTCGAACTTTTCCATTAACTTCATTGCCTCGGCTGCTAACGCATCGTCACGAATCGTTTTGGGTTTACTGGACATATACTTTGACAATGGATCTGTCCAAACGTTCCATTGCAGCCCGTCGTCTGCTGATTGAATAATTCGCCTTAGGTCGCCATCGGTCACAATTCCAACGACTTTTTGATCGCTGGAAACGACGAACACTGCCCCCACGCCCTTATCCGAGATGACCTTGATACCATCTTTGAGCAATGAATTCTGATCCTGCATGACGGGAACTTTGTCTCCCTGTCGCATCAGGTCTGAGACCTTGATCAACAGCTTTGCCCCCAAGCTTCCACCGGGATGAAAAATCGCAAACTGTTCTTTGGTGAATCCACGCCGGTTCATCAACGCCACGGCGAGTGCATCACACATTGCAAGCGCGACCGTCGTGCTGTTGGTCGGAGCAACCGCAATTGAATCAGCCTCATGATCGACGGCCACATCTACGACGACCTGGCTGCGAGTTGCGAGGGAACTGCTAAGATTTCCCGTCAACGCAATCACAGGAATTCCCAGCCGAGCCATGAACGGTAATAACTCAACCAACTCACGAGTCTCACCACTCTTGGAAAGCACCACCAGAACGTCTTTCTCCGTGACAATCCCAAGGTCACCATGCACCGCTTCGCTGGGATGAAGAAAAACCGCCGGTGTGCCCGTGCTGCAGAACGTCGCTGTTGCTTTTCGGGCGATGCAACCCATTTTCCCCATGCCGGTTACGATCACGCGTCCCTGACATTTAAGGATCAAATCAATCGCTTGCGATACCGATTCGTTGATGCGGGCGGCGACGTCGCGAATTGCGTCCGCTTCGCTATTCAAAACGGCAACGACTTCGGCCAAGACGTTTGTGTTTTCCTGATCGTGGTTCATAAGATTAACTTTCAACCACAATTGTAGCGTCATCAGCTAGTTAAAATTCGTTTTTTGAAGCCACCAGAATGCTTGGCCCACTTTGAGCCCGATATTCCGGCCTTCAAAACAGGCCCGACAATTTAAT
>CAZQQR010000097.1:4489-10015 GCA_964595515.1 uncultured Pirellulaceae bacterium
TCTTGGGAGCGGAGCCGCCTTGTTGCTCAAGCAGTCGAATCTTGCGACGCATCTCTTCGATTTGCAGTTGCTGCATGCGAATCGTTTGATCAGAAGCAGAACTCTTTGGAGAATCAAGAACCGATTGCATACCGCCAAATTGCTGGTTCGAAATCGGCTCAATTGGCTCAATGCCTTTTGGGTCAAGCTGAACACCAGCGACGTTTGGTTTTGAGGGAGCGACCTCTGATTCTTCCTGCTTTGGCAAATCTCCAAGCTGCACATACGACTTTTCCTTTTTGCCACGTCTGGCGTAGCCGACTTCGATCTGATCCCCATCTCGCATGATTTTCGTGATGTCATTGAACTCTGACAATGACTCGATATCGACGCCACCAACAGCGGTGATTTCATCACCTCGCTTGATGCCTTCTTCGGCCGCGTTGCCCTTGGGGTCGAGCTTGGTCACGATCAGTTTTTCTTTCTTCAGTTCGATCAACATCCCAAACCCAAGCGTTGATCGCTTGCTTGACTGTTTCACAACATCGACATTAGCTCCAGCATTCAGTTCAACTGGACGGTTGTAATTTTGGCGAGCAGGGGAGGGCGATTGCCGGTCTAATGCAGAAGAACCAATTTCATAGCGGCCCTTTGAGCTGGCATTCGGTTTGACCATTGGCGTTTTGCGATTAGAACCAGCAGGCGTCGGGCCACCCGACCGCGTCGCACTTCTTGAAGCAGCTGGTTTGGGCGCAAGCGATTTAGAACTGCTTTTTTGCGGAGTCGCGTTCTTGGGTGTTTTCGGCTTTGCAGCAGGCTTCGGTGGGGCGGGATCAAATCGGTCCTTCATGCGTTTTAGAAACCGACCGTTTCCGAAAAGCTGACCATGAGCGGTCGAGTCGCCCGAAAAAACCAACGCCGAAATCGCAAACACAAAAAGCACTTGAAACGTTCTCATCACAACTTCCCTGTTGTTCTTGAAATTCAAAGGACTCTTGTGAAATACTGCAGGCCTCGCAAGACCACAGCCACAGAGTCATTATGATTTTCGACTTGATGATTCCGCAAAATCAGAGAATCGAGATTCGCGTGTCAAGTTTGAAAGAGAGAAAGAATAGATTCAACCAATCCATTCGTCACAACTATGCCCGAGAGTTAATTTGTAACGAATGAATGGATCAATCGTCATCAAAACCGTTACCGTTTAACCGTTTATGATCTGACAGTGCTTCTGATTTAAAATCCACGGCGATTCATTAATTCTGCAGTCATCGCGGCCTGTAAATCGACTCGCCGCTAGTTACCAACGATGATAGGCCGGGTGGCCTGGCTTGACTGCCACAAACGTTCCGGTGCACTTCGCAGTAACGACAGATCCCTCACCTGGCACACCAAGCGTACCGTGCACGACTGCTTTGCGATCAGACGAATCGACAACCCAAGCTTCCAACTCCAACTCTTGACCGGCGGGGGTCGGTGCCAAAAATGTGACTTCGTATTTCGCCGTCACACAACATGGTGGAGTCTCGACCTGATTCCGACCCATCAAATGCCAAGCCGCCGTCCAGTTCAAATGACAATCCAACAGCGAACCAATAATTCCACCATTGATCATGCCCTCAAAAGCGCGATGGTGAGGACCTGGCGTAAACGCCGCTACGACTTTGTTACCGCCATCGTCAAATTCATTTCCAACACCAAGCCGCACAAAACTCTTGATCTGCAAACCTTTTTCATTCGCCGGCCCGCAGCCAAAACAAATTAAATTCGGCGCAAACTGATCCTGCAAACTTCGTTCTAAATCCATGAAAGCTACTTCTTTCGCATCACTAAAACTGTTTGGCGCACATGGTGACGTGGAATGATCTCTTCGATTTTGAAGAAACGACCCCAGACTCTTTCCAAAAAGTTGTTTGAATGAAAGACTTGAGCGCGGTAGGGCCCTGATTCCGCAAACCTGAAAACCATTCGCTGATCAGGCATCGGCTCTTGAAGCTTTTCCCTCAAGCTCGGATCAATGCGTAGCAACGACTGGACCAACCGATTGCGCTCATTGTCGACCTCATCACGAATCACTTCCCAAGTATCTTCATTGTGAACGGTGATATACGCGAGTCCGTCGTCTTTCAGGATTCGACAAAGCTCCGCCAGCCAACAAGTCTCAAATGTATCAATGTGCGTGAAGACCGAAAACGCACTGATGATATCCACTGAATTGTCTCGCATCGGCAACGAGGGAATACAGTGATTGAAAATCGGCTTGACCGATTGAGGCATGAACTCTGCCAGCCAACGAACGTGCCGGGCGTTGATGTCGCTTCCCCAAATCTCCGGGACGTTTGATTGAGCAGCGAAATGCCGGACAACTCGACCGGACGCACTCCCAAAATCAAATACGGAATTTGGAGTCACTCCATACTTTTTCGCTTTTTCCATAATTTTGAGATAGTCTTCCAGACCACTCATCCAATAGACGCCATCGAACCCCTTGGAGTATCCTTCGCGATCTTCCGCACAAGGAATTGGGTAAGGATCGCGAGCGATATACTCTTCGATCGTTTCGCCTTCGATCAGCGGCAAAATGACTTTGCGACGATTCGGATTATCGAACTCCGTGTCAGGATATTCCGTCACAGGCGGCAAATTTTCAAACGGCTCGGTGTCCAGTGTGTTACGAGAAATATCTTCTTCCCAAGCAACCGGACGACGGCCGACCTGGCGAAGCGTAATTAACTCATGAATCTGGTCACGAGTTAAGAAGTCAGATTTTGAATCGTTATTGGACATAGCGGGCGACGTATCTTCTGGCTTTGAAGTCAAAATTGGATATGATCGAATGCATCAGGCGAACCTTTGAGCACATACTTTACCGAATTCGCCAACATTTCAGAAGCTCAAGCCACGAGCCAGACTTAGCGTCACGATCAGCCGCCGATCAGCGCCGAGTAAGGCTTGGCAACAAAATAAAGGCAGTTATGAGAACACGCATTTCCACACTAGTCACACTCTGCATCATTTGTCTTTCAGCATTGACCTCAATCAGTCACGCTCAAAAGCCAAACATTCTGTTCATCATGTCCGATGACCACACGGCCCAAGCCGTCGGAGCCTATGCGACGCTTCTCAAAGACCTTGACCCGACACCAACCATCGACGAACTAGCTCGCGAAGGCATTTGTTTCGACAACGCATTTTGCACCAACGGAATCTGCACTCCATCGCGAGCTTGCATCATCACCGGGCAATACAATCACGTGAACGGAGTGTTCGATCTCGGTGGAAACATTCCTCCGGAAAAACAAACGTTGCCGATCGCGATGCGAGACGCAGGTTACCAAACAGCGATCATCGGAAAATGGCATCTCAAAGTCGAACCTAATTTTGACTACTACAAAGTCCTACCCGGGCAGGGAAAATACTTCGACACCGAGTTTCGAATCCAAGGCGACAAACCCTTTGGCAAAAACGTTGTAAAATATCCTGGCTCGCATTCCTCTGATGTGATTACCGATTCGACTTTGGATTGGTTCAAAAACAAACGCGACCCTAACAAACCGTTCTTTGTCTGCCATCAATACAAGGCACCACACGATTATTTTGAAAGCAATCCGCGCTACGACAATTATCTGGCCGACGTTGAGATTCCAGAACCGAAGACACTCTGGGAAGTTCCCAAAACGTTTGGCTCAATTGCGACCAAAGGTTTCGAAGACGAACTCCAGCAACACATTGGCACGTCGATCGGACGACGAAATCCTCGGCGTTCTTACGCCAGGGACCTTCCCCAAAAATTTCCCAACGAGTTCAAATGGGACTACGACGATCCAAATTTGTCGGACGACGAAATCAAACGGCTTTCTTATCAAGCGTATTTGAAAAAGTACCTTCGCTGTGTCAAAGGCGTTGATGACAATTTGAAACGACTGTTCGACTATCTCAAAGTGGAAGGTCTTTACGACAACACCGTCATCATTTACACCGGCGACCAAGGATTTTGGTTGGGCGAAAAAGACTACCAGGACAAACGTTGGGCTTATGATGAATCGCAGCGCATGCCTTTCATTGTTCGATATCCAAAAACGATTAAACCGGGAATCCGATCGGATGCGATCATCGAAAACGTTGACTACCCAGCAATGATGCTTGATTTCGCTGGCGCTGAAATTCCTACAAGCATGCAAGGAAAGTCGTTCCGCAGTATTTGCGAAACTGGCCAGGAACCCGCCGATTGGAAAAAGGCCGCCTACTACCGCTACTGGATGCACATGGCTCACCACGATAATCCCGGTGAAATGGCGATCCGCACCAAGAACCACAAACTGATTTTCTTTTATGGTTGCAACTACGAAGGCGGGGACCAAACGCCAGCAGCCTGGGAGCTTTACGATCTCGACAAAGATCCAAACGAACTCAACAACGTCTACGACGATCCAGCCTATGCGGAAATTCAGGTCAAGCTAAAACAACAGTTTGCAGAGCTTCGAAAAGAGGTTGGTGACGATGGATCACATCACTCAGAATGCGAAAAAGTCGTTCAGGAATTCTGGGACTACGATACGGATGATCGAGCTAAAGCGATTGCATTGAGTCACGATTTCAAGCTTCGAAGGGAAGAGATGCTTCAAAATCAAGCCAAGAAAAAACAGACTCAAAAGAAAAAGAAACAGTCAGAGAAAAAGTAGCCTAATCGCGATCGAGAAGGGTAATTGCTTCCTTGGCTGACTGGTCAATGGCGTTTTTGTTGATCCATGCGGATGTTCATCCCCTGTTGAGTTAGATGGTCAGTTCAAGATGGTCAGTTCAACCAACGATGATTCAACCAACCAACGAAATGTATTTGCAACGACGTCGTGGAGCGTTGTACTAAATGCCGGAGACTCCAGCAGTTCAGCGGCAAACCTCGCCATCGCAACGTTGTGTGAAACCTATTGGCTTCCGCTGTACACATTCGCCCGCCGTAAGGGACAATCTCGGTCAGCCGCCGAGGATTTAACCCAAGCATTTTTTGCGGAGTTTCTACAAAAAGAGGGCTACCGGTCCGCTGATCAGTCGCGAGGCCGATTTCGGACTTTCCTGCTTTCCTGTTTTGATAATTTCATCAAGAACCAATGGCGGGCAGACCAAGCTAAAAAGCGCGGTGGCGGAAAACCAGTCTTCTCGTTCGATTTCGATTCGGCTGAATCAAGCTACGCAAATGCTCCAGTCGATTCAATGACTGCCGAACGCGTATTTGAACGAAGCTGGGCGTTGGCTGCGATGGAAGAAGCATTGAAGAATCTTCGACTGCAGTATCAGCAAGCGGGCAACGAAAAATTGTTCGCCGCCATCGAGAAGTATCTGACTGGTGGAACGGATCTGCCTTACGCCGATGTCGGGCAACAACTGGGAATTCGCGAGGGTGCGGTAAAGGTCGCCGTCCATCGACTAAGACAGCGATATGGTCAACAGCTAAGGCTTCAGATTGCCGCGACGGTAAAGAACTCCGAGGAAGTCGAAGACGAACTGCGAAGTTTATTCGATGCACTTGGAGGCTGAGTAGAGCCAGAG
>CAZQQR010000097.1:10115-12373 GCA_964595515.1 uncultured Pirellulaceae bacterium
AAGGCTGAGCGGTTTTCGGGATGCGCGATCGCCCGTTTCAGCTTGGTCCTACGGAGCATCGCCTTTCGCAAATTAGTTTAACGGCAAGCCGCAGGCGACTGCGTTTCGGCCGTTCAAAACGCAGTCGCCTACGGCTTGCCGTTAAACTAAGAACTAAATACTAAATACCAAATTGCTAAAGACTAAGTACTAAACGTTAAGTACCAAGAACTAAACACGAGGTCAAAAACTCGATTGGTTCACGAGCTTGATCCAACAGAAACCGAACCAACCTCGGCCTTTCTCGATATTTTCAAATTCTTCTGTAACCTTGCTGCCCGTTTGGTTTAGATACAATTGAACCAAGGAATTTCGGGAAAAAGCATGAATCAGAATATCAAAAAATCAACGCGATGCGACAAATGTCACAACGAGCTTCCCCCAGATGCAATGGCAGGCATCTGTCCCAAATGCCTGATGGGATTGGCACTCGATGGTGGAAATCCAAACTCGACACTGGGCGCCACTAGTAAATCCGTTCACCTCAACGTCGACTCATTGATTGGAAAATTTCCAAACCTGGAAATCTTGCACTTCATTGGTCACGGCGGAATGGGAGCTGTTTACCTTGCACGACAGACCAATCTTGATCGGACGGTTGCGCTGAAAATCCTTTCGCCGCAGCTAAAGCAGGACCCGACGTTTGCAGAGCGGTTTACGCGGGAAGCCAAAACACTGGGCAAACTTCAACATGCAAACATCGTTACTGTCTTCGATTTTGGCGAAGTCGACAATCTTCACTACCTCGTCATGGAATACGTGGATGGAGTGAATCTTCGAGATGCAATCAGTGGTGGTCTTGATTCCAATCAATCGCTTAATGTGGTCACCCAAGTTTGCAATGCGCTTCAATATGCTCACGAAAAAGGTGTAATCCACCGCGACATCAAACCTGAAAATATTCTGATCGACAAATCTGGCCAGGTTAAGATCGCGGATTTTGGTCTGGCGAAACTCCTCGATCCGTCCGTTGACGATTTCACGCTGACGGCAACGCGGCAAGTTTTGGGTACCGTGAACTACATGGCTCCTGAACAGATTGAACGCCCCGATGACGTTGATCATAGGGCGGATCTTTATTCGCTTGGAGTCGTTCTGTATGAACTGTTGACGGGCGAGTTGCCGATTGGGCGCTTTGCTGCCCCCAGTCAGAAAAGCGATGTATCGATAGGCCTTGACGATGTCGTACTTAAAACGCTTGAGAAAGAGCCAGGGCGACGATACCAACAGGCCAGTCAGTTTCGCTCCGCCGTTGAGAATGCCGCATCTAGAAAATTCGAGGCTGCGGATCTTTCCAACACGAACCGCAACAACCAAAGTGAGAATCCATCTGCCGATCGCTCGGGCGCGATTCGAGTCTTGCCATTTTCGCATTACGTCAACAAAACCGGAGAGTACGGCTATGGACTAGCGACGCTTAAGCAAAATGAAATCATATTTGAGTGCGAACCAGTTTCCAGCATGTTCGGCGGACGCATCGAACCCGGAACCATTCCTCTTGCACTTGAAGACATCGCGTCAGCAAAATTCTCTCGTGGAATCATCGAAGACAACATCGTCATTCAAGCTTCGAGTATCAGCAGCGTCTCTAAGTTCCCTTTACCCAAAAGTGGTGCGATAACGCTCTACACCGCCAAACGTGATCGTGACGATGCGAAACATTTTCTCGCTTCGCTGAATGAACACCTTCCGGAATCAAGTTTTACTCCCCGCAGACCAGACGACGAAACCTATACCACCCAATCCAAATTCGAAAATTGGCAAGTCACAGACCTGGAGCGAATCACCACTCGAGAAAGACTGAAGCTCGCCCGCTGGGGACTAGCGATAGCTGGGGTGAGCTACCTCGTGATCTTTGCAACTTTGTTGATTCTAAACGTCCGGGGATTTTGCATCGATCTCGAGCGATTTGGTAGTGAGATCTACACAACAGATTCTCCGATCGAAAACAAATTGTTTAGGCTAATTTTTGGCAACAGCACTATTCGCACAAGCAACTATTGGATTTCAATTACCTACGCGACTGCGATGAGTTTAATTCTGGGGATCGGGTCAGTCCTTATTTCAAACCAATTGGCTAACCTAAGAAATTATCATTTCTGTTTGATGGGTTCGTTGTTGCTCATGATCGGCGGCTGTTACCTCCTCGCCAATATTTTGGTGCTACCGTTTTTACTTTGGACCATTGTCGTGCTGGCAATCGCCATGACACGCCGAGT
>CAZQQR010000097.1:12473-16545 GCA_964595515.1 uncultured Pirellulaceae bacterium
TTTCGAGCCCAATCGATTATGGTTGCCACCGCCAAGCCAAACATCTAGCAGCATTTGCCAACCATCAATTGAGAATTGACAGCGGCACTGGCTAAATCACGATTCTGGCTGCTCAAGAGCACTATCAATAGCCAGCGGCTTGGCCATCTTTTCTTGACTCGGACGCTCCAAGAAAAACGTCGTTCTCTGCATCGTAGCCAATCCCCTGATAACCTCCGTAAGCTCCACTGGTATAACCGACACGATGACCTCTTCGCATTAACGATCGAATCACGTTGTAGTCGAATCCCGTTTCTAAAGTCAGCTGTCCGCCATCGTTCATCCGCTCGCCTGTTGGCTGAGACGAACCGGAATGAAGCAAACGCGGCGCGTCTCCTGCTTCTTGAAAGTTCATCCCAAAATCGACAACATTGATTACGATCTGAGCGTGACCTTGTGGCTGAGTCGCTCCGCCCATGACGCCAAAACTCAAAAAAGGTTTATCATCCTTCGTAACAAAAGCCGGAATGATCGTATGAAACGGACGCTTACCTGGCGCATACGAATTGGGCCGACCCGGTGTCATATCAAACAACTCGCCGCGGTCTTGAAGACAGAACCCCAAACCATCTGGGCACATTCCAGATCCCATTCCCCGATAGTTACTCTGAATTAACGACACCATATTTCGATCTTTGTCTGCCACAGTGAGATAGATGGTATCGCCTTCGGTCGGCCCTGCATCGTACCGGCGGGCGGCGCGGTTGGACCGAATCAATTTTCTTCGCTGATCGGAGTAGGCATCAGAAATCAGTTTATCAACGGGCACATCTGAAAAATCCATGTCGGCGTAGAATCGGGCACGGTCTTCAAAGGCAAGTTTTTTGGCTTCGGTAAAGTAATGAATATGGTCGGCACTACCAAACCCCATCGCTTTCAAGTCATAGCCTTTGAGGACACCAAGGATCTGAAGCGCTGCGATTCCCTGACCATTGGGAGGCAACTCCCAAAGTTTATAGCCGCGATAATCGACTGACACTGGCTCAACCCAAGTCGACGTATGGTTGGCGAGATCGTCATACGACAAATAGCCACCATGCTTTTTCATGTACTGATCGATCGTCCTCGCAATCGACCCTTTATAAAACGCATCCCGGCCCTCGGTAGAAATCAAACGAAGTGTCTTCGCCAAATTTGGATTCTTAAAAATCTCGCCCTTTGCTGGGGCTTTTCCATTGACCGTAAATGTCTCTTTGAATCCCGGATACCGGCTCAAAATTCCGACGCTTCGGCCCCAGTAGTACGCGATCAATTCAGAAACAGGAAACCCTTCTTCCGCGTACCCGATCGCAGGTTCAAGCACTTTCGCCATCGGCAGTTTGCCAAATTTTCCGTGCAGTTCAAACCAACCGTCCACACAGCCAGGAACAGACACCGGAAGAGGACCAAGCGCAGGAATCGTTTTACGACCACCAAGCTCTTCTTTCAATTTTTCCAAAGTCAAACTTTGGGGAGATCGGCCACTCGCGTTAAGTCCATAAAGTTTCTTCTCCGAGTCAATCCAGACAATCGCGAACAGATCGCCTCCCATACCGTTGCCCGTTGGCTCCATCAATCCGAGCGCCGCATTGGCAGCAATCGCCGCATCCACCGCACTACCGCCTTGTTTCAAAATGTCGAGCGCGATCTGCGTGGCGAGTGGTTGACTAGTTGCAGCCATTCCATTTTTTGCAATCACCTCGGAGCGAGTCGCATACTGCGAACCAGTAACTCGATCTTGAGCTTTCAATTGGTGCTGAGGTGTCAGCAATACGCAAACGAAAACTACCACTACGGTTTGGGCCAGGCGATTCATTTTTCATCCAGAGTTTAAGAAGAACTTTGGACGATATTCTAAACCAAAAATCCCCACGATCGAATCATGACGATTCGAATCGTGGGGTTTCGTTGGTGCGGGTCTCCAACTTGATGGTTGACGTTCTTTAAACGACTTTGCGACTAAACAGCGTGAGCGATAGAAAGTGCGGGGAATTTTTCGCTCGATTCTTGCTCAGCCTCTGATGTTTCATTGGCTGGTTTCTGCTTGAATTCGAGTTCAAATGGAGAAAGCTCGCCTCGAAGGACTTTGATTTCTTGTGGTGCTCGGATACCAAGACGTACCGTGTTGCCTTTGATCTTTAAGACTTCGATCTCAATTTGGCCGTCGATCACAATGGTCTGATTTTGTTTTCTTGAAAGTACCAACATCTCATGCTCCTTGAATGGAATAAGCTTCCTGCGTTTGTTGTCTACCGAACGATCAGGTGACAGACTCATCTGATTCTGATTTGGGTTCCATCCTTGAGGACCATCCTCTGAGGACTTTGACCTTTTCCGTCCGGGTCTGTCTTAATATTCGCGAGGGCAGTGACACGTTGGGTCCGAGTGAGAGTGGAATTGTTAGAAATTCTAAAACAGCCAATAAACCCCGAAGAAACACGGCTACCGAACGAGCGTAAAAACGAAAGCGTCGTTTGCTAGCAAATCGCTTTAAACTTTGCGGGTTGTAACGCTTGCGAAATGACCAACCGCTGTACGCTGGAACCTTATGCGGATTTTCACGATTTATCCGGACAAGGGATACCGATTTTAAGAGTTGTACCTGTTTGAAAGCGGAGAGATACCATGCCCTTGCGGCCAACACAAATCGTTCCAGCGGTTCTTCTTGCGTTGATGTTTTGCGCAGACACAGAGGCGTTTCAATCTCAAGCACGTCCGAACTTTCCCTCTCGTTTGATTGATGCAATCGACACCACTCAACCGGTACGTGTCAAGAAACAAACAAAAGACAACTCAGATCGGTACACTCAACCTGAGCGAGACACCACTCACAATGGTTACTCGAAAAAACTAACACCCGTTTCCCAAGTTAGTCAAAAGATCAAACCGCTGCCTCACAGCGTCATCGACCACACGCCCAACCCACCGCGCAGCGTTGGTAAGTACCGTGGAACCGGCTGGCAATCACTGAGTGCAAAACCTCAACCCCGTCAGGGCGCGAGCTTCACTTTCAACGACACTCCCAAACAGGCGACATCAGACTTCGGCACAGTGATGACTTTTCCAGCGGCGCCATCGGGGACCGTTGCAGGTCATGGCATGAATGAAATTTCTTCGGCTCAAGAAATGGATGCCAAGTCTGTCTTTGAAAATCGCGTCGTAAATGGGCCACGCACTCCCGATCAAATAATGACTCCAGCGACGACACGTCCCGATCCGATTCAGAACGCCTTGATCGAGCAAGTGCGAATTCAACAAGAGCAAATCAAACAGTTAGCCTTAACTGTCAAGCAACAAAAAGCAGATCAGGACAAATTGCTCGCCCAAAAAGAAGTCGTTCGACAAATCGCCCAATCAAAAACCCCGACTTTGCCGCCACAAATAGTGACCAATCAAATGAAGCCAGCGAGAATGCCAACCATGCAAACCCGAAACGAACCAGCTAACACTGGTGCAGTTGGCTCTGGCGTTCCTTCTAGTCAAGTTTCTGTTTCCCTTACGGACAGTACGCTTAGTTCACCGATTCGAACAGTTGAGAGAGCTACGCCCGTGACACCAGAAGCGGTACTTCAAGAAACAGCACTTCCCGAACCTCCTGCAGCACTCAAACAGTTCAATCTCAAAACGTCGGTAGTTGGCCCAGAAGCTCTCGTGGAAGGTCGTCCCGATGTCTTCGAAATCGTGGTCATCAACAAAGGCGACGAGACCGCAACGGACTTGATCGTTCAAATGGTCGTTCCAGCCGAAATCACTGTTAGCCGAATTTATCGTCAGGCTTGGCTAGACGAAAAACAGCGGACAGTATCCTGGAAAATCCCAAGGATCGAGGCAGGATCTCAAGAAGTGATTCGATTTAGTGGCGTTGGAACGGTTCCTGGCCAGTTCGAACACAAAGTCTTGGTAGGCGTAAAAGACGCATTCCAAGGCGAAACCGATTTTGGTGTGACCGTCATTACTCAAGAAGACTACACCGCCAACTACGATCAGTAAAACCAGTGGTCAGTCAAAGGTAAAGTTTGGAGTAGTGGACGAGGCTACGAGTCCTTTCGAGCCA
>CAZQQR010000098.1:0-2084 GCA_964595515.1 uncultured Pirellulaceae bacterium
GAAACGCAGTCGCCTCCGGCTTGCCGTTAAACGAAATGTCGCCTAACAAATGTTAACCGACAAAACAAAACCCTCTCGCTTGCGGGAGGGTCGTGCCTCAGGCACGGGGAGGGCTTTTGCCAATCAATAATTTTCGACGGAAAACGAGCTTCCTCTCCGCTGTTTAGACGGCGACTCTCCCAAAAGAAGAGTGATCTCATGAAACGCTTCATTGATCGGTCCTGCCGTTAAACGAAATTGAAAGCTACGGCAGAAGACAATCGGTTATCATTTTCCTCAGCCTTCGGTTCTTCGATCCTATGCACCGGTTTGGATCGAAGGCAAGATGTCACCGCCGGCGAGACAACGTCTTTTATCTATCAAAACCAAGGAGTTCCATTGGACTACGAATTCGACGACGATCCCTTGGAAGATGTTCAAACGGACGAACGACCGGGCGAAACAGAATTGAATGACGATGCAGGCTACATCTGTAATAGTTGTGGCGAAGAGATTGTGGTTCCGCTTGATTTGACTCAAGGCGCCCAGCAGCAATACGTCGAAGACTGTCCCGTTTGCTGCAATCCAAATGTGATTTTTGTCGAGTTTGACGTCGATGGTGTTCCCAATGTCTGGAGCCAAGCCGAGTAGCCTTCCGGTGCTTTAACCGATGTTAGCGTCGTACCTGCGAGGTGAATTTGGGGAAATCACGAATCGCACCTAACGATTTGCTTCCTGCTCGATGTTTGCGGGGTAGGCTTTTGCTGGAAATGAAAATGTCTTTTACCAAAATATCCTGAAAGGTCGTGCGATGCGGACCCTTGGTTTGTTCACTGTATTGTTGATTTGGTCGCTTTGTAACCCCTTGCGGGCTTACGCTCAGGCGGATCCAAAAATCGTCAAAGCCTACGAGTCTGGGTTTAAGACCTATGACCAGTTTCAGTCCGTTTACCAGTTTGTGCTTTCTTCAAAAGAAGACAAGCAATGGCGACAAGTCCCTTGGATACCAGGTTTGTGGCAAGGCATTCAGATTGCTTCGGAAAAAAAGAAACCAATGTTCATCTGGGCGATGAATGGCGATCCGCTTGGCTGTGTCTGAAACAATGGAGTCACGGGCCGTGCGTCCGCTTTTTCAAATCAACGCGTCATCGATATGCTGAATGAGTCGTTTGTTCCCGTCGCCGTCGACATCAATGTCGTGATGAATCAAAAAGATGCCGAAGGAGATTTTTTTCGCAACATTGCCGAGCAAGGTCACTACGCGGGCGTCACTAAACCAACCGCCACACGGCAAGGGCTCTATATCACGGGCGTGGATGCAGATCTATTGCGGTCAATGAACACGACGGACGCTCGAGAAGTGATTGGTTTGATGAGTCGCGGGCTCGCGAGTTGGGAAAGTAAAAACCCCAACAAGATCAAGGCGTTTGCTCAGTCTAATGATCCAGACTCTAACTATTTCGCCGAGTTCCCCAGCGGCGGATTGATCCTGCGGGAGACAATGCGCGACCTCCCGCGTACTTCGGTTTATCGCCAACCAACTGACCGGCACAATTTCGATCATGTTTGGTTGTCGAAAGAAGAAGTGGATTCTTTGGTGCCTGAAGATGTCAAAGAAGGTCAGACTTGGCAGATTGCCGATTCCATTTCTAAACGGCTTGTTCAGTTTCACATGGTCGATCAGGTCAAAGGCGAAGCGGACGCTTGGGCGCACGATGATGTTAAAACATCCGAAATTTCAGCAAAAGTAGCCAAGATCCAAGACGATACGGTCACGATTCAGCTGAGCGGAAAAGCGAAGTGTCAAAAGCCCGCCAGCGGTAAAAAGAACCCCTACAACGGACAGAGAATCCGAGTCGACCAGACTATTGATCTGAATATTCAAGGTTGGATCACGTTCGACGCGTCAGATAAACAAATCACGAAATTCGAATTGCTTGCCGCTGGACCGAGAGCTGGTGGAGCACTTTACAATTTTCGTTGGGATGACATGGGGCCAGAGCCAATCGGGTTCGCGTTTGAAATGCTGGCAGACAAACCCCAAAACCGAATCCGACCCAAGTTCATTCATTGGGGCTACTGGGGCAGCGAGTAGGAATCACGCG
>CAZQQR010000098.1:2184-12781 GCA_964595515.1 uncultured Pirellulaceae bacterium
CCTTACTTCGCACGTTGGACCCATTGGTTGGCTAACGCGCTGAGATCCTGCTGTTGTTCTTCGGAATCGGAACGACCAAAGTAATACTCTTCGACACGGTTAATGGAACGATCTAGCTCAACTGCTTTTTCATCGCTAATTCCATTTCGTTGTCGAATGTCTTTGAGCAAAGTCAGAACCGTGAACGGGTTGACGTCCTCTGGAACTTGGAAGCGATCAGCCACTATCTCGGCAGGCTTGTTCATTGAGTAAACCAATCCCGCGATGCCACAGAGTCCCAGTACGATGGCCGGGATTAGCCAATACAAAAATCCCCAACTGAACGAGCCGTAAGATTTTTCCAGCAAGATCGCTTTGTCAACCTCGACCAGATCAGCGTCCTCGTAACGTTGGAATTTGACGCCCGCATCGGCTAGTTTTGATTCACTGAACGAGAAAGCTTCGGGTTGGCTCGATCCGTCTTTGGCTTTGTATTCGACTGTCCAACTACGATCCGACAAAATCTGAGGCGTGGTGGAATCTTCGTCAAAGCTAGATGGCAAAACGCCTTGATCATCAATGCTGACAACCTCGAATTCTTCCCGTTTCAAATCGACAATGTCTTCGAGTTCAGGCACCAAGCCTTTCGCGGTGGCAGAAATTTCAAGAATCAAACGTGATTCGTCAGCCTGACGTTCATCAAGTGTTTGTGTGATTTGAAGATCTTCAATCGGCCGAGGTGTCGGATTTTCAGAGGAACAATCAATCACGATTGCAGGCGACTCGACAGGAATAACGACGTAACCCGACGTGTCGAGGAAGTCCATGTCGACCTTCAACGGTGCAATTCGGTCAACTTCCGAGCCTTTGGCTTTTAGCAAAATATAAGCATAAGGCGTCAATCGCCAGCCTTCTTCAGGTGCTGGGATCGACTCCATCGCGTCGGCACTTTGAAACGTTACATTTAGAATTTCGTAGTGTTTCTCCAGTGCTTGATTTACAGCATCGTTGAATTTGTCACGGTAGTCTTCCGTCGGACGCCCGTAGTTGAACGAATACATCATGCTGTTCTGGTTTTGAACGTATTTTGCAAAACCACCTGACTCACGTTCGATTTCAGAAGTGTGAAGCAGGCTGACGTAAACTCCGAAAGCTTGATCGTGCCCCACGTCCTCATTACCGTCGACCGCGACATGCAGTTTAAGTTCGCTGACCAGGTCTTTGTAATAGTCGTAAAGATTTCGGGCCTCCCAGGCACGCGGGTGATCGCCCACGATGACAAAGCCACCGCGCAGGTAGCGGAATTTGATCTCGGGTTTGATCGGACTCATTCGCGTGAACATATTGTTTGCGACTTTGGCCATGTGATCTTCAGCGAGCTGACCATCGAGCCCCAGGATTGCTTCTTTGATTTTTGGATACTGACGCAAATCCGGGATAGTTTTGTCAGTTATTTTTCCAAGGTCACAGGCGCCCAGCGCTGCGTAAAACCAGTAGTCATAGACGTCCGTTGATTGGTCTTTTTCTTCGAGGGTAGGGGCAGCATCGCCATATTTTTCTGCCGCCAATGCGAACTGTACAAAAGCAGTGTCGCGGCGATCGCTGAACTCAGAGCTCTTTTGGACGGACTGAGAATAGGCGTTTTGGTCGTACATAAGGCAAGCTTTGGCCAGATGAAGCTCCCAGCTGTCAGGCTCAGCCGCCAGTGATTCTTCGGCGAGTTTCATTGCGACATCGTAGCCGCGAAGGACTTCTTGTTGGACTTCAGGAAGTCGACGTTTGGTTTGTTTGGCTTCTTGATTTCGAACATCTCTCCACGCCGCGGAAAGATTGTTTCTCATTTTTTGACAGATCGCAGCCACGGTGTCTGGTTTAAGGTCGCCCAGATTTCCGAACACACTTTTGACGGCTTCGAGTTTGAAAACTTCGGCGCTACTGTGGCAAGTCGTAAACGCGTTGGCCAATAATTCTTCGTCCACGTCGACGTTGTCCATTTTGCGGATGCGATCAACCCAGCCTTTTAGTTCGACGAGGTTTCGTTCCTGTTTCGAACGCGTCAGCGGGATCGCCTCTGCTTTTTGGTCAAAACCATAGAAGTAGATGTACGGATTACGTTCACGTTTGTCAGTGTTGGGGTCATGGTTCCGAGTCCAGATTTCCAGAAACTGATGGATTAAGTCTTTGGCGATCTCGGGATGATCGGGAGCAATTTCTTCGATGAACGGGAACGCTTTGTCTTCTTCATTGACGCGGAGGTGAAGGTTGGCGGTGACTTTTCGCAGCTGCGTATGAAGACTTGGGCTGACATGTTCTTTCCAGGTTTCACTTGGCAAAATTTCAATCATGTCGCCGATCTTGATGGGACGCGGGTTTCGTTGTCCACCGTACCGTTGGTTGTAATCGTTTTGGTCGACCCAGTAATAGTTGCCATACATATCAATGTTCATGTAGGAACGGCGGCTGTTTTCTTTGGAATACTGGAGTGAAATTTCAGCTTCGGTTAGCCAGTTTTTAGCGAGCAACGTCATGGCTTGTGCCCAGTCACCCGCTTTTTCGGGAGAGACGTTGATTAGATTTTCGACGGCTTTGTTTTGTAGACTGAGCAATTTGAATCGTCTGGATTCTGAAACGGAGGCGGCTTGCTTGGCCATGGTCGCGGATTTAGTTCCTAGATTTGTCAGGATCATCATTCCGCGTTCGGGTTCTTCGGTGAAGCTTGAGTTGATCCAGGCTTGTCCAAGCTCCTTGTCGACTTTTGGCGAAAGCTCAATCAGGTTGGTGAGAGCCTTGTCTCTGTCTTTTTTCTCAACGTCTTCGATGGCGACGATCCACTGGTTGATTTGCCAGGCTTTCTCGAGCCACTCTGCGACTTTCTTGTCGCTATGACGAGTGAGTGCAAGCTCCGACCAAATTTTGAGCGCTGGAAAATCTGTTTTCGTTTTCTCATCGTCCAAACCGGGAAGGAACGTATCGACATCGTCCGTCAATCTGCTTTTCATCAAGAGGTCGGCGGTAGTCAATCGTTTGATACGATCATCAACGCCAAAATGCTTGGTGCCGGATTCTAGTTTGGTGACGAATTCAGTGAAATCATGTCCTTCTTTTTTGGCGATTGAAATGAGTTTTGCGAGGGCAGGGAGGTGGTTTTGCTCTTTTTCCTCGGTGGCTTCGGTGGGCTGTGCACCCGGCACACCGGCGGTGGCTTGTTGAAGGCTTGCCAAAGCTTCTGGCGGAAGGCTCTCGATCGACATTCCAGCGGGAAGTGAAATTCCGGGCGGTAGGCTGGGTTTGGCCTTGGCGGTTTTCTCAGATCCCTCTTCGGATTTGTCTTTCTTCTTTTTGATTTCGATTTGAATCGGTTTTGGAGCGATCTCGGAGAGTTCAAGAATGTCGTTGGGCGCGAGGAAGCTCGTTGGTGGCGGTTGTCGCCGATTCATTTGTGCCAACTGTTGAGCCATTTCAGGCGGGATGCCTTCGGGAAGCGATTTGACGGATTTCGAAAGCGACTTGAGAAGGTGCCCGTAGACTTTGTCGCCGTTTTCTGGTGTCAGTTCAGCGAGGAGTTTTTGCACATCGGACCAGTTGGCAAGTGTGACGTTGCGAACGAAGGCTTCGACTTTCTTTTTGGCTTGAGCTTCTTCGTCCTTTTTTTTGTCTGCTTTCTTGGGCGCGATCGTGATGGTTACCGCGGAGTCCGGTGTAAGTTTGGGAAAGCTCTTGGTTTCAGGTTTTTTTGTGTCTTTGGATTCGGATTTGTCAGTTGTCGATTCTGCCGCATCGGTATCGGGTTGTTTGGTTTCTTTCTTGTTCGCAGTTGTACCGGAATCAGTCGTGGTTGATTCATCCGCTTTGTCGTCGCCGTTTTCTGATTCTTTGGTTTCTGAACTATCAGTTTTGGCAGGTGATTGCTTTTTGGCTGAGGTTTCTTTTTTTGGTTTTGGTTGTTCACCACTCTTGGTTGACTTGGTTGAATCGGTTTTCTTTGTTTTCGGTTTCGCTATTGGTTTCAATTTGGCAACGATTGACAATCCGTCGATGCTTAGAATGTTCGCTCGGGCAAGTTCTTTGTCTGCCTGTTTAATAACGATGATGTTGTCAGGTTTTAGTTTGGTTTCTTTTTCAACGCTGAAGACGACAACGGAGCCGAATGCGTTTGAAACGGTGGCTTCGTAGATGGTAGGTTCTTTTTTCGATTCCGTTTTCTTGGGCTTTGGTTCGCGAAAACTCCAGGCTTTTAATACTGACTGAGTGGTACGATCAAGTTTGGTGGCGAGAAGTTGTTTCACAAGTTTGTCTTCTGGCGATTCCTGGTCTTCCGCAGCGGCTTCGCCTTCGGGTGCGGCCGGTCCTTCAGCTGGAACCGGCGAGCCTGGAGCGGCGACTGCAGCCTGGGGGGCAGGAGTCGGCGCTGTGGCTATCATTGGAATGCCTCGCGATATCACGACTTGCGCGAACGCGCCGCGTGAGGCAACAAAAGAGAGAGCGATGAACGCAATGACCGTGAAGGCCAATTGGGTTCTCAGAATCGATTGGTAGATGCCAGCCATCGAATAGGTCCCGTTGATGGTTGATGGACGATTAGAAAAGTCATTTCCGCCGATGATTAAACTCGCTCTTATTGTACATGGTCCCGGCAAAAACCGATAATATTAAGATCTGAGTATTCCAAGTCCTGTTGTTCGCCGAAATTTATTTCACTGAGATTTATATAACTTCAATGCCATCAATTTTGATAACCGGAAGCAGTGGATTCATTGGTGGACGCATTTGCGAGAAATTTTCGAGTCAAGGTTGGAATGTGACCGGCATTGGACGCCGGGAGCTTGATCAGCCGGGCTATGTCCGTTTCGATCTTTCCCAACCATTTTCAAATACGGTTTCTGATGCCGTTCGGAGGTCGGACGTTGTGTTGCACGCTGCGGCTCGCAGTTCTCCTTGGGGCAGTCGTCGAGCTTTTTATGCAGCCAATGTTGCGGCGACGGAGCGAATGGTCGAAGCATGTGAAAAGAATGGCAAACCAAAACTTGTCTACATCTCATCGTCAAGCGTTTACTATGAGCCCGAAGATCAAATCGGGATCACCGAATCGTCGCCGCAAGCCAAACCGGCGGTCAATCTTTACGCGGAAACGAAACAAGTAGCGGAGCAGTGTATCCGCAATTACTCGGGATGCTGGTCGATCGTTCGGCCCAGGGCAGTCTACGGGAAGGGCGATACCGTCTTGTTTCCAAGAATTCTGGCTGCAGCAAAAGCCGGCAAGCTTCCGTTGTTGACCAGACCAGGCAATCCAGCCGTCGGCGATTTGATTTCGATTGAGAACCTAGTCGAGTACCTTTTTAAGATCGCTGCCGATCCTGGCATCAAAGGCGAATACAATTTGACGGATAATGACCCAGTCGAAATCATCCCGTTTCTCTTAAACATTTTTGAACGGCTTGGGATTGAGCGACCAAAAAAGCAATTGCCCGTTAAGACAGCGTTTCGAGTTGCGCGTGCAGTTGAGTTTCTTTACGGGACGTTACTTCCGTGGATCGAACCGCCCATCACACGGTTTGGAGTCCACGTGTTTGCTTACTCGAAAACGTTTGATGTGTCGCGAATGATCAATGACTTAGGGCCGCCCAAGCTCTCGACGAAGGAATCAGTCGAGCGGTTTGTATCATGGGTTCAGGAAGAGGATCCGTACCGATTGAAATAATCGACCTACAATTGTTTGCCATTTTAAAGACGTCATTGTCGACTGGCGAAGTTGTCGGCGCGGCGTTGATGGGTTCGTATTTGTTTTTACTGATTACGAAATCCATTTTGGCTTGGAATCAAATCCGAAAAGGAACAGCTGATCGAGTAAGTGATAAGCTTACTAGCGCTGAAGCCAGTCAGATCGTGATTGCCCAGCCGATCCTTGGTGGTGACCCGAATCTTGAAAATACGCTCAGGCAAAACGTTGACCAAGTCCCCTCCGAGGTTCAATTTCTTTGGTTGGTTGATGAGACGGATCCAATCGGATCCAAAGTCGCTCATTCTATCGCTGGCGACAACGACAATGTTGTAGTCATGGTTTGTCCTTCTGCAAGCAGCAACGAGAATCCGAAAACGGCGAAGCTCCAATTGGCGTTGGATGCGACAGAGCACAAATATTTCGTCGTTTTGGATGACGATACGGTGATCGGGGAATCTTCACTGGCGAAGATGGTAGCAAGGCTAGGGGCATTTGATCTCTACACTGGATTGCCAGTCTATCGCTCTGCCAACACGATCTGGGGTAACTTGGTTGCACAGTTTGTGAACAACAATTCGGTGCTTACCTATTTGCCACTTTTGAATTTTTGCCCACCGCTATCGATCAATGGAATGTTCTACGGTGTCGATTCGGAAAAGCTAAAACAGATCGGTGGTTTTCGGCCAATTCTGAACGAGCTGTGCGACGATTATGCCTTAAAAAAATACGTCTGTTCGAAAGGCTGGCGAATCAAACAAGGTCTGTCGTTTCAATCTGTCTCGACGACAGTTCCAAGTTTCTCGCAGTATTTTCAAATCATGCATCGTTGGTTCGTGTTTACGATCATGCTGATTAAGGACCAATCGTTTTCGATTCAGGTTTGTCTTGCCGTCTTGTTAGGTCTTCCAGCGATGTTGTTGCTGACGTCGATCACGGTTTTAGCTTGGACGGCCAGTTGGTTTTCAATCGTCGTGTTGAGTTTTGGGTTGGTGACTCGGCAATTTGTTTTGCTGCTTGTTCAGAAAGCGGCAAAGGCTCCTGATCAGTCGTTTCGACCGGGACTTTCGTTGATTGCAGAATTGTTGCAGCCGTTTCAGTCTTCGTTGGCTTTGATGTTCCCAAGCATACGTTGGCGAGGTCAAAAGATACGAATCAAAGGCAACCAGAAATTTGAGATTGAACGAGCGGATGGTTTCGAGGCGGAGTTTGACGATTAGGATTCTGAAATCAAAGCCGGCAACCCATGAATTTACGCCCATCAAGATCGCGATTGTTACGGGATTAAGTGATCCACGATGCTGCGAGCTAAGCCCGGTGCAGTTGCAGTTTCTCGGCGAGATGCCCGCGCCTGATGCGTGGAAAGTGAGACGTAATTTTCCATTCGTGCAAACAGATCAACGATGTAGACCTGTCAATATTGTTTCCGCGAGTTTCGCCAATGTTCGGCAGTTTGCGATCAGCCATACCGGTGACTACCGTCGACAGGCAGCAGTTCATTGGAAAGCGATTCTTGAGTCGACCGATCATCTGTTGTTGATCACGGGTAGTTGTGGTGCTGAGTTGTTGAATACGATTGCTGCTGTGGATGTCCAAAAAACAAAAATTGAAGTGTTGGCTTTGGGGCCAGTTTCCATGCGGCGGCCTTCGCAAGACGTTACAACCGTCCAAGGTTCTCGTGATCTTGTTTCGAAATTGTTTTTTCCCCGTGTGGATCATCGAGTGCCTTCCGCCGGACACATGGACTACTGGTACAATGATGACGTTAAGGAGATTGCAAGGTTTTGGTTGTCCAGCAAAATTTCAGAATTGTCGGTTCAGGAAGCTACTTCCCCAAGCGGAGAGTAGAGGCGGCTGAAATTGATCGGCTTACGGGCCAACCTTCTGGCTGGACTCAATCGCATGTTGGTGTCGAGACGCGATTTCAATGTGAACCGCCCGAATCCATCATCTCGATGGGTCAAGAAGCAATCAAAATTGCGATGAGAGAAGCCGGCATTGGTTGGAATGAAGTCGACTACATCATCGACTGTAGCACTTCGAAATACCGGACGATTCCCTGTAACGCGGCTCATATTCAACAGGCTATTGGACCAGCCGCCAGTTCGATTCCTTGCGTTGATATCCAGAGCACTTGTCTTGGTTCCATTGTCGCGATCAACACGGCCAACGCTTTGTTAGCCAATGGGGTTTGTCGGAATGTCTTGATCGTCGCATCAGAAGCAGCGATGAAGGCGATCAATTGGTCGGACCCTGAAAGTGCGGGGCTTATCGGCGATGGTGCTGCAGCGTTGGTGCTCAAGCGTGAGGCCATGAAACGAACATTAGGGTTCGCGCACGAGACGTATGCCGAGCATTTGGAGCTTTGTAAAATCGAAGGTGGAGGGCATTGCCTGGATCCGACGCATTATTCTTCGCGACCCGATGATTTTCGATTCTCAATGGACGGGCCAGCGGTTTTTCGGGTCGCTCTCAAGCGATTGCCTCCGATGGTTAACCAACTTCGTGAAGAATATGAATCGGCAAGCGAACATGCGAATCCCCTCCACGTGATCCCACATCAGGCTTCTCCCAAAGCGGTTAAGATCATCCGCCGTGTGCTGGATATTCCCAAATCCAACTACCATGTCGCGATCCAAGGAATGGGAAACATCGCTGCAGCGAGTCTTCCGATCATGCTTGACCAAACCCGAAAAAATGGAGCGGTGAATTCTGGTGATTCAGTCATGATGTTGGGTACTTCGGCGGGCTACTCCCAAGCAGCTTTGATCTTTGAAATTTAGGATCGACGATGCAGTCAAAAAAAACTGAGCTAGAGAACTTTCGATTCCTCAATGGCGGATACTGCGTTCAGAGTCGTTACTTAAGTGGCGGAAGCAGTTTTCGGTTTCGACGATTCCAAGCCGTGTTTGCTTATTTTGAGCATCCAAAACATGGAGGCTGTTTGATCGACACCGGCTACGGTCCGGATGTTGTTTCGGTGACCAAGCGATTCCCATGGAGGTTGCTTCGCTGGTTCACGCCGATTCCCGGTGGGCAGGCTTTTTCTCAACCCGATTATTTATCCAGTCAAAACTTAAAGGCTGAAAACATTCAGCAGATTTTTGTTTCTCATTTTCACGCGGATCATATTGGTGGAACTAAGCTGTTTCCTCACTCTAAGTTTTTTTATCGTTCCGATTCGTTGGATGAACTTCAGTCGCTGTCGAATTTCAAAAAACTGGAGTCTGGTTTCCTGCCGGACCTTCTACCAGCTGATTTCGCGTCGCGTGGACAAGCGATCAGTGAATCGAGTTTTTCAGAAGACAATCAGCAGCTTAACCCGTTTCGAACGTTTGATTTTTGGGGCGATCAGAGCTTGATTTTGATCGATCTACCGGGTCATGCGATCGGGCATACCGGGTACTTACTCAATACAGATTCGGGACCGGTTCTGTATGTTGTCGATTCATTTTGGGATCGTCACGCATTTGATCGGCAGAAAAAATTGCCATGGATCTCTCGTCGGGTTCATGAAAGCTACCAACATTATCAGCAAACTTGTCGGGCGCTTTTTGAATTGGAACAACGAACCGGATTGACGCCATTGGCGTGTCATTGTCCTCGAACGCAAGATCATGTCTAGAAATCTATCAATCGCGTTTGTGGCGCCGCCGTTTGGAGGCCATCTCTTTCCGCAGCTTGAACTGGCGACAGGATTGAGGTCGAAAGGGTTCGAGCGAATTCAATTTTACAGTACGCCAGAAGCCCGGTCTGCGATCGAGTTGTGCCAGTTTAATATGACGCCACTGCTGACCGGGTCAAGTCACCTAGTGGATGCAATTGCGAACACGCGGGTCCGCGTTGGAAGCAATCCGTTTCGGTTGCTGAAACAGTTGAAATCGAATTTGGATTTGATGCAACAAATGCGAGATGAACTGGAGCGGGCTTGGGCGACGAATCGGCCGGATTTGGTGATCGCGGATTTGACAGTTCCTTTGGCGGGATTGTTGGCAGAGCAAATGGGCATCGGTTGGTGGTCTTCGTTGCCAACGATTTGCACCATTGAGACAAGAACCGGCACCCCAGCGTATTTGGGTGGCTGGCATCCCCCGGAATCATGGCGGGGTTGGATTCGGGATGCGGGCGGACGAACGTTGACTCGTGTTTTCAAGAGATCAGTTCATTTTCTGTTTCGACGTCGGCTAAGAGAATTGGGTTTGCCAAAAATTTATCGCAGTGATGCGACGGAAATGGTTTACTCACCGGACACGATTTTGGGGCTTGGGATTCGTGAGTTAGAGTTTTCGAGAGATTGGCCGTCGTCACTGCAGTTTGTTGGACCGCTGACGGCAAGTCCGCCATTTACCCATCGACCTCCGCGATTCACGGCAGGTAAAAAGCACGTTCTGGTATCACTAGGAACGCATCTTTGGTGGGCCAAGGATGAAGCGAAAGAATTGATTCGGGCTGTTGCGAAACAAATGCCTGAATGCGTGTTCCATTTTTCCCAAGGTCAAACGCGTGAAGAGGGTGGCGAGTTGTCTGAATTAGGGAGCGCGACTGAGCAGGACAACTTTCAAGTTTACGACTATCTGCCGTATGACCGTTACATGAATCGCTATGATGCGGCGATCAATCATACGGGGACGGGTGTGATGTATTCGTGTTTGAAAAGCGGCGTGCCGATTTTGGCTTGGCCGCAGGATTACGACCAGTTCGATCATACGGCTCGTGTCGTGAATCGTGGTTTGGGGCTTGGTTGCCGGCCGGTCGCGGACAAAATTGTTGAAGACTTGAGTTTGTTAATGACCGACCAAACGATTCAAGGAAACCTAAAACGGTTTATGTCAATTCTTGATTCGTATCCGACAATTGACTTGGTGGTTGAGCGGTTAGAAAAATTCCACCGATCCAAGGCGA
>CAZQQR010000098.1:12881-16493 GCA_964595515.1 uncultured Pirellulaceae bacterium
TCCATTCGAGCGAGTCGGATGGAAGACTCAAGGTCTTCCGAACTTCGCTTGAGTAGCGTTTCATCTCCAAGTTGTTTTGCAGTCTTGGTCAACTGAGTATAGTGCTGACGAGCCGCTTCGATTTCAGGCATCCACTCTTCTTCGGGAAGGCCTTCCAGTCTCATAAGCCAAGTCATGTAGTACTGGGAGTTTGCCAAAGTCGATTGAACTTCGGCTTCGAGTTTTGGATCGGGGTTCTCTTCGTCCGCCCGAATGTCTCCAAGAAGAGTTTCGAGTGATTGACGTGCTTGCGGAAGTTCCGAAGCCATCATTTGGGCTTTGGCTTTTTCGAGCATGATGCCGCGTGACTCGGCAACTTTTTCAGCGGGCAACGCACCTAGGACCTCATCATATTTGAGGACCGCGTCGCTCCATTGACTGGTTTCGACACTGGCTCGTGCTTGGGTCATGACGTGATTGATTCGGTCAATCTCCAGCTTTTCCTGGCCTGGGCCAAAGTGATAGATCACTCCTCCCAATCCCACAAAGAGCCAAGCGACAATCAGAAGAATTCTCATGGCTTCCCTTTTGTTATTCCGAACGGACCGTTTAAGTCTAATGGAATCGCACGAAAGTGTAAAAACGAATTTTAACGATTTCAGCTTCGATCAGGACTTATGTGTTATTCCCGTATATTATCGGTATTCTGATGCCAGAAGTTAACAATCGCGGATTCCCTCACATTTATCGGAAATCAAGAAAGGCCGTGGATGCCTGGTGCTCCAAAAAGACTGATACAAGCCATCGAGCTGGAAAACTTTGACTACGACCGCTCCATCATCGATGTTCCAAATCTTGTCCGGCCCGATGCCCGCCCAGAGAACTTGCCGGGCGACGGCCGAGTTGCTGCCGTGTTGATGCTGTTCTTTCCCGAGGTTACTAACGCGGAAGTTCCGAGTTTTAATCTCGTTTTGACGAAGCGACACGCGAACCTTTCCAAACACGCCAGCCAGATTAGTTTTCCCGGTGGAAGACGAGACCAAGGCGAATCGCTTCAGGAAACAGCACTTCGTGAAACCGAAGAAGAGGTCGGCGTTCCCCGTTCAAAAGTCGAAATTCTTGGACAATTGAACCCGGTTTATATTCCGCCCTCTGATTTTACTGTCACGCCGTTTATCGGATGGTGTTCAAAGCGGCCTGTGTTCCAACGCTCTGAAGAAGAGGTTGACGAGATCATCGAAACTTCGGTGGGTCATTTATTGAAACCGACGACGGTGGTTTGGGAGGAAGTCGAATCTCAAAGCGAAGGCCGCATTAAGGTTCCGCTTTATCGAGTCGGTGAACACCAGGTCTGGGGAGCGACTGCGATCATGCTGACGGAGTTGGTTGAGAGACTTCGAAAAGTGATTGAAAAGTAATTTTCACCACGAAAGCGATTTCGCACGTTTAGGACTTCTCAGGACGTTGTGAACCGCAGCGTATTTAGCAGCGATCCTCGTATTTGCCTTAATCGGGATCGGGAGTCAAACCGCTCGATACCGAGTTGAGTATCCAATTTGACAAATGGAATCCAAATACCGTGGAAAACCAATGAAAACGGACGCCAGAACGGACGCAAATACGGCGTTTTGATAGCAAAACGAGAAACTGTGATAAATTGTTGTCTTCAAACGCGGATTTCTGACGTGTCCTATATTGTGAGAAAGAAGAATGAAAAAGTCTCTTTATCTGCCTCGCCGCCGCGAGTTTATTCTTAACGGAATTAACATGGCGGCGATGGCGGGTGGGGCCTCTCTCTTTGCGACTCTAGCAAAAACGGCAGCCACCAGCTCACCTCTCTTTACCAATCCCGGACGTTTCGCCGAGCTACTTTCGCGCGATCATTTTCTCACTCCACCGATGGTCGAAGGTCCGTTCTATCCAACCAAACTTCCGTTGGATACCGACAATGATTTGTTAATCCTCAACGATTCAATCACGCCAGCTGTTGGAGAGATCTGTCACTTTGGTGGCCGAGTGATGGATCAAAAAGGAAACCTGCTTCGCAATGCCCGAATCGAGATTTGGCAATGCGATGCCAACGGTGTTTATATGCATCCTAAAGGTGGTGACCGCAAGAAACTGGATACGAACTTTCAAGGTTTCGGTAGGTTCACGACCGGCATCAAGGGCGAGTACTACTTTCGCACCATCAAGCCTGTGAAGTACGCCGGCCGCACACCGCATATCCATGTCGCGGTTTACGTCAACAACAAACGGGTTCTAACGACTCAGTGCTTAATTCGTGGCGACGCGTCCAATGCGAAAGACGGCTTGTTCAACCGAATTAAAGATCCAGCAGCAAAACAGCGTGTGCTTGCTGACTTCAAGCCGGTTCCAAATTCCAAAATCGGTGAGCTTTCCGCGACGTTTGATCTGGTGGTTGGTGTTACGCCTGATGAACATCAGATAAAGGGAAAAGGGTAGATTCCTTTCGGCAATTACGAGGGAGTTTCGGATGGCAGGTAAGTTTGCGTTCCAGCGGCCTGGCGATAGTTCATTTCATTCCTGCGAATCCATTTTGCAAACTTAGATTGAGCTGAATCGGTTGGAAGCAGGAAGCGGATAAGCAATTGGACGTCGGCCCAGATGACCGAGATCGATGCATAGAGAGCGCCCGCCAAGAGTCCAATTTTTTGAAGCCGTCAAAGCTCTTTGTCACTCTTCAATCGACCGATGGCAACCAAAAAGACAAATCGACTCAAATTCGAGACTTTTCGCGGTCTTAAGGTGGCAACAGCGGTGTTAAACAACAAGTTCGAATTAACCGAAGAATGTTTGGCGAAAAACTGTCATCCAGGCGTTTAGTTCGAGACGGGGCAGTCTTTCTTTACTTCCAAAAAAATGTGATCAGCACCAGTCGGTGTTGAAATCCCTATCTCTCAAAAGGTGTGACATGAAAAGTCAAAAGATCATGGCTGCGGCCACAGTAATTGTGCTTGGACTTGCAACAACGGTGATGGCTCAACCGGGCCGAGGTGGACAAGGCGGCCAGGGTGGCGGTGGTGGAAGGCCGGATATGGCCAAAATGATGCAGTCATTTCCAGTAATCGCCGCTCTCGATGCTGACAAAGATGGAGTTATTTCCAGCGACGAAATCAATAACGCTGTTGCTGCTCTTAAGAAGTTGGACAAAGACGGAAGTGGAAGTATTGAACTGGAAGAAATGCGACCTAGTTTTGGTGGTCGTGGCGGTGAAGGTGGCCGTGGTGGAGAGGGTGGTCGCGGAGGAGAAGGTGGACGCGGCGGCCGTGGTGGTGATGGAGGCGGCGCTCGTGGAGGCCGAGGTGGTGAAGGCGGAGCCGGTGGCGGGTCAGAACAGATGATGAACAGAATCATGGAAGCTGATGCTGACAAGGATGGCAAGATTAGTAAAAAAGAAGCGCCCGAAAGAATGGCGGCTGCGTTCGATCGAATTGATCAAAACAGTGATGGCTTCGTCGACAAATCAGAGCTTGAAAAAATGTTCTCTGCTGGTGGAAGAGGTGGCCGTGGCGGAGAAGGTGGTGCCGGCGGTGGTCGCGGCGGCCGAGGTGGTGATGGAGGAGGCCGTGGCGGCGAGGGCGGTGGTAAAGGTGGCGGTCGTGGTGGTGA
>CAZQQR010000099.1:0-6307 GCA_964595515.1 uncultured Pirellulaceae bacterium
AGGCTTTTTGCGGCGACGTCGTTCTTTTTCCGAGATTTCAGAAATCCTGTTTTCTTCCAGGCCCAGTTCCGATTCGGACTTTGCGGAATCCTCGATGGATTTTTTTGGCTGCGGTTTTGGATCTATCGGCCGTTCCACGTCGTTCGCCAACGAATTCGTTTTGCCGTTTTCATCCGTTTTGAACAGACTCAATTCGGGCTCGATACCGTCAGCCGATTCGGAAACTCGTCTTGATGACACGGCAGCAACAACTTGCTCTGCTTCCTCGCCGCCTTTGATCCAATAAGTCAACGTTGGAGGCAAAATCATCGCGATCACAGAAGCCGCGATCACATACCAAGCAATTGTTGGGCTGGTGCGTCTGATTTCCACCTCTGGCGGTTTGACTTCAACTACTCCGGTTAACGCTTCGTAGGCTCCCGTCTCGGCAAAACTACAACCAACTTGGAATCCGTCGCTTACGATTCGTTGCCAACAGATCCGAATCTTGATCGTTTCCATCTGGTTCATCGAATTCAGAAATTGAAGCTGAACTCGCTCGCCGATGTTTAGCTCTTCGGTGACTTCAATGCAGAATCCGCCATGGGAAATATTGATGATGGTGCCATTGACGCCTTCGGAATCAATATCGCCTTCACGACGAACCCAGGCTTCGGCGCTGGTTTTCACACGGGGGTGATGTCGCCGCTCTTTACCGGAAACTTCGGCCAAGTAATCAATCAGCATGTCAGGGATATGAGGCTCGATTGAGCATCCCACCACCGAACGACCTTCTTCTTCACGGATATGACGAACACTCGCCCGGCAATAGAACGTGTAGCTCAGCTCACTAAACGTTAGCCTGGCCCCCATCCATTCTTCGAACTGGGCAGCGAATGGAACTCTGAGTTTGAGCCCGCGACAAGAAAAATCAATCAAGTCCGCTTCGTATTCAGGGCTATCAATATTCCAATCGCGTGTATCACCAACAGAATCACCTTCGTTGCCGAGATTCATTCTCTGAACAACGATCTTTAGATTGGGCAAATCAGTCGCGTCAAAGCGATGTTGCCGTTGGATGATCTCGTTACTTTGTTCCATCACTATTCGCAAATCGTGGCTTCCTGGCCACAGCGCGCCCCATTTGATATTCCGATCAAAACGTCCTCTGAAACCTACCTCGTAGCTTACGAAATGCAGGTAAAGCGACAGCAATTTAAAAAGATTTGAGGTTAAGTTTTAACGGTCATACGGATTCTTCACTTGGAAGGGATTCCGGACACCCAGCTGAGCATGTTTTGGTTGGATATTGGTTCCGGTTATTCCGAGCAAAATAGATATACGATTTGTTCGCAGGATAGGAATGGCGCGGCCTACCAATATGAGATCAACGACCATACAAATTAGCCTGGCTGCATTGCTTGCGATGGCTTCCATCGGATTCTCGCAAGAAACCGTGGAGTATGAGCGTATCTTGCCCGCTTGCTCGACGCCCTCGAAAGTCCTGAATGACGATTCAAGGGTTGGACTGGTTCGCGGACTCATGCAAAAGCCGATTTCTCAGTCAGCACCACCAGCACCCGAGCCAACTCCCGCTCAGGCTTCATCGAATTTGATCCCGGAAGAACTCGTCGTGATGCCACAACAAGTTTTTGAGGGAGAACCCCAACTCGAAGACGATTCAAGTTTTGTCATCCCGGCTCAATCGTCGGTGAACCCATTCACCGCAACACCGGAAGTTCCAGAGTCAGGAATTCAGTATCTCGATCAACAGCTTCATTGTTACGGACGCACACCCTGGTATTGGAACAGCCACCGAAAATGGTCTTTGCGACCACGCTGGGGGAACACCGCACTCAAGCTCAAAGAGATTCGCCCCACGTTGTCGCCAAGCCAACTGTGGGATTGGGACCCGTTTGTTTACGCTTCGACAGTTCAGATGGGACCGTTGGTAAGTGGTTACGACCCTCGCTCTGTCTCAACCGTTGTTGAAGGCCACAAAGAGATCGCAATCCTGGAAGCGCCAAGGCCCAAATTTGAGCCGATGGATTCCTATCCGACCACAGAATACGATTCGGTCAAAACTAAAAAATTCGTCGAGACAATTATCTTGCCTTCGTCGACTCCAACCGAGCGACCGACGCTTGCGGATGAATCGTTTGGCTACGATCTCCCGACACCAGCCAATTCCAACGAACAACAAACGGGTGTTCTTCCTTCAATCAATCTTCCGTCGATCAACGAATCGAGAACTTCTTCAACGACTGCGACTGGAGCCGGAAGTAACACCAATGTGATTATCCATCCGCCAGTTGTTCAGCCGTACAAAAAGAATCAGTACACGTTCGTCGTTGAAAATCGCGGGTCTGCGAATCTGACGGATGTACGAGTCCAAATTTCAGTTCCAGAATCGGCAAAAATCCTGGCCGTGCTTCCGGAAAAGTCAGTGGTGACAGATCATAAAGTTCTGTTCCCATTTGATGCTTTGCATGCAGGCTCAAAAGAACAAATTCATATTACAGCCATCTCAAAAGACGGTCAGCCGATCAAATTCGCTTCGAATCTCTCATTGAGTTCGACGCAAGAATTCCGTGTGGAGCATGGCAATTCGGCTTCGCTAAAGCATCTTGGGACCACACGTCATGCCAGTAACCGGCATGCTGTGGTTCATGAGAGCGACCGAGGACGAACCGTGGCAGCATCACTAGAATCCGAATCCGCCCGGCGTCCTAGATTCGAACGTGAAGACATTGCCAAAGAAAGCTACGGAAACCAGGTTGTCCCCAACCCGTTCTTCAAGAACCAACAACCCACACGGTATTCAGTCCGTCCAGCGTCGACAAACCCAGACTCGCCTAGCCGCAATCGTTAGCGGAACTAGTCGAGTGTTCTGAGACCTATGTGCCTAAAAAGCCCTAATGCTTGAGCGACAACACGGGGATTGACGAAAGTGGACGAGATTACGAATCCCTCGCGTTTGTTGGCTCGAAAGGACTCGTAACCTCGTCCACTACCCTACCTTTGAGTGACCATTAGTCGATCGTTTCGCCACCGGAGTACGTGAGAAGAGCTTTGAGTTTTGAGTTCGTCATCCCGGATCGCCGCAGAACCCTGGTCGAACCGTCCATCATCGCCACCGACACTTCATCTCGGTCACCGAATATATCACGCATTGGATTCGATTCAGAAATCTTCCAAGGCTGAGGATCTGCCCAGTTAGTTGAAGCGTTCTCGGGAGCTTCAATCGCGAGGATCGTATTCGACATTCCATCGGCTATGTCTTGAAAGCCCGTCGCTGGTTTGTTTTCGTCCCAAATTGAATTCGGGAAAACTGGATAACGCATTCGGGTCTGACCGTTCTCCGAGGTTCCAAAGACCGGCACTGTAATGGATGTGAATTGGGAATTATGAGCACTGTTCCAATTTTCATCCAGCTTCAATTGATCTTGAAGCCTGCCTTGCTCAAGAAACGGCAACATCGCGACACGGCAGCTCATCAACTCTTCTCCGGTATCAGTATTGATGATGGTGGTCGGAAATTGTTTGTAGGCTGAGACATAATTGTGAAACGCAAGTGCGTTCTGTCGAAGCTGTCGATCTGGCGTCATCCGCATTTCTGGACCTTCTAACCTTGCGTAGCTACCAACCGTCCCCAGCATCACCCATAGTCCAAGGATCTGTTCGTTCGCTTTAAAAGTCAGATTCAACCCTTCACGCTCAGGAGAAAGCATCGTCTGATATTTTTCCGCCATTCGATTGGTGTATTGCATGGTTGCCACTTGAATCGGATCCTCTGCATCCATCGAAGCAGCCATCTGTGTCATCACATAGACTTTTCCATATTCCAATGCGTCCAACAAAATCTCTTCCGCGCGTTCAGCGGCTTTTTCATTGGGACACCGCACGAGCACCTTCATTTCACTGCTTTTTAAACTGACGCTTGTTTGAATCGTATCAACCAGGTCAATCAATTTCTTAAGGTCTTCCACAGGAGGAGGAAGCTCAAGATCGTTTAGTTGCATCATTTCCTCTTTGAAGAAAGCGCGAGGCTCTTTCAAACTCAAGAATCCATAAAGCTCACCACGAACTTGAGGCTCGCTCATCAAATCCGCGAGATCGCCGCGACCATCGGCGGAAACGAGGTCTGTAAAGAATGTCTTGGACCCAAGAATGATTGTCGATTCGTCGTAAATCATGAAGCTCGCCATCCACGGGCGTTCGGGATCCGCGAAAACCGATTTGCCGGCGATTTTTTCTTCGACCAAGCCATCAATCATGTTCCCCGCTAGTCCCTGCATCTCCTTGAAATGCAAAACCGCCGCATACTCCGGTGCGGCCTGTTCGCTTACTTTGGGCGTCTTCATCATCCAGGTAACTTCGCTGATCAACATCGGATCAAACCCGAGCTCTTTTTTGCCCCAGGCAGACACGATTTCACGCGGGAACAATTTGAAGTTCGGATTCGCGGCGATCCGTGCGGGAAAAGCCGTTCCGGAGAAAAAGGCTGTCCGTGCAACGAACTCTGTCGTGGGCTTTTGGTCTTTGATCTGCTTTCCGTCCTGTTGAGCCATTAACCCATGTGACAGACAAACACAGAACACCAAAACAATAACACCAATAAAACGTTTCATAAAACTCTCCCGGTTGGCCATGATTTTGGGCATGATTTTCGATTTCGATAAAGCAAAAACTCGCGTGCGACTTGTGTAGAAACTGACTACCTTCCGTCGTCACCAGCGATCGTCCACATGCTCTTCCATTGCTCAGGGTCCGTTTGATTTGACATAAACTGCGTTGAGCCATCCATCAGCGTGACAATAAAGCCACCGGGATTTACTCTTCCGAGTCCACTCATCGGATCCCTTTCATCGGGCTCCCAGTCTTTGGGTCGTGTCCATTCAACCGCGTGGGAAGGATTGGCTTCGACGATCATCGCCGTATTGGAAGTCCCGTCTTTGATATCAGAAAACGTGAGCGGGTCTTTCCCAAAAGCAGTATTCTCGCCAGCAATCCCAAGGTAAACAGTCTTTCCAGGAGCAACGGCAACCGAAGGGCTGCTGTAAACCTGTGGCATTTTTCGAATCAGTTTTTTGTTGTGCGGACTGTCCCACGGCTCATCGAGATGAAACTGTTCATAGAGATCGTTTTGTTCCAGGTAAGGAAGCATGTGAACACGCCAGCTCAAAAGCGGCCGACCATTTTTGTCATAGTTAGCCTGCGTTGGCATTTTACCGTGGGCGGATTCATAATTGAGAAATGCCAAAGCCGCCTGACGCGCGTTGTTCATGCTTTGTGTTCGTCGGGCAGCAGCACGTACTTGTTGAACAGCTGGCAAAGCCATGCCAACAAGAAACGGAGCCACGGCTAGTTCTTGTTGCAGTTGCAGTGTCAGTTTGTTGCCATCTGTTTTGGGAACCAACATGCCTTCGTAATGTTCTGCCAAACGTTGAACGTACTCGACGGTGGCTTCTTGAACGGGATCACTGAAATCCATCTGACTCGCCAACAACCCAACTCCCATCTCTTTGCCCAACTCGACGGCATCTGCGAAAATATCTTTGATGTCTTCGACCGTTTCTTCGTCTTTGGCATGAAGCACGATCGTCGTTTCAACACCGTTTTTGACTTCAAACCCAATCTCTGCCGCGAGGATATTTTCAGGAACCTGTTTCAATTTGGTGATCGCTGGCGGCAACATTTGAGGCATCTGATCCGTCATCACGCTGAGAATTGGACGCATTTGTTCAATGTTCAAAAACATCATGACCTCGCCCTTGACCGATGGCGATTTCAAAAGTCTGGCCAACGGTCCGGATTCATCCGATTGGACCATTGAGCCAAACATGCCTTCATCCCCAACCAGAATGGTGGTTTCATCGTAGATCAAGAAACTTGGCTCCTCCCAGCCATTGCCGGAGAAGAGAACTTTCCCATCGAGTTTTTTCTCATCTAGTCGATCAATCAAATCACCAGAGAGTCCCTGCATCTCTTCGAAATGCAAAACCGCTGCCCACCGGTAGGGCTGATCCAAGGTCTCGGTGGCCTCGACCATAAACGTCGCTTGATTGATCAGCATTGGATCAAACCCAAGCTCTTTCTTGCCCCACGCCGTGATGATTTCACGAGGAAAGATGTCGTATTTTTCTTCGGTGGCGATTCGGCGGGGAAAACAAACACCCACGGAAATAAGCGTGTCAGGTACGAACTCCGCAGTTGCTTTTTGCTTTTTCGTGAAGAGCTCTTGGATTTTTTCTTGGACTTGAGCGTCTGATTCGCCAATCACGATGAAGATCGCAAAAACAAAAGTCAGTATTGCAATTCGTTGGGC
>CAZQQR010000099.1:6407-7954 GCA_964595515.1 uncultured Pirellulaceae bacterium
GCAATTCGTTGGGCTCGTTGGATTCGGCGAGCACTCCCGAATCGGTCCCACAAGTTTAACGTTCCAGTCAACTCCACCATGCCACGTCTCCCGTACAAAGTTCAGTCTGATCTATTTGAACACTCGATCGTTACCAATACCCAATCAAGCAATTCCAAGTTTTGATTTTCCACGCATTTTCTAAGCAACAACGCAGCTCCCTTCAACACAATTCAAATGTCGAATCCGATAAAGCTTGAAAAACACCAATCAACGTGGCCGAGAAAGCCAACTTCGTTATATTTGTTGTGGTAAAACTCGCCTCTTCCTAAGCGGCTAGATTTTTTCCGAACCAGACGTTCGCCAACCACTCCACTTTCACATCGAGAGCCAATGTCGCCTCTTTTTTTACGATTCGCTGTTGTCATTGTGGGCATCACGACTCTTATGTCGTACCAGACTTCGGATGTCCAACAGCAGACCCGCGACCTCCAACAGCAACTCGATAAACTTCCAATCGACGTTCCTTCTAATCTGACGAAGGATCCACTCACCTTTCAAGACCAACGCAAGATTGCGGAACTAACGACAACGTTTCAAGCCAGCGAATGGCTGGGACCTCTGGCTCCGATTGCGATTTCTCCCTTTTTTGGAATCGCAATTCTGGCTGGACTTTCCCAATTCGGTGGCGACTACCTTCCTTTCAATTCGTTTATCAGCGACAACCCTGTGCTGGGCAATCCGGCGGTGTTCTGGATTTTTCTCTGCCTGACGATTGCAACTTCCTTGCCGCGTTTGACAAAAGTCAGCAAACCAGCCGCCCAGGCGATCGACCAACTCGAAGCCTACGCCGGCATCATCACGATCGTCTTGATTCGATTGATCACGATGGTCCCTGAAAACGACCCCGGTACACAAACTGCGATGGTCGTTCAAATGGGAGCGCTATCATTTACCGCCGATATCCTTTTCAGCATTGCAGCCACGATCAATATCATCGTAATCAACTCGGTGAAGTTCTTTTTCGAAATGCTGGTTTGGTTGATTCCATTTCCAATGGTCGATGCCATGTTGGAGGTTGCCAATAAATCACTGTGCGCCGGCTTGCTCGCAATTTATGCTTGGAGCCCTATCGTCGCCACGATCATCAATTTGATTTTGTTCATCGCTTGCTTGTTCGCGTTCCGTTGGATTCATCGCCAAGTCGTCTATTTTCGCTCACTGCTGTTTGATCCTATTTGGAGCATGATCAGTAAATCGTTTGGGATTCCAAAACGAAAAGAACTGATCGTATTCCCGAAGGATAGTCTTGGACCGTTTCCTGCTAAATCGAAATTGTTGATGCATCCAACTGATGACGGATGGATGCTCACGCAAGACCGCTGGTTTCTTCCGCACCAGTCGTTGGCGATATCAAACGAGGATACGTCAATGGTGATGCGAAAAGGGATGCTCATCAACAACATTGAGATGAGTGGCAACGATCCAGAAGAGTGCGGGAAGCTCTTGTTTTCTCGACGCTATTCCGGTGAACTTGAGAAAGTTGCCGATCTTCTCGATTTGCGAAT
>CAZQQR010000099.1:8054-15257 GCA_964595515.1 uncultured Pirellulaceae bacterium
AAAAACCGTGACGGTAGTTTCACTGCCAACGGCTTCCAGCAACTACTCTCCCGATGCTACGTATCCGCCTTTGGCGACAGACTTTGCTTGCAGGTGACAAATCTCAATCGCATCGCGTGCGAGCCCGCCGCCAAGGATGCTTGAATTCTTGTTGGCGGAGAGACAATCGACGACTTCCGCAATTTCTCGACAGAATCCAGCCACCATATCGCCGTCGCCAAGTTCGGGTCTTTCGACCGTTCCATCCTCTAAGCAAACTTTGACGGGCATCAATTCGGCTTCGTCAGCAAACGCAGCGAAATCGAAATGAATCGTGGCCTTCTCTAGATGAATCTCAAAGGCGTGGGTGAACGGACGGCCCTGCTGGTTAATCACTCCTGTAACGGCGGAGACGACCAACGATTCATCTTCAAACTTGAAAATCGAATTGCAGTAATCGACCACTCCACCGCGTGTTCGCCCGGAGCTGAATACTCCCAGCGGCATTCCGAACAACAGTCGAATAAAATGCGCGTCATGCACATGAAGATCGAACAAGGGTCCGCCAATGATTTTCGGATCGTAAAAGTGCTTCAGCCACTGCGGATCGGAAATCACACGTTTAAAATTGCCACCCAATAATTTTCCGTACTTGCCCGAGTTGATTGCTTGATAGGCAAACTGAAACTCAGTCAAAAATGGAAGCACTTGTCCAACCATCATCATTACATTGTTGGACTGACAAGCCGCAACCGCCCGGTCGCATTCGGCTAAACTCAATGCCAACGGTTTTTCGCAAAAAACGTGCTTGCCTGCATTGGCGACTGAAACAATCGCGTCAGGGTGCATGGAAGGCGGAAGGCAAATGTCCACATAGTCGAGTCCAAGCGAATCGTCCGCGAGCATCGCATCCAAAGTTTCGTATGTCTTAATTCCTGTCAGATCGACTTGCTCTCCCGGCGGACCAAAGTTTCCTTTGATGGAAGTCCAATCCCCTGCCCTTCGATCCTCTTCAGGCGTTGCGATGGCCACGATTTCGACACCGTCATTTTGCTGATAGGCCAGCCAGTGGATCCAGCCCATAAATCCCATTCCGGCAATTCCAACTTTTAGCATTTACTTCTCTTCGATTCGTCGTATTGTTTTCAGGGAATCCGCCAGCATTCGTTCTCAGGCGTGAACTTTGTTATAACAGTTCCATCAACTGGATGAGCGCCCCGGCGCCGATAAAATAAAGGAAACCAATGCCTGTCGAAATGCAACTTGCCCGAATCATTATCAGCGAGATCAATGAGCATCAAGTCGTATTTTTAAAGGAAGTCGACGGTGATCGCCAGTTTCCAATATTGATCGGAATTTTCGAGGCCACGAGTATTGATCGCCGCGTCAAATCGATCGACCGACCTCGTCCGCTCACCCATGATTTGTTGGTGGGCACCGTCGAAGCGATGGGCGGCGAACTCGACAGCGTCGTCATCAGCGAACTCAAAGACCACACTTATTTTGCGAATTTGCGAATCCGATACGATGGCGAGCTGATTGAAATTGATGCTCGACCATCGGACGCAATCGCTGTCGCGGTTACCTGCGATCCGGCGCTACCGATTTACGTCGAAGAAGAAGTTCTCAAGCAAGCGATCTCTTCCAACGAATAGCGAAATTGGCTTTCTCGCGTTTTCGTTCTTGGCTCAAACTCCGGTTGTCTTCGATAACTTTGACGCGCGTCAGAACTTTTGACGAGTTCCGCTACCAGACACTAAGCGATCAGAACTCTTGACGAGTTCCGCTACAAGAAATTAAGCGATCAGAACTCTTGACGAGTTCCGCTACGAGATACTAAGTCGAATTACGGTCAAAGAAGATGGTTTAAACTAATACCGTTTAACAAACTCAGCCTACAAACCAAACCCTCTCGCTTGCGGGAGGGTCGTGCCTCAGGCACGGGGAGGGCTTTGCCTGAGAATGATTTTCGATTTTAACAACACCCCTCTCCGCCGCTGAGACGGCGACTCTCCCAAAGGGAGAGTGATTTCATGAAACACACATTTCATGAAACACACTAGCGGAACCGAACCGATATCGTGTTTAAAACAAGCCGGGTTTAAAACAAGCAATTCCTACCAACGCTTTCCAACGCTTTCCAACGCTTTGCTTAATCCTCCTGGCCAGCCATCAGGCCCGACATCTTTTTGACTTGATAGAAGAAACGCCAGGTCAACAACACGGCCGCTGCCGCCAAACCGATTGTCATTCCTACCCACAACCCTCGGCCACCCATTCCTCCCCAGAAACAAAGATACGCTCCAATGGAACAGCCTATCAACCAATAAGAAATCAAAGTCAGAATCATGGAAGCGGTTGTGTCTTTGAGCCCGCGCAGCGAACCATTAGCTGCCACTTGCAAACCATCCACCACTTGAAACAAAGCTGCAATTCGCAAAAACGTCACCGCGAAATTTACGACTGATTCGTTGACCGGATCATGGACATCCAAAAACAGACTGACAATCGTTCGAGGAAAAACCCAAAGCACGATTCCTGTGAAAGCCATCACGGCAACGCAAACAATCATCCCTGCCTGCCCTGCCATTCTCGCGCCCTCTGCATCCTTTCGCCCGATCGCTTGACCAACAAGCACCGAACACGCGATCGCAAAACCTAGCGGAATCATAAAAGTAATTGAAGCCATCTGGACTGCGATTTGATGCGCCGCCAATTGAGCTTGGCCCAGCGTCCCCATCGCAAACGTTGCCGCGCTAAACATTCCGCCTTCGAAAGCAAGAGTCAAACTAATGGGTACTCCGACACGAATTAGTTCCTTCATCATCGAAACGTCGGGCTTGGTGAGCCTATGAAAAACTCGCGTGTGTTTGTATTTTCGCGAGACATAAAACATGAACATTCCGCACACCGCGATGTAGACAATGGTGCTGGCGTATCCCGTTCCCACGAGACCAAGCGCAGGAAATCCATACCGACCAAACATCAGGACGTCATTCGCGAACACATTTAGCGCCACACCAACAAAACAGATCAACATGATTGGCCGCATGTTGGCTTGACCTTCTAGATATCCACGGAGAGCCATGATCCACAGGCAGGGTAGCAATCCCCATGAAATCGCACGCAAATAGGCGGCACTGGCTTTGGCAACCTCGACCGGTTGATTCATCCAGATCATCAACGGATAGGCATTCCAAAACAGAATGAACGCTGGGAGAAACAGAATCAGCCCCAACCATAAACCTTGCCGCAATGCCCTGCCCGATTTCTCTTCATCATTGGCCCCCGTCGCTTGGGAAACGATTGGACTAACCGCCAGAATGACGCCTAATAAGACCATGGAAACAAAGTGAAACACGTTGCTGCCAAGTGCGATTCCAGCGATGGCTTCGTTTCCCAACTGGCCAACCATCAGCGTGTCGACAAAGGAAACGGAATTCTGTGCAAGCTGCGCAAGAACTAGCGGGAATGCAACAACGGATAGTTTTCTGAACTGTTCTGGGGACAAGCTAGACGTTCTTCCAACCTGAAAATATTGGCCTTAGTTTTTGGCGATTCAAAATTCTGTAGAAGCCACTTTTTACATCGAAAAAATACTGATGGCTAAAATCAGAGTCGACAGTATAGATGCCAGAACAGGATTCGGGGTAAGCTTTGGTTCGCGAAGTCAGAGGAAAATTTAGACGACTTCGATTTCGTTTTGAACCAACTGAACGCCTGGAATTTTCACAGCCACCGATTGAGCGACCTGTTTTAGATAAAACGAATTCAAACGACCGCGAAGAATCAACAGACCTTTTTCCTCGAAGCACTCCAGTGAGCTTAATTGCTGATAGCCTATCTGCTCGAAAGCTCGACGGGCCAGCTGAGCAATCGATTGAGGCTGGATATCTTCGATCGGTCTATTCATGGCATTGGGGAAAGCGAGGGGTTTCCCTCTTATTAATTTATTCTATCAATTGCTGTCAAGCCAAATTTCCTGACAGCCAAAATGATTGCGGTTTCAACTTGAGTTTTGACCGATAAGGAGATTTGGAAATTTGGAGATTTTCGGATTCTTGAGTCCTTTGAACTTAGCACAAACATTATCGCAATCCACCAACGAATTTCTCTTAATTTCCAAAGCGTTATCAATCGTGATTATGGGAATCGCAAAATTGATTGGCAAATTTTTGCGAGCGAAAACGCTCCTGCGGAATGTCGATTCGGGAGATCCCTTTCTTTCCCTGCCCGACAGGCCTAATTCTTAACAGGACCTAGAGTTGCGTGTTCTTCAACTTTCAATTTTGTAAGGGGTATTCCAATGCGAGACCCAGTTCAAACCATCGTCGACAACGAAAGAATTCCTACACCACCTGGTGTTGCCATGGAATTACTTCGAATCACTCAAAGCCCCGACGCGACGGCAGCTGATCTGACCAAAGTCATCAGCGCGGACCCCAAGCTCTCAGCAAAAATCGTCAGCTATTGCAACTCGCCACTGATGGGACTGAAGAGCAAGATCTCTAGCCTTCAACAGACCACCGTCATTTTGGGCATGCGATCAACCACAATGTTGGCACTTTCGTTCTCACTCATGGATAGCGAAAACACACAATCCAAATTTGACTATGACGCGTTTTGGAATCGTTCTTTGACACTCGCCATTGCATGCAAAGCGATCAGTACAACAACGTCCGAATCGCCCGACGAAAATTTTCTCTTGGGATTGTTGCTCAACATTGGTCAAATCGGAATCGGGAACACTTTTGCTGCCAGACTGTCGGCGGCTCAACAATCAGATGATGACTCGGAGCCAATTTCTCAAGACGAGGCGCTTCAAAGTGTAATCGAAGATCTCGAGCTTGATCCCTTCTTGGTCGGTTCTAAACTGATGGAAAGATGGCACTTCCCGGATCACATGACAGACTTTGTTCGGGACTTTCCAAGTGCCAACGAAGAGGAAATTAAGACCAAAATCTTCCACGCCGCTCAAAAGATATCCCAACTTCTCCTCGAATCAGAGTTAAGTGAAGAAGACCTACAGGTGGCTCGCGAAGAGCTGGAGTCTGCGATGGATTGGCAGTCCGGCCAGTTTGATGCCGTTTTTGACTCCACGGTTAATCAGTGGAAAGAGTACGCTCAGGTTCTTGGCTTTGACGTCGGGTCAGCCGACACCATTGCAGAGATGGAACAAAAAGCCAGAGACGTTCTGGTACAGACGACTTTAGAGCTGGCTCAGGAAAACCAAGCTATCAATTTGGAGCGAGAGCAACTCGAACGCGATGTCTTCATGGATGCGCTCACCGGCATAAGAAATCGACGGTCTTATGATAAACACGGCCCAGTTGCGTTAGAAGAATCTCGAAAAAATGGCGAACCGTTTGGAATTGCTGTTTTTGATATCGACCATTTCAAGACTTTTAATGACACTCACGGTCACTTGGCAGGCGACGAAGTTCTCAAAGCTGTCGCTGCCTCACTTCAGCGAAACTGCCGAGGCACGGACCATGTGTACCGGTTTGGTGGAGAAGAGTTTGTTGTTTTGCTTCCTTGCTGCCGGCGAGATCAAATTGATATCGTCGCGAATCGTTTGCGAACCGCTGTCGAAGAGCTTTCATTGAATTTCCATGAACAGCAACTAAGCGTCACCATCAGCGTGGGCGTCAATTGGTCAGACGCGGCGAGCACGCAAACGCTTGAAGAAGTCTTTGAAAAAGCAGACGGCCTGCTATACACCGCCAAAGAAAATGGACGCAACCGTTGTGCGTTCAGCTACGAAGTCGCCGGTGCCTAAAACTCTAACCGCGCTTGTTTAAGATTTGCTTAAGATTTTGTCGGCAAACGACTCGTCACATTTTCAAAAAAGAGTATTCCAGACTATTTTGGACGGCTTCGGCCACTCTCAACGATAACCTTCAATTTTGCTGTCAACTCCGACACCAACTCGGGTTGCTGCTGGTAAAGGTTATCCGTTTCTCCCAGGTCTACATCCAAGTCGTAGAGTTGCCCCTGGGCTTCGCCCGGTTTCGCATTTACCCGTTTAGGTTTTGAAAATCCGCCCGAGCCAAGCGAATTAATGAGCTTCCAGTTTCCCTTCCGAATGGTCATCGCTTTGCCTCCCGCAGCAACCACGAGAAAATCACGAACCGATTGACCATCGGGCATCGTGCCATTGAGCACTTTGAGAAAACTGAAACTATCCGGCCCCGCATCGGTTGGCAGTTCCTTCCCAACCAGCTCGGAAAACGTCGCCAGGAAATCAGTGAAGCAAATCATCTGATCGGAGGTCGAACCTTTCTTCACCACACCCGGCCAGCGAACGAGAAACGGCATTCGATGACCACATTCCCAGGCATCGGCTTTCATTCCTCTTAAACCGCCAGACGAATCATGCCCGAATCGCTCAACATCATTCTCATACCAGACGGGTCCATTGTCGGAAGTAAACACGACCATCGTGTTATCAACCATATCGTTTTGTTTTAGCGCGGTGAGCACCTGTCCAATATTGGCATCCACCATGTTGGTAAAATCGCCATACATCGAGGCCCCACTTTTTCCTTCGAACTCAGGCGCGACCAACCAAGGCGTATGGGGTGCTGGATAGGCAAGGTAAAGAAACAGCGGATTGTCTTCTTTGGATGCCGAGTACTTTTCGATAACGTCGATGGCTTCGGCTGTGAACTTTGGCAACACGTTTTTAAGCTGCAGATCCGGGGAGATCAGCCCTTCCCGCCAAAACTCACCCTGAATATTGGTCCAGCCTTCGGTGTTCTTGGCCGAGATTGCTTTGGTTGGCGGCTGAACAGCTTTGTTGTCTCGAATGTAAAAGTAGGGCGGAATATCCGTCGACGCGCGAATTCCGAAAAAGCTATCAAATCCAACGTCGACCGGGCCACCCTTGAGCGGTTTCTCATATCCACCCGATTCATCAAATCCGAGGTGCCATTTTCCAACCATCGCTGTCCGATATCCGTTGCTTTTTAAAAGCGACGCAATCGTCATCTGATTGGGTTTGATACTTGGTTCAACTCGCCATTTATTTGGCGTCGCCCGAAACGGTGCTTTCCCGGTCATCAATCCGTACCGCGAAACATGACAGAGCGGACCGGAAGCATGAGCATCCGTGAATCGCATCCCGTTCGCAGCAAGACTATCAATGTTTGGTGTTGGGATTTTCGATTTTGGGTTGTAGCAACCTGCATCGCCGTACCCCATGTCGTCGACGAGGATGATCAC
>CAZQQR010000099.1:15357-16413 GCA_964595515.1 uncultured Pirellulaceae bacterium
CCGACCATCGCGAACGCCTTCTTCATCGCTTTGGCAGTTGCGGCGGCGGCAGGATCATTGTCGAGATCATTCAACGACTTACTGAAGGGCTCAGCTCGAATGGGTCCATCGAATCCAATCTCGACCAAAGCTTGCAAGAACGCTTTGACATCGATCACACCCGTTTCAGCAGGTAGCGTGCGAACCGTATCGTTCTGTTTGTCTTGCTCAATTCCAGCAGGTGCATCGTTGAGATCACAAACGACGACTTCTTTGTTTTTCAAAGCCTTGATATCGGCGACTGATTCACCGGCCATCGTCCAGTGCCAACTATCCAATACCAACCCAACGTTATTTTGTCCCACGACCGCGATCAACTCTTTGGTCTCTTTCATTGTGTGTACAAACGGGAACCTCTTACTCGTCCACAGCGATTTCGTCCCAACGTACTCAAGCCCCAATCGAAGACCGTGCTGCTCAAGAATCTTGGCCGTTTCTTTGAGCCGGATCGCGTGCTGCCGAAAATTCGCACGATAGGTTAACGAATCGTGACAGGGCATAATCCAGGTACCCATTCGTGTCACGCCAGCATCTTTGAGTGCCTTGGCGATCGCAGGAAGGTTTTTGATGTCTTCCTGGAATTTTTCTTCGGCTTGACGAAACTCAACAGGAAGACTCGCTGCTCCCCAAACCAGTTTCGCTTCCGTCAATTTACCTTTTAGTTCAGTGAGTTTTTCTGGCGACAGAGCTTTCAATTGCCAAGCCACTGGCTCCACTGAAGTGAATCCGTGCTTTGCAGCCAGCCCGATTAGCTCTTCCTGACTGGCTTGAATGCCGACCCGACCGCCGCAAAGATCCATCTGAAACTTGGGTTTCGGAGCTTCTTTTTTCTTGTCTTGGGCAACACCAACTGAGATCAGTTTTCCAACCAGCGTGCTCGAACTTGCAAGCCACGCACCATACAAAGATCTTTTTAAAAGTGTTCGACGGTTCATTTTCTGAAATTTTAAAAGTTCTGTTTCTGTTCCTCTTCCAGTGTAACAGAATATGCTCCGATCCGAAAATTCCACCATCTTG
>CAZQQR010000100.1:0-1528 GCA_964595515.1 uncultured Pirellulaceae bacterium
AATCCTTGGCCGATGTTCTGGCCCGTGTTGTGTCCCCACTGCCCAACGTGCTGAGCCCCCGTGTGAATGCCTTGCCCGATTGGTTTCAAGTCGACGGAGCCTTGGACGCCGATTTTGCCGCCAACTCCCAATCCTGCACCCACGTCGCCGCCGAACGAAAGTTTCCCATCGTCCCAGCCCGCGTTGAGTGATCCTTCTGCTCCAACACCGGACCAAACCTCGCCAGTCGCACCAGCTCCAACAATACCAACTTCTGTTCCAACGGTTCCTGTCGCTCGGCCGCCTGCAAAAGCACCAGCTCCAACAGTAGCGCCGTCTTGGCTGATACCTGCTTTCGCATTGGCTTCGGTGCCGACAAACACTGTGCCTGATGCACTATTGGTTACATCGACACTACCAATCTGACCCGACTGTGAAACTCCGGCGTCACCATATAGACCAGCCCCCGCAGACGCGGTCGCCCCGACAAACTTGGTTCCATCGGATGCGTAAACGGTGCCGACTCCGGCTTCGGTGCGTTGATCGAGACCGATCGAACCGTTTGCGTCGTAGCGAACACCATCGTGAACTGTTGATCCATTGGCTCCAACGCTTGGTCCGATATAGTTCGGAGCTGATTGAACATTGTGATTTGCCGGTGCCTGAGGGGAACCATAAGTCGGTTGCTGGGTGACAACACCACCTTGGTACATCTGAGAACTGTAAGCTCCCGAACCGTAAGTTCCGATGATCTGCTGGCCGTTGGCTTGACCAGAACAAAGAATAGAAAGTGCCATTAGGCACGGGAAAATGAGCTTTTTCATCGTAATCTCCAAAATGAGCGGGTTAGTTGTTTGCCTTCACCGCTCATTTGCGCCGCCTGCCTCGATGTTACAGAGCAATTCAAGATTTTCTTTTTAAGTCCCCAATTCGAAGTAGGAATTGCGACTTTTCAGGCAATCAAAAATTTGTCATCGTGAAGTTTTTATATCCTTCGTGCCCAAATCATGCGAAGATAGAAATGGGAAAAGGTCAGAACTTAGGGCGGAAGTTTTGGGGAAAAGATAGTGAAAGAGTTGTCGGAAGAGGCTCAAGATTGTTTGGGAAACGATACTTCACACGACGGTCGGCTAAGCAGAATTGAAACGTTGTGGAGCGTCGTTCAACGCGCGCACAACTCAAATCAACAAGTCGCATCCAGCGCTCAGCGTGATCTCTTAAACCGATACGGATCGGCGATTCGGAGGTATCTCGGGGCTTCACTAAAAAACCCTGAGGTCGCGAACGATCTTTACCAGGAATTCGCCGTCAAATTCATACAGGGTGATTTTAAGAACGCCGATCCAGCCAAAGGAAAATTCCGCTCCTTCGTCAAAACAGTTTTGTTTCGAATGGTGGCCCTTCATTTCCGAAAACTGGGGACCAGCAAAACCAATCAGGTGAATGATTTTCCCGAAGTAGCTCAAGCGGATGAGTATCGAGTTGAAAACGAAAAGCGATTCTTGAAAGTTTGGCGAAATGAGCTGCTGGAACGAACTTGGGAATCACT
>CAZQQR010000100.1:1628-16410 GCA_964595515.1 uncultured Pirellulaceae bacterium
AGCGATTCTTGAAAGTTTGGCGAAATGAGCTGCTGGAACGAACTTGGGAATCACTCGAAGCCTCAGAAGAAAACGGAAACTCAAAGTCTTTTTCAATCCTAAAGGTTCGGATCGAGAATCCCGCTGCAGATTTTACGGAGCTTTCGAAGAAGTTAACTACATTGCTGGATAAAGAAGTTTCGGTGGGAAACGCCCGTGTGCTGGTGCATCGCGCTCGTTCGAAATTCGCCAAAGAGATGATCGGGAAAATTTCGGAAACGCTTGAGATAGCAACCAAGGGAGCGATTGAGGAGGAATTGATCGACTTGCGTTTGATTGATTATTGCCGAGATGAGCTGAATGAGATGCATTCCGACAAAAAACAAAATTAGCCTGTAACGTTTTTAAACTCAGCGCAATTGAGGGATAGGAGATCCTGTCGAGCGAGACTTATGGAACAGCAAACAAAAATCTCATCCAACATCATTGAATTCAGCAGCCAGTTCCGGGTGCAACTTGAGGACGCGAGCGTCGGATCAGTTGAAGAGTTTCTCGCAAGATCCGAATCAGCAGCTTCGTTACAGCCAGGCCAGCGAAAAAAATTGATCGCGTCGCTTATCCGCGAGGAGATTCTTGCAAGACGATCGCAAGGTGACTCCATTGACGTTGATGATTATGCCAAGCGATTTCCAGATTTCGATCTGAACTTTTTCGAAGAACTGGTGCAATTGCCGGAACTGCCAACAGCGACTCGCGGCAAAATCAAACTCCCGTCCAAATATATTCAGCTTTCCAAAATTGGTGAAGGTGGCGTTGGAATCGTCTGGCGAACACGCGATCAAACACTCGAACGATCGGTCGCAATCAAGACAATTAAACCTAAACTTTCCGGAAACAGCTTTGCCAATCAACGCCTTACTCAAGAGGCCGTGATCACGGGCCAGCTTCAACATCCAGGAATTCCACCAGTCTACGAACAAGGGATTTTGGAAGACGGCGATCAGTATTTCGCTATGAAAATCGTTGAGGGGCAACACTTTGGTGCCATCCTAAAAGACAACGATCGTGGGCTGCCCAATTTGATAGGGATCTTTGAACAAATAGCTCAAACGATAGCGTTCGCCCATGCCAACGGCGTGATTCATCGTGACATCAAACCTCAAAACGTGATGGTTGGCGAATTTGGAGAGGTGCAAGTGATGGACTGGGGGATGGCGAAACAGCTTGGAGCTGTACCGCCACAACCCAAACCTCCTCACGATTCACATTCAAACTTCCCGTCCACTGCTGACACTGTTAACTGCTCTGGCGATGAATCCTTGGGAGCATCGATTCCGTTTGCCACCAAGCAAGGCGACATCTTCGGCACGCCCGCTTATATGTCACCCGAACAGGCTCGCGGTGACGTCGAAGCGATTGATCAAAGAAGCGACGTTTTCAGTTTGGGTCACCTTTTGTTTGAAATACTGACAGGCGAACGGGTGTTTGCACATCTGCGATCCAACGAATTGATCGAACACGTTGCACAAGGAAAAATTGGAGCCGTTGGAGACCGCTTAAGTGCCTCGGACACTAACGAAGAACTGCAAAAGATCTGCGTTCAATGCCTTCAACCGGACGCCAAAGATCGCCCCAAAAACGCACAAGTCGTTGCGGAAGCGATTTCGAACTACCAAACAAATTATCAAGAACGATTGAAACAAGCGGAGGTCGAAAAATCCGAAGCGGTGATTCGGGAGACGGAGCAAAAAAAACGAACGCGATTGTTCGGATGGATGTCTGGCTTGGTCGCACTTGTTTCTATTTTGGGCACCATCGCGTTTGCATCGCAGGCCTACAAAGCTTCCAAGGCGGCCAAGCTTGCTCAATTGGAGTTGGAAACGCGAACGGAGATCAGCAACTTTCTGGTCATTGACCTATTTGAGCAAGCCAGTCCGTTTGAAAACCCAAACCCTGACGTGAAGCTCAGAACCGTTTTGAATCGAGCCCGTTCCGAGGTCTCAAAACGGTTTCACAATCGACCTTCGATCGAACTTCAAGTGCGTCTGCAATTGTCGGAGATGTTGAAACAGTTGGGCGAATACAAATATGCAAAGGAGCAAATCGTGCTGGCGTTGCCGATCTGCGAATCGCTTCACGGCACAACGGCGGACGAGGCCTGGGATTTGCGTTTGGACCAAATTGAGTTGGATATCCGCCTTCAATACACGGATCTCGCTTTAGAAATGGCCGATGAAACGATCCAGTTTTACGAGCAAGAAAATCGCCAAAATGCCGCACAGTCTTTGAGTGCTCAGGAATTGAGGTCGAGCGCCCTTCACTCTCTCGGACGGTTTCAGGAATCAGTTTTGGCAGCCAGAAGTTTGCTCGCAAATCCAGCCGCCAGTGACAAGGAACTCGTAAGCGCAATCTATTTCACACTGGCCTCTGCCGAGCTAGAGCTTGAGAATTTCGAAGCCTCCCAAGCCGCAATCGACAAAATTTTCGAGTCCCTAGAAACCGACAATGTGTTAGACGTTGGGCAGCTTCTTAATGAGAAAGCAGAGATCCAGAGCATCTACCAATTCGTTTTGGCGAGCAATATCGAAATTGACTTGATGCAATCGCGGGAGGGAAAATTTGCCGAAGCTGAATTGAAACAGAAACAACTGGCAGACAAATTAGCATCAGTTGTCGGCGAAAATCATCCATTGACTGTCGGGCTGATTCATAACTTGGCCATGTCGAAAATGCGACAAAACAAATTTCAAGAAGTTCTGCCGGTCCTGGAAAAAATACTTCCCATCAGTGAAACGCAGACAGGTGAAACAAGTGATCTCAGCATTCGAATCCGAAACTCGTTGGCTGCTTGTTACCACAGTCTTGATAAAGAAACTACCGCGATGAAACTGCTCTTGGAGTTGGAAGACCAACTTTCGAAGCGATACGATTCTCCCAATCACAACACGATTGCCAACGCTCACAACCTTGGTGAGATGCACTGTCACATCAGAAACTACGAGCAATCTGAGGAGTACTTAAAAAAAGCGTTGCGCGATTCAACAGAAGTTTTTGGAGAGAAAAATTCAAAAACAAACATCACACGCGCAAGCCTCGCGGCTACCCATGGCTACATGAAGAATTACAAATTGGCAGAGTCTGAATTCGTAACAGCGCTTGCGAACTTGGATGAGACGATTGGGGAAACACACCCAGATACGATCTTCACATTGGAGCTGCTCAGAAAATTCTATTACGAATCGGATCAAACTGAAAAAGAGTATGAATCGTTGAAAGAGTTAGTTAAGCGAAAAAGGTCGAATCAGTCAGATGCCAAACTGGATCCGGTTTTGATTGGGCGGCTTGGCATGGCCTGTTACCGAACTGATAGATTTGAAGAAGCATGTCCTTTGTTGATCCAATCTCACGAGTTCTTTGTAAAAAAATACGGAGCGACTAGCCGAAAAACGCTGCTTAGGTTCCTGACTCTGATCAAAACTGAATTTCACCTTGAGCGATTCGAGTCCGCCAACGAGCGGCTGAACGAAAAAATGGAATTGTTAGCGGAAGTCGACAACGAGTTTATGTATCAGCGTCTTAACTCCATGGCCGGCAAAGCGGAGTTGGAGATGGGGAACATGAAGGTGGCTGAAGAAATCTTGCTTGAGTCCGTAAAATTCCTTTCCAATTACCTGGACAAACGCAAAGGTGAAACCAAGTTTGCAACTAAGATCGTCGTGGGTTACCTGATCGAGCTTTATGAAAAAACTGGTAACAATCAGGCCGGTTCAAAATGGAATGAAGTGCTTAAAGCGATGGATAATTAATAGGAATCGTGAGCTAAACGTTTTTGCGGATTCAGCGTCAAACATCGGAACGAAAACGGGCAATGCTGGGCAGATCCAAGAATTAGTTCTTTTGACTTTCCGCCGACTCTAATTTCTCGTGGCCCAGCAGTGTGGCTGGTTCGCGTGGACTCGAATTCATCACAATACTGTCGATGGTATCGTGTTCATAATCATTTTCAGTCAATGGACTGGCTGATAAAATTCGAACGATCCCATCTGGTTAAGAACGAGCAAAAAGATCACAATTCGGGCTTTACGACTCGATTTCGACTTTAGAAACATCATGGCTGATCATAATTTTGACCTCGTCGTTTTAGGTGGCGGACCTGGCGGATACGTTGCTGCGATCCGCGCAGCTCAACTTGGCTTGAAAACAGCGGTGATCGACGAAAACCCGCAGTTCGGCGGAACGTGTCTTCGCGTCGGATGTATTCCGAGCAAGGCATTGCTTGAGTCAAGCCATCTGTTGGTCGAAGCCCGTGATCACATGGTCGAGCATGGCATCAAAGCGACCAAGTTGACGGTCGATCTCGGCGCGATGATGAAACGAAAATCTAAAATCGTTGATACGCTGACCGGCGGAATCAACATGCTGCTTAAACGGAACAAGGTGACAACTTATGTCGGTCGCGGAAAATTGCTGGGCAATTCGCAACTGGAAGTTTCCACCGGAGAAAAACTAACTGCCAAGAATATTATTTTGGCCACGGGCAGCGTGCCGATGCAGCTTCCTGGGATCGAATTCGACGGCGATTATATCGGCGATAGTACGACCGCATTGAGCTATCCTAACGTTCCCAAAAAATTGGTTGTGATTGGTGGGGGCTACATTGGATTAGAGCTTGGCTCAGTTTGGAATCGACTTGGTTCCGAAGTCGTCGTCCTGGAGGGCATGGATAAAATGCTTGGTGGTTTGGATCAAGAGATTGCTCGGATCGCCGTTCGTGTCTTTCAAAAACAGGGACTTGAATTCCACACCAGCATGTGGGTCGAAAGCGCGAAACGTCACGATGGTAAATGCTTGGTCAAGTGCAAGGGTCAAGAGCCGATCGAATGCGACCGCGTTTTGGTTTCGGCAGGTCGATCGCCCAACACAAAGAACATCGGGCTTGAAACTGCGGGCGTTGCCGTCGACAAGCGCGGATTCGTCACCGTCGATGATCACTTGAAAACATCAGTAGACGGCGTGTTTGCAATCGGTGACTGTATCGGCGGCGCGATGCTGGCTCATAAAGCTTCCGAAGAGGGAGTTGCGTGTGTTGAGCGACTGGTAACTGGGCATGGCCACGTTAACTACGATGCTATTCCTGCAATCGTCTACACGCATCCTGAAATCGCGAGTGTTGGCAAAACCGAAGAGCAGTTGAAAGAAGCCGGTATCAAGTATCGAAAAGGCGTTTGTCCCTTTGGTGCCAACGGCCGAGCTCGAGCGATTGGCGATGTCGACGGAAAAATCAAAGTCATCGCCGATGCTGAAACCGACCGGATTCTCGGAGTTCACGCGATTGGAGCCAGGGCAGGGGACCTGATCGCAGAGGCCGCGATCGCCATGAATTTTGGTGCCTCTAGCGAAGATCTAGCTCGTTGTTGTCACGCACACCCGACGCTTTCGGAAATTATGCAGGAAGCCGCGCTAGCCGTCGATGGCCGCGCGATTCACACTTAGTCGCGAGCAGATTTGCTCTGCTGGATCTCCGCTTATTCCACCCTGAGTCGCAATTGAATTTCGCGGTGTCATCCTTCATCGTCCTTCAATTTGTTAGCCTTCGATGTTGGTTCAGCATGCCTTGAAGACCGTCGCAAATTGAAACTTTGTCGCAAAACGAGCCGCGTTTTGGCTGAGTTTGGATGGTGTGAATTCAGTTCGATGTAAGCAGGCTGGCGATAAACTTCGGATGCAAAACGGCTGTTGATAAAGTGTCATGTGAGCGAGAATCAGTAAATCTTTCCCCGATTAACTATTTGGTTGTCGTCAAACAAAACATGGCCTGTGTTTTTAAATCGCTTTTCAAAAGTTTGTTTTTTTTGATCCTGGAAAACGCGAAACAGTACAATCCGCCACACAAATCCTTATACTTTAGCTGCGGTAGTGAAAACGAAGGCACGATTCAGTGCCCATTCAATACAACAAATTTTTTGGAGAAAACATGGATTTAATGGACATGGTCAAAGGGGCCGTTAGCAAACAAGTGATGGGCCAAATTGGCGGGATTCTTGGCACAGACGAAAAGAAAACTTCTTCGGTTTTTGAAAACGCGGCTGGTTCAATTCTGGGCGGACTGATTAAGAAATCAGGAACTCCTCAAGGCGCAAGAGACGTCTTTGAAATGGCCAAGAAACAGGACACTGGTGTTCTTGACAAGCTTGGAGATTTGCTCGGTGGCGGAAAAGTCCCAGAGGAATTCGAGAAATCAGGCAACAACGTCCTTGACGGCATCTTTGGCGGAAACAGCCGGGGTGGCATCATGGCAACCATCGCCAAAGTCCTTGGGCTCGATAAAGGTATCATGTCCAAATTGATGGCCATGGTTGCTCCGATCGTCATGGGCGTGATTGGCAAACACATCAAGAACAAAGCACTAGATGCTGTTGGACTTGGTAGCTTCCTTGGTGAGCAGAAAAAATCGCTTGGCTTCATGCCTTCGTCTTTGACTGAAGGTCTTGGCTTTGGAAACTTGCTTGGCAACGTAACCGGTGCAGCCAGCGATGCGGTTGGTGCTGCCGGCGATGCAGGCAAAGCAGCTCTTGGTGCAGCAGGTAACGCAGGTCGTGCAGCGGCAGGTGCTGCCGGTGATGCTGCTGATGCAGGATTCAATTTTGTGAAACTACTACTGCCTTTGATCGCTCTAGCGGCTCTGGCTTTTCTCGCTTGGAAATTCCTGATGCCCGCCGCTGGCGACGCAGCAGGGAAAATCGGCGATGGTGTCAAAGGTGCTGCCTCTGGAGTCGTCGATGGCGTCAAAGGCGCTGCCGATGGAATCGGAGGAGCCATGTCCGGAATGAGCATTCCTGGATTGGAAATTCCAGAGGGCGCAGATTTTGGCGATCTTGGCATGGGTGGATTGAAGGATCTCAGCGGCAAGTTCACAGGAATCACTGATGGTTTCAAGAATGTGACTGCCGACAACGCGAGCGGACTAGCTGACAAGATCAAAGGTTTGACTGGGTCGATCGATGGAATGGGATTGGCTAACCTACCCGAAAGCGGCAAAGGAGTCGTTGGCGGGATGATCGGCAAATTTATCAAGACGATCAACGATGCAATGGGCGGAATTTCAGATGATGGCATTCTTGGAATTCTCAAACCTGTCGTGAAGGGCTTGATGGATAAGCTGAACCCACTCGCTGGCTAACGATGGCATTTAAGTGCCAACGAAAAGCTCAAACGTAAAACTCAAAGCCTGCTTCAACCGAAGCAGGCTTTTTTCGTGCGCAGTTTCATGCATGCAGCGGCAACTTTCTTTTCAGTTTGTCCATTTCGATACAGCACCTGTCGGACGACACTCCCATGGCATTTGGCTAGCAAATCCTCTGTTGCTCCAAACAAACACTTCTCCTACTCTCGCCGCATTTCGATTCGAGCATCCAAGCCCATTTGGGCCAACTTGGCCAAAACGGCTTGCTTCCACCTTTCGCCATCGAGATGAGCCATGATTTCAATTCAGATTCGCCGCCTTCTGATTCTTATCAGTTTTCTAATATTGAATTCTGGCATCGGACTCGCGCAGGAATTCCGGATTGAGTCACAAGTCTATATGGAGGATGCTCCGCTCCCCATCTCTCAAAACGTGACAGTATTTTCGCAAGGAATCGTCTACGATTTTCAGCTTTCAGATGAATCAACGCCGCGACCATTAGAGATAGTCATCTACGATTCACGTCAGCGGAAAATCGTATTGATTGATCCGGCCAGAACCATGAAGCATGAATTTCACGACGTTCGATTGATCAAGATTCTCGAATCGGTTCGAAGCAAAACGCTAGAAGACAATCGTTCCAGTTTCCTTGTCAAAGAAGTCTATGAAGAAGAAGCGGATTGGTCCTCTCATTCTGTGACTTTGACCAGTCCAACCATCACGTATCAATACGTTGGTAAACAGCCTGAAAACGTTGCCGTCTTGCCAGCCTATTTGTCGTTCATCGATGTGTTCACGCAGCTGAATGCGACTGACCCACACAAGTTCCCGCCTTTCCCACGAATGCGACTGAATCAGTCAATTCGGCAACTGGGTTGGCTTCCCTCCGAAGTCAAAGTTTCGATCAAACCCAATGGCTTAATGAAAAATGGATTGAATGCAAAATCGAAACATGTCCTGATCAACAAGCTTTCCAAAAAAGACCGCGAACGGATTGCGTTGGCAAAACAACACTGGCTGCAGTTCAAGCAAGTCGACCTTGTTGAGTACCGAGGTTTAGTCGCAAAACGCCAAACGCTTGGTCAAAAAATAAAACTCGCAGGTCACAACGAGCCGATCGGGACTTCCGTACATCACAAAAAGCCAGCTTCTGAAAAGCAATCGAATGATGCCAGCGATGGGGCCAACGAAAAATCGACTCAGAAAAAATGAACCTTGGCCGAGTGCTTTTCGTCTTACCGCGAATGAGTTTTCAATTTCAATTGAATTACGATGTTTCGAGCAATACTTGGTTTAAAAGGCGCATCTTACCCACAGTGGCGTGATGCACACCCTTCAAAATAGCATTTGATGGGATTGCCGAGAATTTGATTGCAACCAGGTTTTGGTCCTCAATAATGGGATTTCACCTCCGTTGTTGAGAAATATTTAAATAAGACCAACGTTATTTCGAAACTCATTATGGAATGCATGGGTTTCAACATGGGCAGAGCGACAGAGATAAGAACGAACTGATGGGAGTCAGTTTTTTCATTGAATTTCTTATATCAAGTCGGGCAGAGGATAGTGTTTGAGGCAACACAATCCAACTGTAATGGGAGATGTGATGGTTAAGATCAAACACAAGTCATCTGGCAAGACGCTTTTGAAGGCCAAGAACGACGCGATTCGGGGATGTGTTCTCAAGGGACACAATCTCGCGGGTGCCGATTTCTCTGGGCAAGATTTGTCAGGATGCAAATTTACCGGCTGTAATCTTTGCGATGCAGATTTCTCGGGAGCCAATCTGTCGTTTTCAGAGTTTGACAACTGCGTTCTTCGACGTGCAAACCTCGCCGGATCAACCATGACGAAGGCGGATATGTCAGATAACGTTTTTGACGAAGCTCGATTTGTAGGCTGCAACGCTGTGGGCGCACTTTTCCGTCACACGAAAATGAACGAAGCGGATTTCACAAAGGCGAATCTTAGCGACGCCGATTTTTTCTTTGGCGAACTTCGCAGCAATTTTGAGTACGCGACGTTGGTGAACGCGAACCTATTCAACGCAGATCTTTCCCACGCGAATTTTTCACATGCGGACCTTCGCAAAGCCAACATGACTGACGCTAAAATCCACAATGCAATTTTCACGTTTGCAAAGATGGAAGGCAGTATCGGCACCAATGGACGACCGTGGGGATTTACCGTCAAACCAAAAGACGAAAAGCGGCCATGGTGGAAGTTCGGCAAAGCGGCATTGTAGTCAACAAGGCGCCCGGTTCCTGACCTGATGACAACGCAACGCCGAAGACAGGCTGCACCGGGGCACACAGCGGGCGATGAACTTCGAGATCTTGCGGCCTTCGCCTCAGAATCCAAGGCTCAGACTGATTTCTGGCTCGATGAAATTTCCGACTTCATGCGCTACCCCAAACGTACCCCAAAGCCACCAAGCAAGACAGCCGCAGGTTTTTGCTGGTTATGGGTCGCCATCCCTTCCCCAAACGTCATGGCGGTTTCTGCGGCCATCAGTTATCCCGAAGGGATTCAAGAAATTAGCCGAATATTGAGCGTAGCGATATTTCCGGACTAAGCGCCCACTAAAAAAAAAGCTGTTGTTCGCGAAGCGAACAACAGCACGTTACGGTCACACTTTCAATTTCATCGGTGTAACTCTTGCGGTGAAGGTAACCGTATCGACAGACATTCTTAGATAACTCGGCGACGTCGAAGGAATCCAAATCCGCCTAGCGCAACCAAAGCCATCATTGAACTTGGCTCGGGAACTGCAGCAGTGCCAAAGACGAAATTATCGAAACCGGAGCCCTCGATGCTACTGGTTGCAATAAATTCAAAATCGAGCGATACAACTGGGGAATCTGAGAGCAATCCCAAAAATCCACTCGTACCAAGCGAAGAAAAATCGGCATTCCCTTTCGGGTTTACAGTAAAGATACTTCCATCGGCAAAGGTAAAACTATGAACATGATTGTGCCCACCATTTGACCAGCTTGTGTAGTCATATCCGATCGCTGTAAAACCAGGATCAATGCCAAACGAATAACGATCGTCGGCGGACTGAAGTCCAACGGAGAGATAGGCGCCAGTACCAGTGCTGCCGAAACTGTCCCGAGAATCATCTCCGACAGTATCGATCGTTTGGTAAATATCTCCGCTTACGATTCTTGTCACTGGGCTTTCAGTAATCCTGAATCCGTTGAGGTCAAACGGTGATGCAGCAGTGATTTCTGAAATGTCAGTGTCGCCAGCACCTCCGTTTGCAGGCTCGAATGATTCAAAATCTTCGGTGGTGGTAACGTTTACAGCAGCTTCAAATGCTGCTTGACTAGTAAACGTCATTACGTCTTTCCCGCACAAAGGCATGACTGGTGCTGTAATGAAAAACAAAGCGGCGAGCATTGTGGTTCTCATTGTTCCTCGCACGTAGGGAATTGGTGTTTGAGTCTTAATCGCAAATTCTCCAAAACTAATGGGGTCTAAAAAAGGGCATAGTGCTCCACCAGTAACTGCGGGCGAAAAAGCGAAAAACCATTGGATGGGATCATTCCAATATCCAACGAGTCTGGACAGAATCCAAAACAACTCGGGGAGTTGAAACGAGATGAGCGGAGGGATTTAGTTGCCGGTATTTACTTTCAAACCTGAAAATCAATTCCATTCATTTAGCGTATCTCCATAAGGTCAATCACTGATGCTACAATCACTGGCAACTAAACTATTAAGCGTCAACTTGAGGAAAATATTCCCTAAAAGCAAAAATTTTTCCGTCCGCCTTCCAGCTTCTCTCGTTTGCTTATGCCCCACCAATTGGCGACGATCTCCAAGAATTGGCTGCAGCCATTGGAAAGATGCGCCTGTTAACAAAACGATGCGTCCATGACCTCAAGATGCCGACAAGTGTTAATCCGGAGCGATTCCAAGAAATTAGCTGGATGCTTAGCGAAGCGATATTTCCAGACTAGTAATTCATCAGACTTGATTTGATCGTATCACAGGGTGCCATGTTATGCTTGTCGTGAGCATGCTTACGCAAGTGTAATCAAGATGGCACCCATTAGCTCAGCTTTGACGAGCCACTAGGTACCCACGAAAAAAAAGCTGTTGTTCGCGAACGAACAACAGCACGTTACCGTCATACTTAGTTAAACTTCAACTCAATTTCCCCGCAGCAATTCCTGCGGCGAAAGCTTGCCGTCTTTGTTCGTATCAAGCTCCTTTAATCTCTCAATCGCTTTTTCAATTTCTCCGGCAGAGATTTTTCCATCTTGATCACCATCGAGCGCTTTCATGACTGGCATCGACATCATCCGTCCGCCTTGGCCTCGAGATCCGCGACCACCACGACCGCCATTGGGTGGACCACCTCTTCCGCCCGCATCGGCGGCACCTTCAGTTGACGAAGATTTTCCCTCGCCCGACAATTCGGATTCAATCGCCTTCGCCAACAACTCTGGCTTAAACCCGAATGGGCCTTTGTCACCGGCCCACGAAACCTTGCCGTCTTTGCCTACCAGATAGAGCCGGTCTGGATGCGAAGCGTAATCGCGAGAGGTTTTGTCATCGATATTATCAAGCAAAGCCGGCACATCAAAATCCATGTCATCTAAAAACGCTTGGGCGACTTTGCGTCTTTCTTCCGTAGAAACCGGCTGCTCGACCGTGTTTTTCGTGGGCCGATCGCTGTCGATCGCGTGTGCCTCACGGCAATAAACAAAATAAAATTGAACGTCGTTGCTGTATTTTTCTGACAAGCTTTTCAGTTGACCAACTGAACGGACGAACGGCGGTCAGGTACAGCTACCGAAAATCAAAGCGACTGGTTTCTTGCCAGTGAACGACGAAAGCTTGACACTCTTTGAAGAATCCTGAACTTGAGAAAGAGAAAAATCTGGGGCAACCGAACCCACGACAGGTGCCGTTGTTCCAGCAGCCGGCGAACTGGCCTTGGATCGAACTTTCCAATCGTCAGCAGTGATGCTTCCGTCAGAGTTTCGATCAATCTTCTCAAACGCTTCTTTGCCACGCGAGTACTCAGACAATTCGATCTTGCCGTCTTTGTTTTTATCGTACTTTCCGGAAAGGAATTTCCAGCCGTCATCGTTGCTTCTACCACCGCCCCGCTGAGCGATCGCAGGCGCCGAAAGAAAACTAATGATCAAAACGCACGCAAATGCGCTGCTAAAACCGAATTTCATTGATTCTCCAATTGAGCTAAGGATAGCGTATGGAAGTTGAACCCATCGGTTCAGGGAATGTTCCGAGAAAACTGGTTGACCAGCGATTAATAGCAGTGGTCGGAGTTGGGCGCGGCCCTTACACGTCGAGCATAGCGCTGGAATTGCCTTCGCTTTGTTTCTGGATCGATCGCCAAGTCAAAAAGCATCGAAATCCACCCACCAGCAGAACGACTCCGGCGAATCCGGCGATGTAAGTCTCCATGGGCACGGAAACCGAATCAAATTCAACACCATCGAATCCATCGAGATTCATCAACGCCTTTGCAGTCACCAAATTTGTTTGATACCGGTCATAAGCAACAACAAAACAAAGAATCGAACACACAATCATGAACGCGCCGACGGATCGAAGTTGTTTCATCAAAGCCTCGAAATTTTGTCATTCAAACTCAAGCGTTGGCGAGCCAATTCGCAACTTCTACCAACGCCGATCAATCGCCGCACGGTATCACGAGCGTCACAAAAAGTCCAGTTGGCGATTCTGTTCTGCTCGACAGCCGTAGTGCAAATACGAATAAATCATTACCATGGTGACCTGAATTTGTCGCCATTTTTTTGAAAGTGAAACGGCCCATGGAAGCCGGAATTGTAGGCTTGCCCAACGTCGGTAAAAGCACGCTGTTTAATGCTTTGACTTTGTCTAAAGCAGCCGCCAGCGAAAATTATCCATTCTGCACGATCGAACCCAACGAAGGCATCGTCAGTGTGCCCGACGACCGGTTGGAACGCATCACGACTTATATCACTCCACAAAAAGTAATCCCCGCAACGCTAAAACTTGTTGATATTGCCGGGATCGTTAAAGGAGCCAGCGAAGGCGAAGGGCTAGGCAACAAGTTCCTCAGCCACATTCGCCAAGTCGACGCGATCATGCAAGTCGTTCGGTGCTTCGAAGACGAAGACGTCATTCACGTCAGCGGAAACGTCGATCCGCTTTCTGATATAGAAACGATTGAGATCGAGCTGATGCTCGCGGACATCGAGACGCTTCAGAACGCACTCACCAAAGCCGATCGTACAGCCCGATCAGGTGACAAAGAAGCCAAGTTCCTGGCCGAGGTCATTAGAAAATGCCTGACTCATCTTGAAACAGAAACTCCGTTAAGAAGCTTAAACCTCAACGAACCAGAAAACAAAGCGATCAAGAGTTACGGTTTGCTCACGCTCAAACCGATCATGTACGTCGCCAATGTGGCGGAGGATGACCTCGAGGGAAATTCGCCGTTGGTCGCCAAAGTAAAAGCTCATGCCGAAAAAGTGTCTGCTGGGTTTGTCGTCGTCTGCGCTAAAATTGAAGCAGAGATTGCGGAGCTTGATCCGGGCGACCGGCCCGAAATGCTCGAAGCCGTCGGCTTGACTGAACCTGCCCTCAACGTGCTCGCTCGAGCCGCATACGAAACGCTCGGCCTTGAGAGCTATTTCACTGCTGGAGAGAAAGAAGTCAGGGCCTGGACAATCAAAAAGGGCTTTACTGGTCCGCAAGCTGCTGGTGTTATTCACACCGATTTCGAACGTGGTTTCATTCGCGTCGAAGTCTATTCGTTGTCGGACCTCGAAGAGTTTAAATCCGAGGTCGCGATTCGGCAAAACGGAAAACTTCGGACCGAAGGAAAAAATTACGTTGTTCAAGACGGCGACATTTGCCACTTTTTGTTCAACGTTTAAGCCGGCCCGCCGAACCGAAATTGAACGGCGAGCCCATATCGGCGTGAAGCTATTTGGAATTCGCTTTCAACTTCCTTGGATTGTCTTTTTGATAATCCTGGTTCTCTTCCAAATCAGTTTCCGTCGGCGTTGCGGATTCAATTCCGTTATCTGGTACGTCTGCATGTGCTGTCCAAGCGATCGAATTCAGCACAAGTTTGCGGAAATTATCGTTCGCCCAGTTGTTGTGAAAGTGCCCGCCAGTAAACCCAAACCCACGTCCTTTTCCATCGCCCCGCTCGAATGCCCAGGCAACGTGCTGAGGTTTCTTGTCCTCGAGAACTGCTTTTCGGACCGCCGGGTTATTACTGTGCGGCCCATCGGGTCGCTTTAACGTGTCCTCTGGTGGCAACGTCGAAAGCAATGGTGTTACGCGAGTCATCATGTCTGAAAAACGCATGTGATAATACCACTCGTCGTTGATCTCGAACGGTTTGACGCCATTCGTGCAGGGATGCTTGGGGAATTTGTCGAACTTGGCAACCCAGTGTGGGTTGATGGACCAATTGGTTTCGAAATATCCGCCAATCCAATTCAGAAATCGTTGCCCAGACAGTCCTTTAGGAACTTCGACACCGTAATGAATACAAGCCAACCCCACCCCGCGTCGCATCACGTCCTCAAACACTTCTCCGTTGTGATGTAGAAAATGCCGACCTCCACCGTCGCAATAAAC
>CAZQQR010000101.1:0-16360 GCA_964595515.1 uncultured Pirellulaceae bacterium
GCTGACCTTCCTGCTGTATGAAATGAAAATGAAATTTCGTTGCAACGAATTCCAGAACTCTCAACAAGAATTTTTCAATTTCTATCGCCGATTGATCAACACTAATTCGGATCAGCGTTGAGCTCCTTTTATCTTGAGTTCGCATTGCGATTAGCAGGCGATTTACGTTTAACTGAAATAGATTCTGATTCTCGTTCAAGAGCTCCCATTGCCCAAGCGCCACGAATGAATCAGTTTTATAAATATCTGCAAGTTTTCTCGACACATTCCCCAAGTCGCGAGCTTCAATCACAGCGACGGTATCGTGCGGCAAATCCCGAATTGATTCCTGACTTTTGAGAACCTCAGGAATCGAAATAACAAGAAAGAGGACTGCAACAATACCATGTGTGGTCATAGCGACGAAACTCATGAAAACTGTTAGTGAATCAAAAACTTGATTGGGATCTTAAGCGCAGGCAATTCTGCCCCAAACTCGCAGGAGACTTCTCCCTGAACTCGAACAGCGTTGGCAGCGCTAGTTCCCCTGTATGAAACCGTCAATTCTCCATCATTTGACAGACTCGTTTCGAAACTCAACTGCAACGAATCAAGATTACTTGACGCACGGAAACTTTGAGCTAGTCCGAAGTATTCTTGATCGCCATGAAGCTTGAACTCGCCTTCAATTGGGTCTCCAACGTTGCCTCTATAGAAGATGTTCTTTGGCGATGCGCTAAGAACGTGCTCGTGGACAAGCTTCCCAGGCAGTGTAATGGACGGAATCGTATTGCTTGTCCAAAAAAATTTCAGATCACCCAGCGAATGGGCGCCTAGCAACATGTCATGCGTTAATTGCAAAGTGACTTCCAACGAGTCCAGTCGACGATCTTCAAGATTCGGCAACGCGGGTGAAACAAGTTTCTGACTGGCAACCCTGACTTCAACATCAGCGCCACTTTCAACTTTCAAGAGACCCAATTTCGCGTCTGAAGCCATTCTAGCTCGGGTGAATACGGCGGTTGCCATTCCTTTTTTTTCACTAACATCTGCATGAAAAACGATGGTCTTGATTAAAGCGTTTGGAACATTCGAAAGAAAGGCACTTATTGGAACAAGGATGGAAGTGGACTCATCCTGATTAAATGTGAACTGAATTGTCTGTTTGAATTCACCACTTTGGCTAGTGAATTCGATATCAAACGGAACTTCCAAAGTCTGATTTTCGTCAAAGGGCTCCCCAACGATTTGTTCCGCGTCTATTTTAATGCATTTGCAGCTTGTCTGAATTCGAGAGATTCTTGTACCGGTATTCGATTCTGACAAACGAAGTTTCAGCCTGCACGAAACGACGGTTGACTTATCAATCTTGAGAGCACCCAGATTCAATTCCGGCGGTTCACTAACTGCGAAATAGGCGATTGTTTTCTCGTCGTTTTTAGAAGCAATGTTGTCAACACTTGTTTCGCTTGAGTTTTTGCAGCCTGGAAACACCAATATCGTAAAGAAGAAGACCATCATCGCTTGATGCTTCCTCGACTTTATCAGCGAAGAGAAACTTCGACGATAAATAATCGCCACCAATCCAATCAAAATCGAAACGACAACCAAGCGATATTGAAGCACCAATGAACTAAACCATTCGAAACGAGATTCGTACAATCGAATTTTTGCTCCATTCCAGAATGAAAAAATCCCCCTCGGGTCCATTTTTGACACTTCATCCGGAGTTGTATGAGGGTCTACAACAAGCATCTTGTTTCCCTCATAACCGAGTAACAAAACGAAATGTTCAACGTCATTGCTTTCCCCCTGGTAGCGACTGTCGTAAAGCATTACCCCTACAAGGCAGGGCGGAATCAAATCGTCAACTGTTGCATTCGTACGCTGTTCGCAAGAAACGACTATCCCCAGTCTCTCGAGAACACTTGCGAGTCGAGTCATATCCATTTGTGATCTTGGTTCAAACTGACTTAATTCATTGCTAATTTCATCCATTTCGACGGTTTTATGAACACTCAAGCATGCAGAATAAATGAGATCACGAACTGCTTTTTGTGTCGGTTGTTGGCAATACCCTGTCGCAACGTCAACAACAAACCATGTCAAGACGACGACACCAATCTGCATTCGAAAAAGCTGTTGGGGGAATGCAATTTCTGCTTTTGATTTTGAAAAACACTTGCAAGAAAGATTCATATCAACTTTTTGTCTTTTTGGTGAAAAGAACGACGACCACACCAACGACCATCAATAAAAGAAAAAATGCCGGGCCAAAGTTTATAGTAGTGTTTTCTTGTTTTTTTGCGTCAACCGGTTCCCCCTGCTCCGTTCGATAGGGCGTACTGCGATCTTGCTGTTCATTGGAGGATCGTTCAATCACGGGCGTATCGCCAAAACTAAACTCAAAATCCATTGGCTTAAAATCCGTTACGACAGATTCAAATTTTTCGGTTTCAAGCGTCAATGAGTTTGCTTCTTCGATATGAAACTGCGTACTGGGAAGATGATCCAGATACATAGTATCGAATGCACCGTAAATTGATTTGGCGAATCTGGGCTCGCATGGAAAAACGTTTGAGTCTGTAGAATCGCGAAACAGCATTCCGTAGCTCGTAGCTACCATTTTGTTAACGATTTTAGTGCCATCTGATTCCCGGTAGTCAATGTCAACGATTTGCACTGGGAAAAAGTCGTCAGGTGAAGTCTGTTTTGAGCCCTTCAACCTTTGCTGGATAGCTTCGGACACTCGGACATCGATTACATTCCCATTGGCAACAATCGACTTGAAAATCACTTTGCTTGTTGGCAACAAATCTTTAGAAAAAATAAACCGAGTGAGGCATTTCGTTTCAAGGGACTCATTTTCACTCTTCTTGGGCGTTCGACTTCCGGTGCGCGCAAAAAAGTCTTGTGTGATTGACTTTTCGATTTGAATTTTTCCATCGTCAAGTTCTTTGGCATCCCATCCGTCAATTCGCAGAGACTCTACAAAACTTCCAGATTTGAGATTAACCGAGACCTGCTCGAGTCCCCATCGCATATCAAATTGATCGTCATTCCAATGAGGCAAATAAAACGGTCCACAAAACTCATAAACCATTTTGAAAATCTTCCCCTTGCTTACCTCCCGCCGAAGCTCTGTCGGCGCGTTCATTTGCCGCAGAATCATTGACTTATTGGGATGGTCATACAACGAGTAGACCAGCCCTCCATTCCAATGTTTCTTCAAAAAAGATGAGTCAACAAGTTGATTCGGAAATACCTGGGCTTCAATTTTGTCGTTCGATTCGGGGTCTCCTACCGGCCCCAAATAGCATTGAATATTCTTGCCACTAACCAGCAACTGGCATCGATAGGCCGTACTCTTCGGATGATTTGCGGCCAGTTCCTTCAACACCGCTAGTTCCTCAACAATTTTGCCTTTCCCTTCCTCCGACATTTCGGTTTCATACTTACTGACCAACTTTTTCAGTGCAGACGCTTGCTGAAGAAAACTTACCTTTTCAATTTTCGTTGACTGGTATTTAACTGACCAACGAATCAAATGATTGCCCAAACTTGAGAAGTTTGATTCGATTGCGTCTGCAATGTCGCTGGGTTGGACGAACGACTCTTGATTTTGACCAAATCCATTTGGACAACCAATCAGGATTAGGCAGAGCGCGTTCGTTAAGAAAAGGAAAATCTTTTTCATTTCACTTCAGGGCTAAACAAAAACTTGGATCGCACGATCGACTGCCACCAAGACAACCGACGAATAGGATAAAGCTTAAATTATGAGCAATCGTCGCACGCAACGTTGCCGCCGTTTACACATGGGCCCGGTACAACTTGTCCCGTGCCATTTCTAGTACAAGATGGCCTCTTGTTAGCACCACAACCGTTGGCTATGTATGCACACCAAAATCCGGTAGGAGTCCAGTAGCAGTCGTCTGCTGCGCGAGCGATCAAGCATCCGTGTTGGCCGCCATGACCAAAAACAGCGATTTCCATAACATCACCGCCGGGTTCAATCGCCTCAAACGATTCCGAGCAGCTGTCGTAAGGTTCACAGCCAACGCAATCACGACCTCCGCTGGCGCAATAAAAGTAGCTATGCCAAGTGGAAGTCTCTACTTGCGCATAGGCGGGGTCGGAATCGAAACTCAACAAACCGACAGCGCCGGTCAAAATTAGCGCGATTCCGAAAAGAGTGATAAGAGATTTCTATGTTTCAATTAAAGAAAAGAGTTTGGTGCGATCCAAGTATTTTACTAGTTGCTCCGGATTGAATTGTGAAATGACTTCGCCCGAATTTACGAACAACATCGCCGGGAATCCGCCGTCCCGTAACATGAATTCATCCTCCGTTTGAAATGCAGGAATGACTGGAATCTCGCCTGATTCTGGATGAACAACGACCGCCAATGTGTCAGGGCAAAATGTAAAGTGCTTCTCTTACTCCCTGCAGTGCTCGCAATTCCCTCGCAACAATATTATCCGAGTCGTTTCGTTTGACTTAAGCTGCCTTGCCAAACGAGGTGAATTCGATTCAATCGGCTTCACGATTGACGTCGGTAATTTCGACATGGTTTCGATTCGACTTAACGCAAACCCTTCTGCCGAATAGCTTGTAATTGCAATGGACAACAATGTGCAGGTCCAGGTGGCGAGTAACAACAAGCTGGACTTGGTTTTCGAATCCGAAGTCGAATCAAACTTCAAGAGCCAACAAAACGACAGCGTGAAGTCCGTTGCAATGACCAATGAGATAGGTGGGTCAAATGAAGGAAAACAATTGCAATGAGATTCGCTAAGAACAAAAAGGGAGAAAATGTTGTATAAGGCAAAGAAAGAAAACAACATTCCAAAGAAAATCCGAACTCGTTCCGGTTTGGCAACCAGTGCTACCAAAGCAACGACAATTCCCAAGCTCGCGATAGTGATCGAGCCGGCATCCCGAGAAAAGAACAATTTTGAGACTGCCGAAATGATCAAAAGCGAAAATGTACTTGAACGAATCCAAATAGCCAACATTCGCAACTCCAAAGAAAAGATGTAATAAACGTTAACGCTTGAAAACCGTATGTCAACAAAAATCTTTTAATGCGAATGGCGTTGCAAGGTTTGCCGTGTAAATAGCTGCCCAATGGATCACATCACATCACTAAACTTCCACCGCTCGCCTCTAGTTGGCCTATGACTACGGTGAGACCATAAAAACCGCTTTCATTGGAAGGATCTGCTCGGGGGATGTCCTGCGTTTTGAAGGATAAGAAAGATGAAACGGATCGCGGACATCGATTTTGATCTGGATACGATTGACGGGTTGCTTGGTGTGGACACTGTCATCGAAGGAGTCAACGCCGGGTATGTCGCGGGTGATTTGAATTTTGTGGCCGACCGGTGGAACGGCCAATCCAACGATGGCGAGTTCGAAGTTTCAGGAACGTACTTTGAAATCGCTTAGGAATAGTCACGAAATAGATTCCGTCGCTGGGATCCGGGGCAAGAACAGTAGACGCAAAAGGCGGGAATTTAACTCGGCCAAGCGTTGTTTCAGGGCAATTCCATCGTGGGGTTATGAGAGACTGCGGTTGAATTTGAAAACGGGTCGCCCTCAACCGTCTTGGATCAGCCGACTGGATTGAAAAGCTTGCTCACTCGCGTATGCTTTTGGCTTCTACGACGTTCGATAGATTTGGATCAATCCAGAGATACAATACGCGATGCCGCTTCTTAAAGATACCGTTTGCCAGATCACTGGCGCAACTGAATGCAGCATGGGTGAAGTCATCCAAAATCTGTGGAGCGGTTACGGCGTTATCCAAAGAGTCAGCCTGAAGTTTGACGACCAATCTGCAAGTCCAGCCATTATCAAGCACATTGATATTTCTGAGGTTCGTGAAAATCGGCGTGGTTGGAGTGGCGATATCTCGCATCGTAGAAAAGTTCGGTCCTACGAAGTCGAAAAAGCTTTCTACGAATCGTTCGCTTCCAGATCCACTAATGATTGCAGAGTGCCTAACCTAATTGGAGCACAAGCAAAAGAAGAAAACACTGGTTGGATCATTGTTCTCGAAGATCTCGATGCAGCTGGATTCAGCGATCGAAAACAACACGTCAATCGAAACGATATCCAAACGTGTTTGGGTTGGCTGGCAAACTTTCATGCGATATTCTTGCATCAAAATCCTGCCCCGTTGTGGCCAGTAGGAACGTATTGGCATCTGGCGACTCGTCCTGATGAATTGGAAGTCATGGAAGCCGGGCCACTCAAAAATGCCGCTGCAAAAATTGATAAACGATTGAATACAGCCCGTTTTCAAACGCTGGTTCATGGCGATGCTAAACTAGCGAATTTTTGTTTTCCAAGTCATGACTCTCAGCACTCACCGATATCAAACCGCTCTCCTGTTGCTGCCGTCGATTTTCAATACGTTGGCGGTGGATGTGGCATGAAAGACGTTGCCTATTTGATTAGTAGTTGTCTCGGTGAATCAGAAGCCGAGTCTCAACAGGACACACTGCTGAACCATTACTTTCAGTCACTCGATCAAGCTTTACAGACAGCCGGAAACCCAACCAATTTCTCGGAGCTGGAAACAGAATGGCGTGAACTGTACGCCTTCGCTTGGGCAGATTTTTGCCGCTTCCTTGGAGGTTGGTCACCGGGTCACTGGAAGATGAACGGCTATACCGATCGCATTACTCAAAAAGTAATCGAAGAACTGATCTAACTTTGATCATGAGCTAAAGTGCCTGAGCGCACAAACGATTCCGTTCGCGCGAGCATCCTCCGTCAACTCAAGCAGGCTACTAGTTCATCATTGCCGAACAACTACGGCGGCGACTCGACTTCAGAGAACGACCACTCTTTTAACTCGATGTTTTCGACGAGTGACCAAAGCAAGAGTCGCCAACCCTAAGACCACCAACCCGCTCGGTTCAGGCACTGCGTTGGCTCTAAAATCGGCGATCAATGGGAGATGATCAAAATTGAAGTTCGACGGATTGTCTTTGTCTCGCAAGAAATCAGTCGCTAACAAACCAGTTGCCGAAAGTTCCGCGCCAGACATTGCGGAAGGATTGAGAACATACGAATACTCACTGTTCAAAACACTGTCGGTATAAATGAAATAGTCGAGCCGGCCCGGTTCGAAAATACTCTGATCGTTGCGCCAAGTGTAGTCATCCGTCCCCGTCGCGTTATGAACTGGTCGGGCGTCCGTCATGCTAGAGCCGTCCCAATCCGTTGTCTTTCCGTCATAGCCATCCACCAGGATATCTCGAGGCGTCGATCCGCTAACAGTGTTCAAGTCACCAAGGAAAACGATTCCTGTTCCCTCCTCCAAGTCGAAATTCCCGCCCGCTGATTGTGCGTCTTGGGTCCAGTCAACGATAGCCCGTGCCTCGGCGAGTCTTTGATCCTCACCTGAATCGCAACAATGAAAGTGGTTGTTCAAAATGTACATGTCATTGGAAAAATGCGCATCCGGCAAATCGACTTGTGCCATCGCAAGATCACGCTGGCCCCCAGGAACGCGAGTCGCCTGAAGCGAAAGCTCATATCGGCTGACGATCAATTGGTTTCTGCCTTTGTGGGCCTGCCAACTTGCACCGCCAGACAGTGGTGCAATTTGGTTGAACAGCCCAAGGACTTCTGAGATTGAAGTACTCTCGGCCTCTTGAAAATTCCAAACGTCTGCGTCGACGGCGTTGATAAACCGCGTGAGCTCGCCAGGAGCCGTTGTCGGGTTTTCGAAAAGATCGTCCTGAAAAACGTTGTAAGACACCATTCGAAAATCGCTTTCCGATCGACGATCAACAAACGTCTGGGCTTGGACCGAATTGCAAACGAAAAGTGTGAGCAGTGTTAATGAGATTGAGAATCGATGCATCGTGGACAGAAGATGAAAGGCGAGGACGAAACGAAGGGATCAACCACCCATTGGGCGGCTGAAATCAAAGCTCATCTTACTTGTCTAGCCTTCATTAGCAATCCTCTCTGACAGCATGTGAACGATCGTGAGAGAAGAGAAATGAGTTGCCGGTCGCCCAAATTGCGATCTCGAAACAGATCCTAGCTCAAAAGCCTCAGATCTTCATTGCAAAGAACTCAATGTGCTCAACCTCGTCGTCCAGCATGCGGAACCTAAGTTCCGATTCGGCGGTATAGCAACTCCCGAAACGAAACCGAAGTACCTAGCGTGATCTCGAACTTAGCGTGATCTCGAGCAAACCACAAAAATGTGATTTTGAGTCTTGCTTTACCGTTATTCGCCTTCGACCATTCGGATTTGGGCGCGAGCTTGAGAGACGGCTTTGCGTTTAAGGTCTGCAAGTGTCGGGTTGCTGGATTCCATTTTCTCAGCGTCTTCGAGTGCGGATTTGGCTGAGGCCAGATCAATCTCACCAGCAGGAACGCTTCGGCCGGTCAACACAGAGATGGAATTGCCTTCGACCTGCACGAAACCGCCATCAACGTAGTACCGCTGCGAGTTAGAGCCGTCGTTGGTTCGAAGTTCGCCAGGACCAAGTCGTCCAATCATCGGAGCATGACCAGCAAGGATTCCCGCTGAACCGTCGATCAACGGAACCGTGACTCCATCGACTTCCGCGTCGAGCGTGGTTGTTTCTGGGGTTACGATTGTGATTTTGATTTTCGCCATGATCGCTCAGTCAAATTTAACTTTCGAGCCGAAGCCCTCGTTCTTTTTGATGGCCAGCAAATTCAGCCAGCCAACTGCGCCCGATTAAACGGGCCCAACCTAAAGGGCCCAACTGTTTGGCTGGCAGACCAGCCACTGTTTTCAACTATGCCTTAGCCGCCATTGCTTTGGCCTGTTCCTCGGCTTGCTCAATCGCACCGACATACATGAATGCACTTTCTGGCAAGTGATCCCATTTGCCATCGCAGATTTCTTCGAACGAGCGAATCGTTTCAGCAAGCGGTGTGAATTCACCTTTCTTACCAGTGAAGACTTCAGCCACGTAAAACGGCTGTGATAGGAAACGCTCGATACGACGAGCACGGTGAACGATCAATTTGTCTTCTTCCGCCAATTCATCAACACCAAGAATCGCGATAATATCTTGAAGCTCACGATAACGCTGAAGCGTCATCTGAACGCGGCGGGCGACTTCGTAGTGATGGTCACCCACGTACTGCGGATCAAGAATACGTGACGATGACGCCAACGGATCAACCGCAGGGTAAATACCTTTTTCAGAAATCGAACGCTCAAGATAAAGGAACGCATCCAGCTGACCAAACGCCGTCGCAGGAGCAGGGTCAGTCGGGTCATCCGCAGGAACGTAAACCGCTTGTACTGAGGTGATCGCACCTTTGTTTGTGGATGTAATTCGCTCTTGCAACGCACCCATCTCGGTCGCAAGCGTCGGTTGGTAACCAACCGCAGAAGGCATCCGTCCCAACAGGGCGGATACTTCCGAGCCCGCTTGGGAGAATCGGAAAATGTTGTCAACGAACAACAGCGTGTCAGCACCGGTCGAATCACGGAAGTACTCCGCCATTGTTAGGGCTGAAAGTGCAACCCGAAGACGGGCACCCGGTGGCTCGTTCATCTGACCGAAGACCATCGCAGTTTGCTCGATGACGTTACGGCCGGTGGAACCAATTTCTGTTTCTTGCATTTCCAACCAAAGGTCAGTTCCCTCACGAGTACGCTCTCCAACACCTGCGAACACGGAATAACCACCGTGCTGAGAAGCGATACGAGCGATCAACTCAGTCAGAATAACGGTCTTACCAAGACCAGCACCACCAAACAGTCCGGCTTTACCACCACGAACAAACGGCGTCAGCAGATCAACAACCTTAATACCCGTTTCGAACAGCTCGGTGCTGGTTGAAAGCTCAGCAACCGGAGGAGCCTGACGGTGAATCGAACGTTTCTCTTTTGTGTTGACTTCGCCACGTTTGTCGATTGGCTCGCCCAGCATGTTGAATACACGGCCGAGAGTTTCTTCTCCAACGGGAACAGAAACCGGGCCACCGGTGTCAACGCAGTCAGCGCCACGGCGAAGACCTTCTGTTGAACCGAGGGCGACACAACGGACACGACCGCCACCAAGTTGCTTTGAGATTTCGCCCCAAAGTGTTCGCTTGTTTCCACCCGCATCAATTTCGCAGGTTACCGCGTTGTAGATCGCCGGCATTTCGGCGTCGCTGAATTCCGCGTCGAATGTCGAACCGATCACCTGGGTGATTTTACCGATGTTAGCCATAAGATTTCTTCAGTTAACAGTTTTGGTTATTGTTTGTTTTGTATTCCTGACCGACGCTGGGCGCCGGCTGGGTCCCTTGCTTACGCTTCGGGTTATTATTTGATTGTATTGGGTGAGTGATTGTTTCACTCGTTCGTTTGTTTAGCCTTCTAAAGCCTCGACACCACCGATGACTTCCATGATCTCACCAGTAATTTGTGATTGTCGAGCACGGTTATAGGTACGTGACAAATCTTTAATCATGTCATTGGCTGCTTCGGTCGCACTCTTCATCGCAATCATTCGAGCGACTTGCTCACTAACGGCTGCATCGAGGAAGCACTTGAACAGTTTAATTTTGAAACTCGCCGGAACGACTTCTTCCAGGATACTTTCAGCAGACGGCACAAACTCGTAGAGCGAAACGTTGCCTTCTGCGACATCAGGATCGACAGGAGTGTCTGCTCCTTCAATCTTGCCAAGCGGCAAAAGTGTTTCGTTAACGATTTCCTGTTTGGCAACTGAATGAAATTTCGTATAGGTAACGTCCAGACGGTTTAGGTCACCAGCAGCGTATTCTCTAAGGTAACGATCAGCGATCGCTTCGACTTCGACATACAACGGTTGGTCATCAAACTGCGTAAACGAATCCGCAACTTCGATTTCGCGAAATCCGAATCCAGAGATCCCACGTTTACCGCTGACTTCAAGTTTTACGTTTTCGACATCGGCCTTCGTCGCCTCGAGTGTCTTGGCCCCTAGTCGAATTGCGTTCCCGTTGTAACCACCGCAGAGACCACGGTTACCAGTGAGCACGAGAACGGTTGCATTCTTTGTTACGTCTGGGGCTTCCAGAAGAGGATGACTGACTTCAAGACCTGCACGAGCCAAGTCGGAAACGACCGCCGTGATTCTTTTCGTGTAATCGTTCGCCGAAGTCGCACGATCCATCGCCTTCTTGAATCGCGCAGTGGCGATCAACTCCATCGTTCGCGTAATCTTTTTGATATTGCGAATGGACTTGCGTCGTTTATCAAGTGCTCGTGCGTTTGCCATTTTTCAAATGTAAATTAAGAATGCGGAGTGCGGGAAGTTTCCATCGCGGAACTCAAACTAAGAAGCTTTGAATGTTCCGTTGAATTCGTTGATGGCGTCGATGACCAACTTTGTTGTTGGGTGTTCGTCTTTTCCAGGCTTGGCTTTTTTCATTGCTCCGCCGTCGTTCAGGTTCTCCTGCAAATTGTCCCAAACGTCTTTTCGCTTGTTCTGAACAAACTCAAGGAACTCAGTTTCCCAGCGGCGAATGTCGTTAACGGCGACACCATCAAGGTAACCTTCGGTACCAGCGAAAATCATCATGACCTGCTCGACGATGTTGAGCGGTTTGTACTGGGGTTGCTTAAGCAGTTCAACCATTCGGTAACCACGATCAAGCTGAGCCTGCGTGGCTGCATCGAGATCGGTACCAAGCTGAGCAAAGGCCTCCAGCTCGCGGAAGGCAGCAAGGTCAAGTCGCAAACTTCCAGAGACGTTTTTCATCGCCTTGACCTGAGCAGCACCACCTACTCGGGAAACCGAAATACCAGCGTTCATCGCCGGTCGAACACCAGCGAAGAAAAGGTCCGGTTGCAGGTAGATCTGTCCGTCGGTAATTGAAATCACGTTGGTTGGGATGTAGGCCGAAACTTCACCTTCCTGCGTCTCAATGATCGGGAAGGATGTGATTGAACCACCACCAAGATCATCGCTGAGCTTTACTGATCGCTCAAGCAAACGAGAGTGACAGTAGAAAACGTCACCAGGGTAGGCTTCGCGGCCCGGAGGACGACGCATTAGCAGCGACAACTCGCGGTAGGCGACGGCTTGTTTTGAAAGGTCATCATAAATGACGAGACAGTGGCCGCCGTCATACATGAAGTGTTCGGCCATCGCCGTACCGGCGTAAGGCGCGATGTACTGAAGCGGGGCAGGGGAGCTCGCACCGGAAACGATGACGGTGGTGTAGTCCATCGCACCGCTCTCTTCGAGAACTTTGATCACACCGGCAACCGATGAATCCTTCTGCCCGACAGCGACGTAGAAACACTTAACGCCGGAGCCTTTTTGGTTGATGATCGCGTCGATTCCGATCGCGGTCTTTCCGGTCTTACGGTCACCAATGATCAACTCACGCTGGCCACGGCCAACGGGCGTCATCGCATCGACACACTTAAGTCCCGTCTGCATCGGCTCGGTTACTGGTTTACGCTCGGCAACACCAGCGGCAATGATTTCCACCGGACGAGACTGAGTTGAATTGACCGGGCCTTTGCCATCAAGCGGATTGCCAAGCGGGTCGAGAACACGGCCAACAACGGCGTCACCGACAGGAACAGAAAGCAATGTTCCCAGCGATTTGACTTGGTCGCCTTCGTTAATCTTGAGGTAGTCACCAAGAATAATGATACCGACAGAGTTTTCTTCGAGGTTAAACGCCAACCCGATGATGCCACCGGGAAACTCAACCATTTCTCCGGCCGCAACGTTGGTCAAACCATGAACTCGTGCGATACCATCACCAACCTCCAGAACCGTTCCGACTTCTGAAACGTCGATCTGGCTTTCGTATTGCTCAATTTCCTGTTGGATCACCGAGGCAATTTCGTCAGCACTGATTTTCATTTGATTCCTCTTATTGTTAACGCCCGATTGAATCGGGAATTCGCTTTAATGTATTGTTGGTCTTAGCCTGTTAGACTTCGAGAAACTTGTCGAGTGAACTACGAATCGCATCCGAAGCACGTTTGACGGCCTTCGTTCGCACTTGGTTTAACTGACTCCGGATGCTGCCATCGTGAATCGTGTCACCTATTCGCACGACCATGCCACCGATCAAGTCCGGATCGACGGTCGTTTTAACCATTACTTTTTTGCCAAGCGCCTTTTCAAGCTGGCTGGCAATGTTGTTTGCAACTGAATCATCAACCGCATCAGCCGTGATGATTTCCGCCATCACGTTGCCGGTCATTTCGTCGTAAAGTTTGGTTGCCGAATCATTGATTTGATTGAGGCAATCGAAACGACCTTTGGTGCCGACGATTTTTAAAAAGTTAAGCAGATCCTTATCGAGCTTGCCGCCGAATGCCTTTTGAAGCAACGCTTGTTTGGCTTCGTTTGAAATACGGGGCGACTCCAGTGAGTCCCGAAGTTTCGGAAGTTGATTCACGACACCGACAACACTATCGAGGCCAGCGAGCATCGAATCCGTGTTACCGGATTTCTGGCCCGCACCTAAAAGCGCTTTGGCATAAACGTCGCCGATGGACGCTTTCTCAGTATCAAAAACCGTTGGGATGGTTGGAGTTTGTTCAGCCATGGAATTGCTTATCTAAAAACGTTGGACCGCAATTAAGCACCGGAGCTATTTTTGAATCGCTCAACTGCTTGATCGATCAAATTTTGGTGATCATTCTTGTTCAGAGAGCGACCGACGATGTTACCGGCAAGCGAAACTGCAGAGTCGACACTCTTTTCAGCCAACTCACGAACAGCAGCGTCTTTAGCCGAAGCGATATCTGCAAACGCTTTTTCACGTTCGCGATTTGCTTCGTCTTTAGCTTCGCTGACAATTTTGTCTTTGGCCGCAAGCGCGTCCTGCTTCGCCTCAGCAATAATTGCAGTGGCCTCGTCCTGCGCTCCGGCAAGTTTGTCGTCATACTCTTTGAGCTTGGCTGACGCTTCTTCTTGCACTCTAGCTGCGGAATCAATATTGCTTGCTATCGATTCTTCGCGCTGGTTCAAACCCTCGATGATCGGCTTCCAAGCGAACTTGGTGAGCACAAGAAATAAACCAACGAAAATAATCAATGTCCAAAGAGCCAAATCGACTTCGAACGCGAGCGGATTTGGCTCGGCATCACTAGCCAACAAGACGACAGCATTGAGCTTACCGAAAAGCATCGGCGAATCTCCTAACGACAATCGTTTACAAAGGAAACTAAGACAATCGAACGATTTTCGATCACTTAACCAAGTAGCAGATCAAAAGTGCAAAGAACGCAGCACCTTCAATAAGAGCAGCAGCAATAATCATCGCTGTTTGCACTTTACCGGCCATCTCAGGCTGACGCGCAATGCTTTCGCAAGCTGAACCACCAATTCGACCAATTCCCAAGCCAGCACCTAGGATTGCCAAACCAGCACCGATCGCTGCAATACCAGTAATCGTCATCTAAAAATCTCCAGAAATCGTTAAATCAAACGTATCTAATCGTAATTTTCGTGATCTACACCATCACGTTTTATAATTCAAAATTTTAGTGCGGGTGAATGGCTGACCCGATAAACAGGGAAGCCAAAAAGGTAAAGACGTAAGCCTGCAAAAAAGCCACGAACAATTCCAAAACGCTGAACAAAATTGAGCCGAACACAACGGTCGGCCCAACAAAGTAGTACAGCGCAGTGCCCGCAGTCGCACCAATGAATGCAAGGAAGACGGATAACACTAAGTGACCCGCGAACATGTTTGCAAACAATCGAATCGCCAAGACAAAGTGCTTGACGAATAATCCAAATATTTCAATCGCCCAAATCGCCGGAACCAAAATGAATGATAGCGCCTTGGGAAGTTCCATGTGAGGGACTTGGGCCTTCGCAAACCCAACAACCCCCATTTTTTTCATTCCTGTACCGACAACCACTGCGAATGTTACCAGCGCAAGAACGACGGTCACCGCAAGAGCTCCGGTCGCACTTCCCATGAACGGGATCATGCCGAACAAGTTCAAAATCAGAATGAAAAAGAACATCGTTAGTAAGAATGGCAGAAAACGATCAGCGTCTTTATCACTACCAATTGTTGGTCGAGCAATTTCATCACGAATGAAGACGATAAATGTTTCAAGTAAATTCCAAACCTTACCTTTAGGGGAACCACCACCTTTGATCTTTTTCGCAAGCCAAACGAAGATTGCCACCAACAGAACAGCACCGACCAACTCCAAAACCATAAACTTGGTTGGCTGACCGACAAAGATTGGCTTTTCCGCCGTTCCAATCATCGGTTTTGATTTTGTATACCCTAGTGGATTCGGGATCTCCCAGTGCTCACCCATAAACTTTGGAACGTGAAAACTGGTTGCGTCTTGAACGTGCTCAAACAAATGACTTGGAGCGAGATAATCGACTGGCCCATCGTGACCGTGGTCATGAGCAGCCTGCCCGGCATCATCATGAGCATGTTCGCCCCCAGCATGATCATGGTCATGTTCCGACGGATCTGCGTGGTCCTCAGTCTCTTGCTTTTCGTCAAATAACCGCACGATCGACCCCGTCCATCGAATTTGTTAGGCGTAACCGACTAACTGAAACCCAAACACTCACAAAAAAACCAAACAGGTAAAAGAATGCCAAGTAGCCATAGGCTGCCTCGGCTAACTTCCCCTCACTCATACTGTCTACGAATATCACAATGAGTAGCGGCAAGCCAGTGCGACAAAAGGTCGCGACGCCCAACCTTACCAAGACCCAGTCATTCCCTTTTGGCAACTCACCACAAACTACACCGATCGTCATTGGAACAGCAACCGAAAGCCACATTGCGAAAACAATCTTCTCGCCCAACCCCTGATCCCATTTCGCGTCGAACGAAAGGGCAATTGCCAAACCAATCAACATTACAAAAAAGACCAAACAAACTCGCGACAAAAGCCCGCCCACCGAATCTCTTCGGAGCAATGCTGGTCGAAAAGCTGTTCCCGCCTTAGCCATTAGCGTTCAATCTCTCTATTATTGGACGAATTGCTGATTGAACTTTCAGACGCGTGGTTTTCTGATCCGTTAACCAATTTGGTCAACTGCCAAATTCCGCAAATGAGCCCAAAAACAACTCCCAGAAACATAAAGAGAACAACAGTCCCCAACCAATTGTCTAGATAAAAACCCAGCAAGGGAGGGATGACCATCATGAAGGAAATGGTGGTGATGGTTGACACCATCGCCATTGCCTTTGCACTAGAGCTTCTCTGATCCACTTCACTATCCAATAAGGAATAGAGGACAAACTAAATCGGCCAGAAATCACCGGTGCAAATCGGTCGTAAATTTAACTTTGGCCTTGGAAACCATCAACCCATGCGGGGAAACTTTGAGAAAAATTTCACGAAGTTTCCCAAACTCCAGACAGAGGAAA
>CAZQQR010000102.1:0-7477 GCA_964595515.1 uncultured Pirellulaceae bacterium
GACAGATCGTACAATTCGGTCTTGGCTTTTTTGTGAGGCAAAATCAGTTTCCAATTGTCTTCGGTAATCGAAAATCGACCACTAGAACCATGATTGATCAACGGAAGCCGCTTGCGAGTGGAATCCGAATCAATCAGTACGTTGAGAAAACTCTGACTGTCTTCGCCCGTTGATTCATCCACAGAATGACCGGTCAGTTCCGCAAGCGTCGCCAAAATATCGACCTGCCCCACTAACCCATTAAACGAACGACCGGGCTTGGAGATCTTGTTGGGCCAACGAACGAAAAAGGGAACTCGATGTCCGCCTTCGTAAATGTCACGCTTGCCACCGCGAAAACCGCCCCGGCTGTCGTGCTGAAACTCTTTGAGTCGATTGCTCCAACTCTTCTCAGGACCGTTATCGCTGGTGTAAATGACCATCGTGTTGTCGTCCAATCCGGATGACTTTAGAAAGTCAAGAATCCGACCAACATGGTGGTCGGTTTCAATCATAAATTCTCCATAGCCGCCCGCAGCACCTTGCCCCCAAAACTCTTCTAAAGGACAAACAGGATAGTGCGGGGAAGTGTACGGCAAGTAAAGAAAAAACGGTTTACCTGAGGCTGCGGATTTCTTTTTTGATTCCATCCACTGAATCGCCTTGTCAGTAAATCGAGTTAAACATTGGTTGTCGACAAAGTCGGGTGCGATCTCGAAACCCTTCTTTCCGATCGCTTTCTGAGTTTCCGCGGGAGTGGCTTGATAGGGCGGCATGATTCGATAATCTAAATGCCGCTTGTTCGGTTTTTTGTTGGTAAACAGTGTGGGTGGAACTTTGGCGTGCCTTCCATCAAACCAAGCCAGAATTCCGTAATTGAGTGAAGCCGGAATGCCATAGAAATAGCCGAACCCTTTGTCCAATGGCATATCCTGAACAGGCTGACTCCAATCTCGATCTTGGGGTGTCCCAGGAAAATCCATCCCCAAATGCCACTTACCCACCATCGCCGTGTCGTAACCGTTTTGTCTCAGCATCGAAGCGATCGTCGTTCGCCGATCATCGATCAAACACTTGACCTCCGCGTTAAAGACTCCAGTCTTCTTAATCGTCCGCCAACAATAGCGGCCCGTTAACAGACCATATCGTGACGGTGTACAAACCGTGTCCGACGAATGTGCGTTGGTGAAACTAATCCCTTCGGCAGCCAATCGGTCCAGGCTGGGCGTTCGGAATTTTGCATTTGGGTTGAGACAACTGGCATCACCGTAACCCTGATCGTCCGTGTAGATAATGATGACGTTAGGTTTTTCCGACATGGCTGGCGTCGAAAATGTAAAGCACCAAGCAGTGGCGAGCGCAGTCAATGACAGACGACGGATGATTGAATTCAACATTTATTTCGGCTGAGAAGAAACAAGTTCATTGAGTTTTCCGTATTCTATCAGGTCAACAGTCTGCAAAATATCAAAACGGGCAAAATCTCCGCTTGAGTCGAGCCAATATCTAACACAACACTTTCGTGTTGGTGTTGTCGGTCAAAGATCAGATGGCTTTGTCAGCCAATCGCTCGGCTGATCAAGCTACCAGGTTCTAAACGTTGGCAACCGTTTCAAATCGGTACCACTCGAATCCATCCGGCAATTTAGGATTGGCAGCGAATTCAAGATGCAAAATTCTGCGATGACGAATCGTACCCGGAGCCGAACTTCCGCTGGCATGACTGATCAAAGGCCGCATCGCCAGCACATCCCCTGCGTCGACAAGAATTTTTTCGACATCGTTTTCACTACTCGCCTGTTTACCGTTTTTGTGTGAGCCGATTGCGACTTCTAACGGACCGTTCTCGTTGGTAACTTCGTCGAGGTGAATTCGAAGCGTTACCATTTGCTGAAGTTGCTCCGTGGAAGCTTCGACGTGATCGATGCCCGACTTGCAAGTTGGCTTTGAAAATTTGTCGCTTGTGTGCGAGTTGTCCTTAACGGCGATCGTCATGTCCTTGTGCCAAGGAAGCGACCAAGTCCGATTGGGATGTTTGTCAAAATACAGAATCCGAACGATCCCAAACTCGTTCCCAAGCACGTTTGTCAAGAATCGGACCAACTGATCATTCCGCCAAGCCGTCAACAGGTCAGGATCGATCTCAGCGAGGTTCCGAGCGGCATAAGTCTCGCCTTTTGAATTCTTGATGCTACCATCGCTGCCTTTTTGAATGGCGGATTCAATTCTTGAAAGTAAACTCGCGATTTGATCAGCCGAAAAAATTCTCGACAGGATACAAAATCCGTTCTCGTCTAGCTCGGTGAGTTGGTCCATTCGGAAAGATCTAACAGTTAGAGGAGTAATGTGTCCCAGCTGCATCGAGTGAAACTCAGCGAGTCGAGCCTGTCTCTCAATCACGGTTAAAATGGACAATCTCGCGCGTGAGATTGCCCAATCAAAACCGATCGTGGATCCTATTTCCCCCCGATTCTACTTCCCTGCGATTCTACTTCCCCAACTGCCCAACCAATTCCTTTGCGTCGTAAACATACTCCAGTGCATGTCGGATCGCGTTTGAATGGACGCTGGTCGCCCGAGACTGCCGATCGCTGTACATGTAGTCAGCGGTCAAAGACTGAATGTTGCCATCAAAAATCAGACCAACCAACTCAAGATCTTTGTTGATTACTGGGCTCCCTGAGTTTCCGCCAATGATGTCAGCCGTGCAAACAAAGTTGTACGGTGTTTTCAGGTTCAGTTTTTCACTCTTTCTTGCCGCATGCCAACTTTCAGGCAGATCAAAATACTCCTGCCCCTTGTGAGATTCCTCGTGTTGAAATGCACCACCAAAATTGGTCATCGCTGGGATCTTATTTCCTTTTTCCTCGTAGCCAAGAACTGGACCAAACGCAAGTCGCAAACTAAACGTTGCATCCGGGTAGCTGGACGTACCCTGCGTAGCGAATGTGGCTTCTGCAATTTGAGCGTAAGCCTGACGTTCCATCTCGTCCAATTCATCAGAAACCAAATCGTCGGCACGGACTTCTGGATCAACCAAGACGGCTAACCGGATCAGCGGATCCGTCGAGTTCTTGATCGCTTCCAATCCACCCTTTGCCAATTCCTTTCGATATTCTGGATCGTCTAATTTTGTTCCGCCGATCAATTCAGCAGCACGGTCAGCAGGATTTTTACCGCCAAGGATTTGCTGACAAAGTTCATCATCGCCTCCTCGAGATTCCAACATTCGTCCGATCAAATCGGCCAAAATCATTTGCTCAAGATCCTTGTAAATCGGAGCCGCAGAAAACAACTGTTGCTCAAAAGAAGCTCGATTCGAATCACGATATGCCGACAAACGTTCCGCCGAGGGCTTGGTGTCTTCTTCTGCCATTTGCACAAGCTGCTGAGCAATGTTGAAAATACGCGTGTTCAAGTTCACGCCTTTGCCTTGCCGGTCCGCTTGTTTCGTTTGAATTTCGGCGATCGTATCCCAAGCACCCGCGTAGCTTGCTAGTTCTGGATCGGCTTTGATTTTTTCAAGCAGTTCGTTTTCGGCAGCGATTTTAGCCTGGATCACAGCTGGATCTTGCAACCCTGCAAGCATACCCATTCTCGCCTTGCGGCCGTTTTGAAAACTAAACAATTGATCGTGAGCCTGACGTTTTGCTTCTTCACCTCGAAGAGCGAACTGCTGCAGCAGTACTTCTCGCCGGCGAATAAAATCCAAAACATACGGGATACGAACATCACGTTGGTGCTTCATCGCAGCCACGGTATAAATTCGACTGGTGCTTCCCGGATTACCACCGACAAACACAAGTTCGTTTTCAGCGGGACCATCAGCCGACCACTTCAAAAAGTGCGGAGTCTTGGCAGGTTTGCCATCTTCGTACACTCGGAAAATGCACGCATCCAAACAGTAACGTGGATACTCAAAATTATCCGCGTCGCCGCCAAAGAAAGCCGCCGCGGCTTCGGGCGACCAAACCAATCGAACATCAGTGTATTTTTTGAACTGATAAAGGTGATACCGTCCGCCACCGTAAAGCGTGATGACGTTGGAACGCAAACCAGACTCATCGGTTGCTGATTTTTCGATGTTCGCAATCGCGGCGCGACGTGCTTTTGCCGCATCCGCAGCAGAAAGTCCTTCACCTACCGCTCCATTCACATCGGCAGTCACGTCTTTGATGTTGATCAACTGGTTGAGCTCCAAATCCGGAGCCTTCAGTTCTTGCTCAAACGTTCGCGCTAAAAACCCATCCTTGTAGTAGTCGTTTTCCTTATTCGAAAGTTTGTAAAGCGTATCCGACCCCACATGATGGTTCGTCAACACGAGCCCGTTGCTTGAGATAAACGAAGCCGATCCACCAACGTTAAATCGGACGCACGATTTCATCACATGGTTAGACCATTCTTCCGTTGGGGTGAATCCGTATTTGGATTTCAAATGCTCAACTGGCAGGTCATTGAATAACCACATGCCCTCATCGCCCAACGCTTGTTTGGGAACGAATGACATTTGAGCGAAAAGGAGGACAACCAGAACGAATAAAATCGGATTCTTGAATTGTCGCGCGGCTGGATTGGTTTTCATATTTCATCCGAAGGTTTTTGAAGATCAACTAACGACGATTTTATTGGTGCCAAAGAGACGTCGCAAGTCAAGACAGCCGAGTGTACACTGTCGAATTCACTTCCGACGAAATAGAAAGCATCATTAATGGAGGCCAGTCAAAGCGACCGTAAAACCGGCTTCATCTGCGCGATCAGTGCCCATCTGTGTTGGGGTTTCATGCCGCTGTTGTTCCATAGTATGAAACAGATTGACGCTGTCGACATTGTTGCCGTTCGAACAATACTTTCGTTCTTGGGACTCATAGGATTGGTTTTGGTTGCGACAAAAATCGCCCATCCGGCTTTGCCTCGTCCCAAAGAGCTACGAAAGGGAATTCGTATGCCGATCCTGATGAAGGCCTGCGCGGTGGCGGCGATTTTGCTGGCGACCAACTGGATTGCATTTGTATGGGCGGTGACACACGAACACGCGATCGATGCGAGTTTGGGATATTACATTTGCCCCCAAGTCTTCGTTTTGCTCGGTGTCTTTATCCTCAAAGAGAAACTGTCAATTGCGAAGTGGATCGCGGTCGCGCTATCCGCTGCCGGGGTCGCCTACATGGCCCGGGACGCCAGCGGTATTCCGTGGATAAGTTTCATCATCGCATTTTCGTGGGGGTTTTACGCGTTTACAAAAAAGAAGACCATATTGTCGCCAATGACGGGGCTTACTTTCGAGACGGGAATTCTATTTCTGCCAGCCGTCGTTTTTCTCGCTTGGAAAGTTCTTTCTGGGAGCAATTTGTTTGCAGACAATTGGCTCGAAAACGGATTGTTGGCGTGCACCGGGATCGCGACGATTCTGCCTTTGGCACTCTACGCAAAGGCACTTAAACATATCCCGCTAACAACCATGGGGATTCTGCAATTCATCGGACCGACGATGCAGTTTTTGGTCGGCTACTTTATTCTCAAAGAAGATGTAACGCCCGAAAAATTTGTTGGATTCGGAATCGTCTGGGCAGGCGTGATTCTGTTTTTAAGTGCGCCGAAAGTTAAAACTTAACAGCCATCGATGTTTCACTGATCAGTTCTTCTTTCTCAACTGATCGCGTACCTGCAGCAGCTGAGCCACAATACTGATCGCGATTTCAGATGGCTGGTTCGTTCCGATGGGTAATCCGACTGGACAAACCAAACGCTCTGTCATCTCGTCTGGAATCCCATCGGACTTAAGCTCCCTCAACAACGCTCCCCGTTTCGACTTACTTCCGATCGCTCCCAAAAAAGCGGGCTGGATTCCTCGTTTAAAAATCGTCGAAAGAATCGGTCGGTCTGTTGAATGACCCATCGTCATACAAATCACAAAATCGTCTGTCCCAACCTTGGCTGCTTGTTCGGTAGTGTCTTTTGTGCAAATCGCAGTGAGTCGATCATGGGCCTCGAGTCGATCGATCCACTCTTGGCGTGAGTCAATACAAGTCACCTTGCAATCCAAGGTGACCAAAATTCGGACCAGCGCCTGAGCAACATGCCCAGCGCCGAATACGATGATCGACCACTCGTCTCGGTTGTAGACTTCGAATAACAGTTTCACCAACCCGCCACAGGTCATCCCGATATCACGTTGCAAATTCCAATCCAGAAGTTCAAGATTGCGATCCTTGTCCTGCAACATGGACTGAGCATTTGATATCGCCCGGTGTTCGACCTTGCCACCGCCAACCGTTCCGTGAACCAAGCCTGCTTGATCAACCAACATTTTTGAACCGGCGTCCTGCGGAGTGCTGCCAGTCGATTCAATCATGGTAACGGCGACGAATGGCTGGCCTCTCATTGCCAACTGAGAAAGTGCTTCGATGTGAGAAACAGAAGACGTCATAAATGCAAACGAGACTTGGCAAGCAAAAAGGGCAATCAGCTATGTAGTTTGCAAAGTGTACCAAGATTGATGATGATTGGTAACGTTTCAAGTCTTACGAGCCGCCATCATGGTCCCTTCTTTGCCATCCTTTGACCCTTCCGAATTGACTCAACAATTTCGCGATGCGGTTCTGGCGTTTACACAGCGAATCGCTGACGACAGGAACATCCTTGCAGCTGTCTTGGTCGGCAGCATCAAAGAGGAACTAATTTGGGGAAAAGACACGATAGGATTGTGGATCATCGAAGTCGATGGTGTTTCCAAACGACTAAAAAGCGATGGACATGATGATCGAATTTTCCGAACGTTCGTAGAAGACGGTATCAACATTCACGCCGAAATGATTCCGCGAACACGATTCAAACAAATGGTCGAGGGCTCGTCTCGGACGGCTTTTTCGTGCAATTTTTTCTCAAAACGTGAATTGATCTATTGTGACGATCCCTCGATTAAGAAGTGGTTCGAGACGGCCAATACAGTCGCCACCAAAGATCAAGACAATGAACGAATGATCTCCACGACTTGGGTCATTGGCTCAGCAAGGTATGCAAGAAAGCGAATTGAACGAAAACAAGATCTTGAACTGGGATTTGAAGCCATCATCTGGGCGGTTCATAGTATTGCTTGTGTCGAAGTTATCAACGACGGCAAAGTACATGAACATGCGGCGATCTACAAAGCCTTGGAGCTTGAGCCAGAACTGTTCAAGACGATCTACACGGATCTCATCAGCAAAAAACGAACTAAAAAGAATCTGCTCGTAGTGATTGATCGCATAGACGAATACATCGAGCAGCATGCTGAAAAGAACCTTCAACCGCTATTAAAGTTTCTCAAGAAATCAAAACGAACGGTCCCGTTTTCTGAAATCTCAGACCATTTTGCCCACTCGCAAATTTACCCGCGACACCTGGAGGCAGCCTGTGAATGGCTGGAACGCGAAGGAATCGTAGAGAAACTGGCGCTGCCATTTAAGGTGACGAAAAAAAGCCGGGTGGATGTCGAAGAGCCGGCGTATTTTTATGACCC
>CAZQQR010000102.1:7577-16295 GCA_964595515.1 uncultured Pirellulaceae bacterium
GGATGTCGAAGAGCCGGCGTATTTTTATGACCCCTGATCGCATCGCCCTCGATGGATGATTCCCGCGATCAAATCAGCCCCCAATCGCATCGCCCTCGATGGCTTAAACCAGGCTTCCAAATCCGTTTAGTCCAATCGGCTCACGCGACGTGTACGGCTCACCATATTTCACGCCGATGGACTTGCCCCAGTATCCTGCTTCGATTCGAAGCTGTTCTAGAAAACTTGGGTCCATCGCCTCGCGTCCGGCAACGAACTGGCTTTGGTAACAAGCGATCGATTCAAGCTTCTGTTCCCAAAACTCCGAGATGTCCATCACAAAAGCCGGTTTGGCGTGCATTTTCAGATGCACACAGTAATAGTTAAAAATCCGCTCCGGGTGGTAACGCTCGCCAGGCATGTCAGACTTGGAAAGCTTCGACCAAAACCGTGCCGCTTCGACCAACTGGGTGGCAGCAACATGATCCGGGTGAGCGTCCGTCCAATAAGGCGCGAACAACCAACGCGGATGGACCTGCCGAAATACGGTGGCCAGTTTTTTTCTCGCTTCTAGGGTGGCCTCGAGGCTGCGATTGGGAAGCCCCAGATTCTCTCGCCACGATAGACCAAGAATTTTTGTTGCGGCCGCCGTTTCAGCTGCACGGATTTCTTCCGACCCGTGCGGCGTGGGTTCACCACTCGTCAGGTCTAACACACCAACCTTCAATCCATCGGCAAGCATTTTTAAAATACCACCGCCCATCCCCAACTCTGCATCATCCGGATGTGGTGCGATTACCAGTGCATCAAGTTTCATGTTCAGCGTCCGATTCTTTGCTGTGTTTCAATTCTGAAATTTGTGGCAACTCAAGAACGAATCTCGAATCCAATACGAAACTATCATGCTCTCGCGTCGACTTGCAAGCGACGATCGATAGCGTGCTCGTTGATTGCCTGAAGTCCATTTCGTTAAATCGGAAATAGGTATTCGATCAGGAACCGGGCACCCGGAAGATAACCCATGTTTTAGCAGCCAATATCTCACTAGACGGGAATAAAGGCATCTGTCAAAGTCCGCCGTTGGTGGGCCATCTCTAGCGTTCAATAGTTCAAGTCAATTATCTATCCGGGAAAACGAATATGCGATTCTTTGCGTTTGCCTGCCTATTTTGTCTCGCGATTGCCAGTGTCGGATGCGCTACCAAAAATTGGTCGGTGCCGATTTTCCCCAACAAGCTTGGCATGACCAAGCAGGCTACTTCCGAAGACGAACCAACTAGAAACCGTTACGGCCAGACAGGCTCAGCCCTTGAAGAAGGTCGAAATTTCTGGAAAGGAAAATTTGGCCAAGCCGCAGGTCTTGATCCGCGGGCTCGAGAAATCGAAAGACGACTTGGGCTCGAATAGCTCGGCCACCAAGACAAGTAGCGGACGTCGTCAAGACTTCCGAAACCAAGCGATTTTTTTCAAGCACGTCCAGCGAGAGCGATCTGTCTCTCCAGAGCAGCGGACTTTCGACGTGGTCAGAACTCTTGACGAGTTCCGCTACGAAATTTCATTGCCGGAATCATATACAGGCGTATTCTTCATGAGCAACGTTTCGGCAATCCCATTTAAGGCATCGCCACTTAAGCCATCGCCGTCTCGGCGTGTCGCGACGAGGCTTCGGTCTCGAATCGCTCGTCGTCCTTCTCTTCTTCTTCGCTAAACAACTCATCGTCATCGTGGAACAATGGGTTGCCCGTCTTGAGTAAAATAATTCCGTAGATGTGGTAGAAAACGGGAACCAAAATCAAGATCAGCAAGGTCCCGGTAATCAATCCAAAAATCAGGCTGCAGGCCATTGGAATCAAAACCTGAGCTTGCAACGACGTTTCTAATAGCATTGGAAACAGCCCAGCCACGGTCGTAAACGACGTCAACATGATTGGACGGAAACGACGTTTCCCGGCTGCCATCAAAGCGTCGAACAACGGAACTCCATCGCGAACTTTTCGATTGATGAAATCAACAAGCACGATCGAGTCGTTCACAACCACGCCCGTCAACGCGATCAATCCAAAGAAGCTAAACAAAGTCAAATCAAGGCCCATCACTGCGTGGCCCAGGATCGCACCGAGCCAACCAAACGGAATGATCGCCAAGATGATTGCTGGCTGAATGTAAGACCGGAATTGCAGCGTTAACAAAACGAACATGCAGAGCAGCGCCACGACAAAGCCAGACATCATACTGGCCACTGATTCTTCGTTTTGGGCCTGCTCGCCTTCCCAGTTGACGGCCAAGTTCGCACCAGTCTCTGTTTTGTAGCGCTGGAACAGTTTTGGGAGAAAATCACTTTTCATCTCAGCGATAATATCGCTTGAATTCGCATCTTCTTTTTCAACGCTGGCGGAGATCGTGACACTTCGACGTTGATCGATCCGGTTAATTTCGGAAAACGCTCTTCGCTGCTCAATGTCAGCAACCTCCATCAACGGTCGCTCAACGCCTTGATTGTCTCGAATGCGAATTTGCTTGAAATCGAGTGCGTTTTTCCGGGCTTTTTCCGGATATCGAACCATCAATTTCACTTCATGCCGACCGCGTTGAAGCCGCATGACTTCTTCACCAAAGTATCCACCGCGAATCGTCGAAGCCAAATTGGACTCATCCAGTCCCAACGCCCGCCCCATCTCGTTGAGACGAATGATCATCTCCATCTTCCCGACTCTAGAATCGTCTTCGATGTCAGACACACCCAGTTTCCCCGCCAAGAACACTTTGCAGTCGTCCGCTGCTTGATCGAGATACTTGATCCCTTTGTCGTCTGACAAAATTTTGAACTCAATATCCGAACCACCGGGCCCCATCGAAGGCGATCCAAACTTGAGAATTTCCGTTCCAGAAATCTTTGGTACTTCGTCTCGCCAAAGCGCATTCAATTGCGTGGTCGAATGTACCCGCTCAGAGGGCGGAACCAGTTGGACTTCGACACTTCCAACATGGCTGCCATTGGTCACGCCTGTGGGTCCCATATTTCCGTCGCCGACTTCACCAACTCTTCGGTACAGGTTTTGAACGACGCTGCTTCCCGTCTCTTCCTTGATTCGCGCATCGATTCGTTCAAACGCAGCCTGAAGTTCATCGACGGCTAATTTGGAAAAGTGCTCGGTGGTTCCATTTGGGAACGCGACGGTTGCGTTGACTTCACGACCATCCATTTTTGGCATCATGGCAAAAGGTGCGATCCCCGCCATAATCAAACCGACAGAAAAAGCCCCAAGTGCGAGGGAAGAGGAAATTACAATTCGTTTATTGTTAAGCGACCAATAAAGCAAAGGCGAATAAAATTTTTCAATCGCCCAATCCATCGCCCACGTCGCCCTTTTGTTGACAAACGCGATCGTTCCCGTGAGTGGTTTAAAGATATACATCACCAAACCCACAAACCGCATAAACAGGTTGTTCTCATGGGCCAAGTGAGCCGGGAGGATAAACGTGCTTTCCACTAACGAAATGACGAGCATCGCGATCACGGCCACTGGCATGATCGAAATGAATTTGCCCATCACACCGGTAACATAGAGCAGCGGCATAAAAGCGATGATCGTCGTTGCAACGGAGGCGATGACACTTGGAAGCACCTCCGCCGTTCCGTCAATCGCGGCTTTGACAAACGGCAGTCCTTCTTCCCGTTTGGCGTAAATATTTTCACCAATCACGATCGCGTCATCGACCACGATTCCTAACGCCATCAAGAACGAAAACATCGTCAACATGTTGAGTGTTTGCCCAGTCGCGAGCAGAACGAAACCGGCGGCCAGGATCGAAACCGGAATCCCCATCGCAACCCAAAACGCCAGTCGAAGCTCCAAAAAACAAGCCAGCACGATAAATACGAGCAGAAGTCCCTGTGCACCGTTACGCGTCAACAGTTCCATGCGGTCCCGAACGTCGACTGAGATATCTCCCCATGTTGAGATTTGGTAGCCAGCGGGAAGTTCTTTCCTGGAAACGTATTCTTTGACTGTTTCAACGATCGTAAATAAGTCTTCTTGCGCCGTTTTAGAGACTCGAATAACAAGACCTCTTCGGCCGTTAATCAAGTGAGAAGACGACGTTTCCGCAAACCCGTCGATCACCGTTGCGATGTCGCCCACCGTTATCGGTTCACCATTCGCGTTGTCCGCTGGTTTGATTGGAAGCTCTTCGATTCCTATTCCGATTTCACGTTTGTTGTTTCCGCGAAGCAAAAGCTCTTGGCTGGCGATTTCCATCGTTCCACCAGGAGTGTCTGCGTTCTGTTGTCGGATTCGCCGGGCAATGGTTTGAAGATCAAGGTTGTATTTTCTCAAATTGTCTTCGGAAACCTCAACCGAAATTTCAAACGGCTTGGCCGCCACAATATCCGCCGTTGAAACCGCAGGCCCCTTAGGCTGGAAAAGCATCTTTAACGCATTTCGAATCGGATTGGCTGGCGGAGTCGGCCGAAGCTCCAATAGTTCGGCGCGCACTTCCTCTGCAACCGCGCGCAATCGTTGTTCGTCCTCCAAAGTCGTTTCTCCATCGCGTTGGGGCGCAAGGATCCCCACAGAAATCGCAGGGGCCCGAAACACGATCTGTTTAACCTCTGGGTCTTCTGCGTTGGGTGGAAAAGTCGAAATTTGATCGATTGCAGAGCGCACGTCGTTGAGGACTTTTTGGACATCGGAAACATTGTTATCCAGTTCCAAAATCACATAGCCGAAATTCTCTCGACCCACGGAAGTCATCTTCTTGATGCCATCCAAATTGGCTACGGCAGACTCAATTTTCTGACAGACACCTTCTTCCGTTTCCTCAGGCGTCGCACCCGGAAAAGGGACGGCCACGAGCACAATCTCAAGCGCAAAGTTCGGGAACACTTCTCTGCGCATGACGACCATGCTGACCGCGCCGATCAACATGGCTGCGATCAGAAACGTATTCATGGCGGGGGAGTTTTTGATCGCCCAGCGAATGACCGACTTCATAATTTCCTCTTGGATGTATTTCTAAATTTGCGCCGCTTGCTGTCTCAACAGACTGTCAGTTAGTCCGCGTCGGATTCGTTTTCGGATTCAGCAGAGCTTTCATCTTTTTTGTTTTTTGCCAAAAATTCTTCTTCAAGGATAACTTCTTGTCCATCTGTCGGCTGTGTTAGAGGTGTCGTCACCACAAGGTCACCTTTTTCGACCGATCCATTTTTGACTTGGACAACAACCATCTCAATTTGGTCATCGTCGATCATTTGCTGGGTGTAGTGGACGACATCAACCGATAGCTTTTTTAGCTTTTTGTCTTTGACCACCCAAACAAAATCCCCGGGACGAAGCGCGATCGACGGAAGTGAAACAAACTTTCGTTTTCCTGAACTCGGACTCGTTTGGACTTGGATTTTGCATTTCACGTACATCCCTCGAACCAAAGCCCTACTACCAATCTCCGTTTTGACGATCGGTTTCTCAATGGACACTCGACAAGGGATCGTGCGCGTCGCCGCGTCGCGACCGATTCCATCAAATCGCTCCAGAATCCCATCCCACTGGATTTCAGGATTGCCGGGTTCGTAAACCGTGACTCTTGTTTTGGGCAAGTAATAAACCGATTGGGATTCCAATTCCTCTTCGGTATTGAACTCCGCACTGGCGGGCGAATTTTCTCGTACCCAATTAAGATCCGTCGGAGTCAGATTACAAATCACTTCCGATCGACTCGTGTCCTCGAACGTGACGATCTGATCGCCGGCACGAACGTAGTCTCCTTCTTGGACCATTTCCCGAACGATCACGCCGTCATCCGGAGCGACCAGTGTCGTCCGGTCAAGACTTAGCTGGGCTCGATTTAAATTCGCGTTTGAAAGCGCCAATGCTGCCTCCAGCCGTTTTTGTTTTGCATTCATCATGTCGAGCGAATTTCGACGCTGAGTCAAAGCCGACTCGGCCGTTAACAAACCACGTTTGGACTGGTCCAACTCACTAGAAGAAAGTGCGCTTTTGATTCTCAGATTGCGTTGGTACTCTGATTGAGCCAATCGAAAATCGTCTTCGGCGAGCTTGATGTTTCGATTCGCCCCTACGATTTCTTCTTTGACTTCGTCCAGTGCCTTTTTCGACTGCTCAACTTCCGCCTCACGTGTTTTCAACTGAAGTGTGTAATCTGCCGGGTCAATCTCGAGAAGCTTGGTACCTTTCTTGACAAAGTTTCCTGCTTCAAAGTCTGGGAACTTCTTGATCACGTTGCCGCTGATTTCCGCAGCCACTCTGATTTCTCGAAACGGGACGACGCTGCCGGAAACTTCCATCGCAAGTTCGCCTGAGTAAAGAGAAGCCTCGTAAGTTCCCACCATCGTGACCAACTCTTTTGAGTCTTGATCAGCGGGCTTTTCCTTTAACAGTGATAAACTGTAAGCAACCCCCGCTCCCGACGCGAGGATCAAAAACGAAATGACATACTTCGCCAATTCCGATAAACCGGAGGACTCATCGCGCCGCGGGCTTGCCGTCTCCGTATGTGCAACGACTTCCTCGTTCGGTTCAATGTCTTCGACTACGGGAGACAATTCAGGTTCAGGGATTTTGGTGTCTGACATGGTTAAAATTTGTTTCTGTCGTTTAATGTCTGTAATGCAACCCAGCAATAACGCCGTTACTGGGGGTTGGCTTGCTGCGGCTGACTTAGTTCACGCTTCATGGCTTCGATTGCACTGAGCGAAAAACTGAAAATATGATCCGCGAGTTGCTCTCGATCAAAAAAGTCGTCGTACTGGTCTTCGCCGATAATCAACGCCGTAACGTCTGACGCGAATCGGTAGTGAAGACACTGCCCGATGATGCTGAACCCAATCTGATTGCGTTTATGTTCGGGCAGTTGCTCTCCGACAATGTCGTCGATGATCGTAAGCAACGTTTTGAAGAAAGGCTGAAAGTACTCGTGCACCAAGTGACGGCAGGCTTCGGTAGGCTGCAAAATTTCTCGCATTAACAATCGGACTTGCCACGGCTCGGACTGCATCGCCACAAGCCGCTTGAGAATCATCTCGATGAAATCCTTCAGTTTGGTGGATGGCAATGTCGATTCGTCCCAGTTCGGATAGGGAACTTGTTGGACTCGCATTTCACGGGCCAAAATGACGGCTTCGTTGTAGAGTTTTTGCTTGTCCCCAAAGTAGTAATTGATGCTCGCCAAATTCACGTTCGCACGATCGCATATTTCTCGAACGGTGGTCGAACGAAACCCTTTACTGGCGAAAATTGGACCGGCTTCCATCAAAATTCGATTTCGCGCGGAATCTTGATTGTTGGCTGGCTCAGATTGTTCACGGTCAGTTTTTGGCATTTCAAATTCCAGTTTGATTTCCGTTTATCTTCCGAACCTTGACCATGAAACATGGTCATTGAGGAGATATCGTTAGCTCAGCCGTAGCACTGGGCAGAATTCACGAGCGCATTCTAATTCGAGTGCTTAAACAACCGTATTAAACGCTTGTTTGTTTCATATATTATTCAATAACCGTACAATTTCCGATATCATTTGAAAAAGCATCGACTGAAGTCTTCAAAGTGAATTTACGAACAGTGGTTGCTCAGTCTTTTGAAGGTTTCTAACCCCTCGCGACAATAACGTCGCCATTTATGTCCAATTCGAAGCTGAGGCGGCAAATCGCCTACCAATCCGCGATGCTGATGTATCAGCGGCAAGAGTCCGAATATTATCGGGCGAAGATGAAGGCGGCCCGGCAAATTTGCAAAGGATGGGTTAAACCCAAGGACTTGCCCAGCAACGCCGAAATTCGTGACGAAATCCAACAGCTTGCTCGAATGCTGGAGGGCGATTCCAGGAAAGACCATCTGTTGGACATGAGGGTGGATGCGTTGCGCATGATGCGTATCCTCGAGAAATATCGCCCTCGGCTAATCGGCAGCGTTTTCACCGGTCATGTGAGAAAAGGATCAGACATTGATCTTCATGTGTTCTCGGACAGCGTCGAATCAGTGACTGGCGAACTTGACTATCACGGGTTCACGTATGACACCGAATACAAACGAATTGTCAAAAACGGCGAGCGGCAAGTGTTCAAACACGTCCATGTTTTTGATCGCTATCCTTTTGAATTGACGATCTATCCGACCAATAAGTTAAGCTACGTTTTCAAAAGCTCGATCACGGGAAAAGCAATCGAAAGAGCGAGCATTCCGCAATTGGAGCAATTCCTCTCAAAAGAATATCCCGACCTCGACCTTGAGAGTGCCCTAGAGGCCAACGAAGAAAAAGTGGATCGTTTTCAAGTCTATTACTCGTTGCTGCTTCCGCTGGAAAATGTCAAGCAAAGCCCAAAGTACCACCCAGAAGGCGATGCGCTCTATCACAGCCTCCAAGTCTACGATCACGCCTGCGATCAACTTCCCTACGATGAAGAATTTTTGCTGGCAGCACTACTGCATGACGTTGGCAAAGGAATTGATTCCTACGACCACGTTGGTAGTGGGCTCGAAGCGTTAGAAGGACTTATCACCGACCGAACTGAGTGGCTGATCGAACACCATATGCTGGCTCATAAGATTCACGACAAAACCATTGGTGCTCGAGCCAGAAAACGACTTGAGCAAAACGAAAGCTACCACGACTTGGTGTTACTCGGTGAATGCGATCGAGCGGGTCGGGTACCTGGAGTCCAGACGACGGAACTGGAAGAAGCGCTCGACTATATTCGAGAGATTAGTGACGCCTACGGCTAGT
>CAZQQR010000103.1:0-11949 GCA_964595515.1 uncultured Pirellulaceae bacterium
TCCGCGTTCTCTGCGACTCTGCGTTTCAAAACACCAGCCCGATCGTGGCTTAATCCTTCGAGACACGACTAACCGCGGCCAAGTCAATTCAGATTTGAATTATCTTGAACTATTTAACACGAAAAGTACGGACAGACGGCGTTGAGTCGTAGTTTCCTGCTTTGTCCAGTCCGCTCGCAGATGCTCGATAATTGCCCGGAGGAACATCGATTTCAGTATGCCAGCGCTCTTGTTCGACACGCTTGAAAAAAGTTGTTTCTGATTGTTGCCAATCCTGCCCATTCCAAAACAAATTGGAATCCTCGTTCTTTAAAGACAACCGGATCCCGTGAAGTTTTCTGTTTTCCTGACAAGTTCCAAACAGAATAATGGGCGAGGCGACCGTCGTGTCGTCGGCGGGCAATTTCAATAATGTTTCGGGCTCAATCGCGTCAACGGTGTAAGTTGCATTTGTTTTCACTGATTGATTTCCGTCGGCATCCACAGCAAAAACCGTAACTTCCAATTGGCCTTCGTTCGGAAAGCCGCTGAATTCGGATGAGATGGACCAGTTGGAGATCAAGCCGTTCACGTTGGCGAGTTCAGCGTCGATCAAAACGGGGTCCTCTGAGTTCCAGTTGGTTCCGTCCCAGTAGGTTTTGGCGATGGGATCGAACAGTTGGGCTTTGACTTTTTGAACGGATTGGTCGTCCTCGGCATAGCCGCGAATGACCGTGTTCTTGCTGATAACGTCTGCGACGGCTAGCGTTGCGATGGGCGTCGTTTCGCCTTGCTTTAGCTCGCACAGTCGGGTGTGCCATGTTTTGAGGTCGTCTTGGTCTACCGAATCAATTTGGTTTTGCACTTGAAACGGGTCGCTCGTCAAATCGTAGAACTCGCGCTGGCCACTGGACCATTCGGTGTAGATTTGGTGCTTCATTCGAAGCGAGGCATAACAGGCGGGGATTAGTTTTCCCAACTGGCTTTTTTCTTCCCAGTTCTGAATCAAGATCGCATCTCGAAAGTCCTTTTTTGGATTCGGAACAGCGAACAAGGGCTTAATTGATTTGCCGTCCAGAATGGCGGTCGAAGAACCGTTGGCAAGATCCAAAAATGTAGCGACCAGATCAATTTGCAGCAGAAGTTGATCTGATTTTTCAGCAGCAACACCAGGCCCGGAAACCAACAATGGAACAACGGTGTTTCTGTGGTAGGGGACTTTCTTGGCGATCATCCGATTGTGACCAAGTTGATAGCCATGATCGGAAGTAAAAAAAATAAACGTGTTGTTTGCGTTTCCCGTTTCCTTCAATGCTTCTTTGATTCGTCCCAGCATGTCGTCCACTGATTTTACGGAGACAACACGTTTTCGGTGTTCTTGATGAAGCGACTCTGCGATGTCATCACTCAGCCGATCAGTCTGCAAAAATGCGGGCTTGTCAGAGACATCGGCTTCGTTCAAATCCGGTGTTTGGGGAAGCCGAATGTTCTTGCCGATTTCGGCGTATTCAGCCTGAAGCATTTTGCCGTTGCCGGCCGGTTTGTGTGGGGCGAGTGGTGCGATGTAGAGGAAAAATGGTTGTGGTTTTTCTTTGGTAACCGCCGCATGATTTTTGATCATGTGTACGGCTTCGTCGGCTTCGAAAACTGTGCGGTAAACAGATTCGTCTTCGCGGCGACGTCTGAGATCTGGTTCAAGTCGTTTCAGGTACCGCGACACGCCGTAGTAGTTTCCGCCAAAGCACATGAGCAAATCATCCCAACCGGGAAGCTCGTGAGGATTCAATCGACCATGCAGATATTTGCCGATCATCATCGTGCGGTAACCGGCTCGTTGCATCCACACACCGATATGCTCTTTATGAAAACCCTGTTTTTCAAAAAGCGGATTGGCTCCTGAGAAACCGTTGTTCATGGGGCCGGCGGGGACATTCGTTTTGATGCCGGTTCGATGCGCGTGTTGGCCGCGTAGCAAGCAAGTTCTCGATGGACCGCAAAGCGGAGTTCCCACGTGGCAGTTGGTGAAATTCAAACCTTCCCGAGCCATCTGTCCGATGTTTGGTAGATACTCGTCCAATAGTTCATCGGAAAAAATCCCTGAGTCCGCGTCATCGAGATTGATCAAGATGATGTTGGGCCGAACCGAACTGTTTGCAATAGAGTCTTTCGTTGCAGAGTTTTCCTCCGCAGTTCTGCGACTGGATTTCTCTTGGCTTGATTTCGTCGTTTGGCAATTCGCTAAAGTTGGAATACCCCAAACCAGCGAGAAGAAAATAATTACTTTAGAAATGAAGACGTTGGAAAAGTTCATGCATCACAATCGTTGAAGCAGTGATGGTTGTGTTTGGTTAAAAAAAGCAGGGCCGGTTCTTACCGGCCGAGTTGGTTGGCTGGTAGGAACCGGCCCTACAGTTGTTCGGAATTTCAGAACGCAAGAGAGTTCGACCTCCCCGCGAAATGTTGTCCTCAAAACGGGATGTCATTCTCGTCGTATGACGCGTCCGCGAACGCGTCATTCGCAGAACCTGAATCTTGGCTTGGTGCCGCGTCGGCAGAGCCAAGAACTTTGAAGCTAAGAGCCTCGGCGCTCAAGAAGAATTTCACTTCGCTCGAAGGATCTTTCTGCCATTTGCGACCTGAAAGCTGATAACTGATTTCAACATTGTCTCCAACATTTAGATCGTCAGCGGATTCACAATTGTCGCGGAGGAACTCAAGCGGAATAAAGTTTGGAAACCGTCCGTTGTCTTGCTCGAGAACGACCAAACGCTTTCGAAAACCTTTTTGACCGTAGGTTTTCGTTTCTTCTATGAGGTGCACAACACCTTGGACTTTTGTATCGCTCATCGCTTCGGTTTCTGTTTTGCTTTGGAGTCTGACTTCAACTGATGGCTACATGATACCGAATTTCGTATCACCGAAAACCGCTCGAATGTCTTTTTTGATCAATCAAGCAGTCGCAATCTAACCGAACAAACTGGAAATCCTGAATACATCCAATGAAATCACGAACAGCATTAAACTGAGGATCATGATCAAGCCCGTCCACATCAAAATAAGCTGAACCCTCTCGCTGACTGGTTTTCTAAAGATTCCTTCGTAGGCCAGAAACAGCATGTGCCCACCATCGAGAATCGGAATTGGCAAAAAGTTAACGATCGCGAGATTCGCACTCAGAAACGTTAAAAACAGCAACAGTCGGGACGTGCTTTCAGAAGCTTCTGAGGTTGCGACCATCGCAATTGTACCGGGACCACCGAGATTGGTCGGTGAGATTTTTCCGCGAATCAATTTGGCAAGCGTACTGAGGACACGCTTCATGTCTTTTTTGACCTGAAGCGCTCCGTATTTGAATGCGTCCTTCCAAGTCTCAGATTTGTAATTCTTTTGATAGGTTGAAAGGTAAATGCCTCGAAGGTTTTGGAAGTACTCATTCGACGCTTGAAGTTTCATCTTGGCGGTCTGTTGAAGATCGCCGCGCTGATAAGTGAACTTAAACTCGGTTCCTAGATCCATGTTTTGGCAAAGTGAAAAAATCTCTGCCCAGTTGGTTTTGTCTTTCTCGAATTTGACAATGGGCTTTTTCTTCAGTGCCTTGTAGGTCGGGTCTTTCTTTTGGGCATCCGTTAGTAAGTACTCTACGGAAATCAGATCGTCGCCAACCTTGAGGCCAGCAACGTCGGCAGCCCCGCCGGGTTCAATAAACCCGATTGTCGTGTTCATTGGGATCGCGAATCCAAGGGTATCAACTCCGTAGGCGCGGTTAGGGCCGACATTTGACAACGTTCTTGGAACATCAGGAGTCAGGATGATGGGTTCTTCTTTTCCGTCTCGCTTGATCGTCAACTCGACGGTTTCTCCCGCCCGAGCCGCAATCATCATTTGGTTGTCGAGCGTCAGGAAGTCTCCCCGCGGTTGACCATTGACGGCGACGACCTCATCACCGACTTTGATGCCGGCTTTGTCGGCTGGCGAATTGTGCTTGATCACAGAAATCGGCAGCCATTGGACACCGAAACCAAGCACATGATTTGGTTGCGGTTCGACTTTTGTTTCGATGCGCTCGGATCCATTTTCGGTTTCACGTTCCAAAGTGAATTCCGCGACCAGATCAGCATCTCGCGCTAAAATATGCCGAAGATCGATGTCTGTATTGATCGGGGTTCCGTTGATCTCGACAATCTTGTCGCCCTTTTTGAAGGGTGGATTGGCTTTGGCAGCGGGGGCGCGCTCGATGGTTCCCAGCTCACCCACCGTTGGAAGCTGTCGAGGAGTCACGCCGATCAACGGTAAGTCGGAGACTTGACGACTAAGTCCAACCTCGCCGTTGATCGTAATCGTTGTGGTCTTGGTTTCTCCGTAGGGAATATATTCCAGCTCGATGGGTCCTTCGGTTCCGCCGAAAATGATTTCTTCCGCCATGTTCATGTACGGAAAATAGTCTTTGACTTCTTTTTCATTGATGCGTTTGACTTCGGCGCCAGCCAAATCAAATTGCCACGCTGGGCCACTTCCTGTGACGTTGCCGATCATGGCAGGTTCGTAATCGACTCCTGCCTTAAACGCGAACATTGCGAAAAAGACGGCGAAGATCAGATTGAAAATTACGCCAGCGGAAATGATCATCATTCGCTGGACCACGGATTTTGCGAGATAGCTACGCGGGTGGATTTTGGTTTTGTCGACCAACCCGGACGGAAGCATGGCAGACTCGGTGGTCTCGCCTTCGATCATCGATTCTTTGACTTGTTCTTCGATGTTTCCAGGATTGTCGTCCTGCCCCATCATTTTGACGTAGCCGCCAAGCGGAATGGAACCGATTCCGTATTCAGTTTCGCCCCAAGTCCAATGAACGAGTTTTGCTGGAATGATTGTCTGACCAAACAACTTGATCGGAACGTCAAATCCAACATAGAACTTGTCACATTTTACGCCGCACATTTTGGCGAACAAAAAGTGTCCTAGCTCGTGTACGAAAATAACCGCACCCAAACCCAAGGCGACTTTGAGGATTGCCCAATAGCTTGCCGGGTCAAGCCAGTAGCTCGTCGCTGCAAATAGGACTATGCAATCATCCACTTGGAAATCTCCTCACGCGCCCAACGGTCTGCCGCGATCAATTGCGACATGGTCGGTTGGGATTCAAATTGGTGTTGTTGTAATACTTCGCGACAGGCGGTCACGATTTGTGTAAACGATATCTCTTGATTTAAAAATGCTGCCACCGCTGCTTCGTTGGCGGCATTCAAGACCGCGCCCGATGTTCCGCCTTTTTCTGCGACCTCAAAGCCTAGTTTGAGTGCTGGAAAACGGTCAAAATCGGGCGGAAAAAATTCCAACCGGATCGGCTGATTCAAATCCATCCTCGGTGACGGCCCGATTGTCCGCACAGGATAGGTGAAAGCGTACTGGATCGGAAGCTTCATATCTGGCGGGCTCATCTGAGCGATTGTCGAGCCATCCACGAATTCTACCAGCGAATGGACAATCGATTGAGGGTGGATCACAACGGCCAATTGTTCCGCCGAAACGTTAAATAGCCACTTAGCCTCGATCAATTCAAGGGCTTTATTCATCATTGTGGCCGAGTCGATGGTGATTTTTTGTCCCATCTCCCAAGTCGGGTGGGCCAAGGCTTGGTCCACCGTGACATTTTGCATCTCAGGTAGTGTCGAGTCCCGAAAGGGGCCGCCGCTAGCAGTAAGCACAATTCTGCCAACTTCTGAAGCCGTGCCCGATTTCAAAGCCTGAAATACCGCGCTATGCTCACTGTCGACCGGAAGAATCGTGGCTCCTGATTGCGCCGCCAGATCGGTGATCAAATGGCCCGCCACCACCAATGTTTCTTTGTTGGCAAGCGCGACCGTTTTTCCAGCGCTCACCGCAGACCATGTGCTTTGTAAGCCAGCGATCCCGACGATCGCAGCCAACACAATGTCAACGTCATCCATGGCGGCGACCTGATCAAGTCCTTCAGGGCCAATCAGAATTTCTGTACCTGGTAAATCTGGAAATTGAAAATTGTTAGCGGCCACCGGATCGGCGGCAACCAAGTAATCGGGGGCAAACTCGATCGCTTGTTCAACGAGTCTTTCTAGATTTCGATATCCAGAAATCGCAACCACGTTGAGGTTGGGAATAGCGCGAACGACATCGAGGGCGCTTTGGCCAATACTGCCCGTCGAGCCAAGAATGGCGATCTTCTTTTCCTGGGTCATTCGGTCAAAACGGGTTGCGAAGTTATGTTGTTGGTGTGAGCCAAAATCGTTCAATGACAAAAGTAAGCCGCCGCGTGAGCGAATCTAGCGTGCAGACTTTCGAATTTACAGCCTCGAATTTGTGTTGGGTGATACACTTGCACGTAGGCCGAATGTCCAAGTCTCTACAGAGAGTTTTTTAAGAACCGATCATCGAAGCGAAAATCGGTCTTATCTATTCCAGTTTGGCCGCGTCTGGCACTTCTTCTGAACTGACTGATTCTAGGACCGCTCGACAAACCTCACAAGATTAACCAATCAAAGCTGGAAGATTCGTTACAAGCCCGATAACATTGACGGGCTCTCAACCGTTTTATCATTCGCGTCGCCAGGAGGCTTGAATAACAAAAGCAGGTTGGACCCAATAAAGAATAGCCGGTTTTCACTGGGCATTTTCACTAAAATTCTTCGAGCCCCGAAGTTCGGGCACCGTCAGGTCAGCAATGGACGAACAACCAAAACGAAACGCAACTGAACCCAAAGGCAATCCTACTGTCTGGTTCGCACTCATCATTGTGGCGTTTCTCGCACTTAGCCTGTTCATGATTCTGAATCAGTCTGGAAAGACGATCCCCTATTCCAAGTTCGTGGACTTGTTGCAGAAGACCAAATTTGACCAAAGCCAAGACAGCTTGGTCGAAGGTACCGAGGCGTCCAGTATTATTTCGATCAAAGAAAAAGGGGATGACGGGAAGACCTATGAGTTCCGTCAACCAAACGATTTGATTGTCGGGGCAAAATTAATCAAGGGCCGGATTCAGTATCGAGTTGTTAACGAGCAAGAGCCAGCCAAATTCGAGTCAGCAGATTTTAACTGCAACAAATCCAATGCCGACCCAAACAACGAAGCCCTCGAAGAGCTATTGATCAACTCCAATGCTCGCTGGAGTTACGAAGCGGGGCCTTCTCCCTGGGATCGATACGGTTTCTTTCTGATCACGATGGGTCTGATTATCGGTTTGTTTTACCTGATGATGCGACGTCTTGGTGGTGCCGGTGGCCCGATGCAGTTTGGCCGCAGTCGCGGTCGATTGATGGCGGACGATGATCTTGGCGTGATGTTCAGCGACGTGGCTGGAATCGACGAGGCAGTCGAAGAGGTCAAAGAAGTCGTCGACTTTTTGCAGAAGCCAGAAAAATATCAAAAACTCGGCGGTCGAATTCCTCGCGGTGTTTTGCTTGTTGGGCCTCCCGGAACCGGAAAGACTTTGTTGGCAAAAGCGATTGCTGGCGAAGCAGGCGTTCCGTTTTACAGTTTATCCGGTAGCGACTTTGTTGAAATGTTTGTCGGCGTTGGTGCAGCTCGTGTTCGAGACATGTTCCAACAGGCCGAGGCCAAAGCCCCCTGTATCATCTTCATCGACGAACTGGATGCTCTTGGCAAAACGCGTGGCGGTAGTGCCGTAGGTGGGCACGACGAACGCGAGCAAACTTTGAACGCGCTGTTGGTTGAGATGGACGGATTTGCGTCCAACAGTGGCGTAATCGTGATGGCGGCAACCAACCGACCTGAAACACTTGACCAAGCCTTGATGCGTCCCGGCCGATTCGATCGACACGTTCTCGTTGATCGACCTGATGTCAAAGGCCGTGAAGCAATTTTGAAGGTCCACGTGAAAAATGTGAAACTCGACAAAGACGTTGATCTGGCTCAGATCGCGGCGATCAGCCCGGGATTCGCAGGTGCTGAATTGGCCAACCTGGTGAACGAAGCGGCGTTGCTGGCGGCGCGAGCTGGAAATTCAACCGTTCAGATGCATGATTTTAACGAAAGCGTTGAGCGAGTGACTGCTGGTCTTGAAAAGAAGCAGCGAGTTATGAACGTGGATGAGAAACAGCGGGTTGCCTACCACGAAGCAGGTCACGCTTTGGTGGCGTACAGTCTGCCTAATACCGATCCAGTTCACAAAGTCTCAATCATACCGCGTGGTCTGGCGGCTCTGGGTTACACCATGCAGCGACCAACGGATGATCGCTATTTGATGACCAAGAGTGAGCTTGAGAGTCAGCTGCAAGTTCTCGTTGCGGGTACTTTGGCAGAAGAGCTGATTTACCAAGACATCTCAACGGGGGCGTCGAATGACCTCGAACGTGCGACTGACATCGCCCGAGCGATGGTGATGCAATACGGGATGAGTTCTGTGCTTGGCCGAATCAATTTTAAACAAGATCGTAGCAGTCCGTTTCTTGCTGGTTCACAGGGAGGCCTGGGTGGAGGTCGGCTGTACAGCGAAAGTACAGCTCAGGTGATCGATTCCGAGGTTAAAAAGATCATCGACGAGGCTTTGGAAAAAGTCCGTAAGATCTTGGACGTTCGGAAGAAGGCGTTGGTCGCTTTGACTGATCGATTGATCGAAGTCGAATCCGTGAACGCGACCGAGCTCAAGCAGATCATCGATGAGAATTCCCCCGGTCCGGTTTTGGTTCCTGGAACGGATGCCGCGATCAGAAACGATTCAGATTCCGATGACGAATCAGACGATGTCGCTCACGCAAATTAGTTTTTGTCGGCAAGACGTTGGAGTTCAACCGACTGCCCATGCGCGAGTGCAGCCCGCAACATGTGGGAAACCCATACTTCGGAAGAAGCAAAATATCGTTTGGTTCGGTAGCAAAGATAGTTCCAACGACTTTCTTTTTTCAAAGCCGCCACGTCCTTGTGCCAAGGTTCGTCTTTTGAAACAATCGCCCTGCCCTGCCCTACGAAATAATCGTAAACGTATTTTTGGGTCGCTCGCTCGGCAGGGATCTGATGGCGAACGGCTGCATTTGGAATCCACAGGCCACGATGGTTATTCGCGAGGATTCGCCGCAGTAATTCCAGTTCGTCCTCGCCGTGTACCAAGTCGCCACTTCGGCCCAGCGAAGAATTGAACGGATATCGTTTTTGTATTTCAGTGCGGATCGCAAAGTTCGCGCCGTAGGGAAGTCTTTCCGATGTGAATTCGATGGGCTGATCGCCAAGGTCTCGGGCCGCGAAACAACCTTTGACTTTGTTCCAGTTTTCCTTAACCCAAATTGGGGTTCCGCCTTCGAAAATCGGCTCGATTGCACTTCCAAAGAAACAAACATCTGGATTCGAATTGGCAGCGCCGACGTATCGAAAAACCCATTCCTTGGAGACTTCCACATCGTCATCGGTCCAGATCAGGATGTCTCCCGTCGCGTTTTCAATCGCAAGATTTCTAGAATGTGAGTGGCCTTGTTTCGGCTCGCTCAAAGATTGGATTTGGTGGGCGCGGCCAAATTCACTGTCACGAAACGCCTCGATCACTTTTGACGTTCCGTCCGTCGAGCCGTTATCAACGATCAAAAAACGAATCGAAACATCGGGCGGGATGATGAGATCTTTGAAGCTCTCAAGTGTGCCAGCCAACAGCCGTTCTCGATTCCAAGTGCAAATCGCGATGTCGACTTTTTGGATCACAGTGGTTGGTGTTCAAATCAAGTTATCGGATTGTCGACTGCGGCAGAGATCATAGCGTAAATTTGGAAGTGAGAACAACGACTGTGCTTCCGAGTCTGCCAGCCAGTAAAAAGTTACTTTTTTTCTTTGCGAAGTTCGTTTCGCTGAAAAGCGTCCTTTGCATCACGGGCGATGTCAATGTCTTGATGTCCTGATGAGATTTTGGAGAGCAATGCTTGTGCCTTGTCCGACGCGATTTGTTCGAGGATGAAAATGATCCGGTGCCAGCGACGAGAATCTACTACGCTGGCTGTCACCCGGCGGACCTTCTTCTTCAAAATCATTGTCAAGCGATATCGGATTTCTGCGTACTTGCATTTTTTAAGTGCCGCCAATAGTTCGTCTTCGAAGTTTGTACGCTGTTTCATCAATTCTTGGGTGGCGCTTTCACGTTCTTCGTAGTCACGGCTTCCCAACATTGAAATTAGTTTGGCGCAGCTTCCCGAAGATTGAACCTGCAAATCTGTAGCGGTCTTGGTTTCAAGATATGCGACTGCGTTGTCCTCGATCTTGATTAAGCTTGCTGCCGATTTCATGGCATGGTTCATCGAGTTCAGACCCAGACGTTTCCAAATGGAATCAAAATCGTCTTCGGTCGCTGGTTGAACTTGAAAAAGAATGAAATTCTCAAGGTTCCAAATGATCGTGGAACAGTCGGACGTTCCAGAAGCACCGGTCGCAAACGTGAAATCCAGCGGCGCGAAAGCTGTCGCATTCACGTGGTCGGTGTGGCCAATGAACTCGCCGATAATTTGACGAGTCAGGAGGTCCCATGCGATCACTTTTTCGTCCCAGCCTGATGAAATCAGAAAACGATTGTCGTTTGAAAAAGAAAGCGACTGAACCGTTTCTTCGTGTTTGATCAGCGTGAACTTTTTGTTGTGAGGATCTCGCATGTCCCAAAGCCGGATTTTGGAATCACGATGATAGGCGATCGCGACCCACAAACGGTTAGGAGAAATCGTGACCCATTTGGGGACGCCAGTTGGACCGTCAAGATTGATTCTTGATTTCGTTTCGACGTCGACGATCTGTGTTTGGTAAATCTGCCGATTGAGCGAACGATAGCTGACGACCAAACGACCGTCTTCGGACATGCCGCTACGAGTTTCGTTTTGGCTTTTCCATTTGCGTTGGCGCGTCATTTGAACGCCTGGCCAGGAATAACTCTCAACGTGGGTTTCACCCAAAACGTGAATTTCTTCGCCGTCGGAACTAAAGACAGCGGCGGAACCGTCCGTGTCGATTTCATTTTCCAGCTTGCCCGTTTGAGCGTTCCAGATTTTGATTTTTTCACCCGAGCCAGCGGCAGTGACAAAGTGCCGAGAGTCGGGAGAAAAATTGATCGTCTCAATCCAGTTGTTATCGTGCCCGTCGACTTCGCAAAGCGTCGTTTGTTTTTTTACGTCGTAGATAGAAACAATGTTTTCGCTATTTCGCGACGCCAGCAGTCCACCATCAGGCGAATACTTGAGCCGGTAAACGCCGTTGGCTTTGGGGATCTTTCCCGTCTTTCCAAATCGCTGAGTAGCATGTTTGGGCAACGGGTCATCGGATTGTCCAGCTGAAATGATCGGCGAGCAAAAAATCAAAGCGATAGAAATGGAACAAAGCGAGAACAGGCGGATACTTTCTCGTTCTTGGTTCATTTCAGTTTGACTGCTTTAAACGTCGCCGAATTAATGGAATTCCACCAGTTTACCAAAAACTGGCGTTTATTTACTAATGGAATTGGAACACGCTCGTTTTCTGGTTGTTCCTGGCATTTTGGTTTGTGGCGTGCAGAGGATATGATTTTCTCGGATCAAGTAATCAATCGAGGAACTTGTGCTCCACAGGTTGTGTCAAAAAAGCGGTAATTAGGTATATGAAACAACGTTTTCTCAACTCGAGTTTGATTCTTGTCTTTTTAGGCGTGGGGCTTGGCTTGTTAGCTCAAGCGGTCCTCGGCGTGCCCAAGCCAGATAATCAAGAGCCAAGTTTGACGATTGAGCGTCCGCTTTCTGAAACGAGTGTTAGGGAAGAAGTCATCGATCTCCCGCTGGTTGGGAAAACCAACCTCGATTCGGGTTCCAAAAAATTGGATCAAGGCGAGCCAGAAGATCGAGACGATCAAAACAATCTGGAAAACGAATCTAACTCGCCTGACTCGGATGGTGAGACTTCGGGGTTGGTTCCGCCACTATCGATTCCTGGTGTTTTCGTCAGTCATCCATTGAAAAGTCATTCCGTCGAAGAAGATTTCTC
>CAZQQR010000103.1:12049-16279 GCA_964595515.1 uncultured Pirellulaceae bacterium
AAAAGTACCCAAATCGGGATTTGAAAAACGGGATCTGAAATGAAAAAGATAGCAGCACTAATCATGACGACGATGATCGTCGCGGTCTTGGTCGCTTCCACACTAAAGGCTGATCCGTGCGGGATGGTTCCGCCAATTTGGACCGGCGGTCAGTCGCCAATCACACGAATCGGGCTTCAAAAGACCTACGTCTTTCACAAGGACGGAGTGGAGACGTTTGTGATTCGGCCGGGGTTCAGCGGCAACGTTGATAACTTCGGGATGTTGATTCCGTTTCCCAGTCCTCCGGAGCTTCGCAAAGTTCCAGACAGCATTTTTGAGCAGGTGGCCAACGCGGTTGATCCTCCAGAGGTCGTTGTTGATCTTCGTATTCAAAGAATGATGATGCGACGCGGGGCTCTAGCGGCACCAACGGCTGAGGCGGCTGATAGTTCGATGCAGTTCGCTGCCAAGAACGAGGTGGTCGTTTTGAAAGAAGAAGCTGTCGGCATGTACGAAGTCGCCGTTTTGGAGGCCGGTAGTGCGTTTGCCTTGAAAAAATGGATGGACAAAAATGGGTATCAGTATCCGGAAGGAATGGACAAAGTCACCAACGACTATGTCGATCAAGGGTGGTGTTTTGTCGCCGTGAAAACGAAAGTTGGCCAGGAAAAAGGAGTCCAGCCTAAAGCCGGCCAACGTAAGGTTCAGGCCGAGCTTCCCAAAGGCAGCGTGTTTGATGGCAACGTGCAAGGGATGGGATTCCGGTTCAAGTCTCCTGAGCTAGTTGTCCCGATGCGGTTGTCTGCGTTCAACGATGGCGAGCTTCGCAATGTGATGTATTTGCTGACCGAAGGTCCGCGAAAGATTCGTGCGATCCCAGAAGAGTATGTTGTTCGGCAGATTTCGGGCAAGCAACTGTTTGACAACGTAACCCAGCCGCTTCCGCTGAGAATTATTGGTGGAACGGAAAAAGACATTCCGGCTTTTCGTCGACAGTCACTTCCGAAACTGCGAGATCCTGAGCCTAAGAATGGACTCGCCAAAGATCTGTTCGCGTCAGATTTGCTTGCCGTTTCAACGGGGGAGCTTTCGCTTCGACATGAAGAGCAGGAAAAAGAGCTGCTGAGAATCGGAGAGTATTTCGGACTGCGTGGCGAAGAAGTTGACAAAGAAAACGGACAAGCTTTGGTCAAGGCTCGCAAGAAAACAGTCGAGGACGGATTGGCGATGCTGAAGGAAATGACGTTAACGGTTGTCGACGGAGATTTTCCAAGAGAAGTCATCTCGCAGCAGAATTTGACGTTCGCTGAATACGATATGCCACGTCACCGAAACAATAACGTGAACTACGACGCGAATCTGTTTGGCCCCGGTCAAAAGAAAGACGGTGTTCTCAAATTCGGACAAATTCAATGGCTGGATGTCGAAAAACAAATTGCCCGAGATCATAGCCGAACGAGGATTGGATTGCGGTCTTTGATCGGATTTGGGATTCTCGGCATGATCGGGACTTTGGTTTACCGCAAACCCAAAGCCTTGCTGATTGCTGGAATCATGGTGGGCATGTTGGTCGGAACTGCGATGGCAAACGGAGCCGCTGTGACGTCGCCAATTTCTAGCACCGATGATACGGCTGAGATCATTGCGAAACTTGAAAATTCAAAAACCTCGAGTGCGGCCATTAAAGCCGTCGCCGATTATGCACGCGAAAGTGAATCCAATCGCGAAACGATCATCAAAGAACTGTTGAACGTCGTGAGGACGCACGAAAGCATTAGCCGACGTGGCTGGGCAATCGCAGCGTTGACCGAAATTGGTGGGCAGGACGTTGATGAATATTTGTTGGATGTTCACACGGATTCCTCACAGGAGCAGATTGTTCGGACTTGGGCTGCAGCCGCCCGTGTGAAGATGACTCGGACCATCAATGGTCTGATCGAGAAGGCTAACCTGATTCAGAAATTCCCTCCGATCGGAAGGCCGATTGGATTGCGAATTATTGAAAAGATGAACAGCGATGGTTCCGACGTCAATGTTGAGAAAGTTTTGGGCGTGACCCAAACGGTTCCTCAACTGACCAAATCGCTTGCTCCGACCATCATGGCGTTTGGGCCTGAAAAATTGATCAATGTAATGGCGACGGGTAAAGATCAAAATGTTCGTCGAATGGCGGCTGCCTATCTAGGTACGATTGCCCAACGAGGGGAGGCGGACAAAATCGCTGAACTCGTAAGCGAGCACTACCGTTTTGATAACGATGCGAAACAGGTTCCATGGCATGGCGGGCCTTTGTTTGTGCCTGGGATCGCTTGGTCTCAGGGCAACGCGCGAAAATTGGTTGGAAATTTGATGCGGTGGTATGTCTGGTGCGATGTCAATGAAAAGGGCGAAGAGCAAAAGCAGATTCACAACAACATTCGAAGTCTGGCTTTGGCCCGCGCCGCAGGCTACCAATCGGCTGGATGGCAGGAGGCAGGCGTTACACAGTGGTTGAAAGCTTGGTCCGCAGTGGTTGGTCATGACGGCGTGATCGATCTACTGAAGGAGCAGGGGCTGGACAAAGATCGTCGCTACACGTCGTTTTAGCAGGCCCAAACTACGCAAAATGTTGACTCGAGAAACATTTGCTGACAAACAGAAAATCGGAATCTCAAAATCGAATGAAGGGGTATATACTGATTAGTGGAAAGTCTTCTGTCGGATAGCCTCCTGAAGTTTTGATAGATCAATGGATTCGAGCCGCGAATCTCAACCTAAAACACCGACTCCCGGTTCCACTGGCCGTTCTTCGGCGAAGCACCCTTCAAAGCAAGATCGGGTTCCTCACTCTGAATCAACCTCCCCTGAAGTAAGGTTGACCGAGAAAAAGCCGGCAGTGTTGATGCCGGAGACTTCCCTCAAACCTTCGCCGCATTTGTCATCAACCACGCCACCTGCTGCTGGAAAGTCTTCTCGCGATGTTGAGCCCGGTGTTGCCGTGAATCCCAAGGACTCGTCATCTGGCGGGATGGGAGGGCTTTATTTTTTGCTTGCCGTCTCTTCGCTGATGTTCGGGATTTGGTTTGTTGGACCGCGGTTGGTAGAGGAGTATTATTACGCGGCTGAAATTGGACGAGCCCGAGCTGAGTACGAGTCGGCTGTCGATCAGTTGAGTGATCAACCACTTTCGCAAGTCTCGTTTGCTTATCAACTGGTTGCCCAGCGGATCCGGCCAAGTGTTGTGAGTGTGAACGCTGTGAAGTCTAGCAACGAAGCTCACGGGCTGGGTTCGGGTGTGATTCTCAGCGATGAGGGTTACATCATTACCAACGCACATGTTCTCGAAGGGGCCAATTCGTTTTTTGTCGAACTGTACGATCGACGCCAGTTTCAAGCAACGTTGATTGGGCGTGATGAAATTAGTGATTTGGCTGTACTGAAAATCAATGCTCCAAAATTGATCCCGGCGACTTGGGGTAACAGCCAGGATGTTGATGTTGGGTCGATCGTTTGGGCGATTGGTAGTCCATACGGTTTTGAGCAAACGGTGACTTCGGGGATCGTAAGCGGTAAGAACCGAGAGGGCGATCCGACAGAGAAATACAACAAACAAAGTCTGATTCAAACGGATGCGGCGGTGAATCCCGGAAATAGCGGTGGGCCGCTAGTGGATGCCCAGGGGCGTGTGATCGGGATTAATACTTCGATTTTTGGAAAAACGTTTCAGGGAATTAGTTTTGCAGTTCCCAGTGAAACCGCGATGTTCGTGTCTCGTCAGTTGATTCAAAACGGTCGTGTAATTCGTGGGTACCTTGGGGTCCAACCCGCAGAAGTCGAGCATCGTGACTCGGTTGATTTTGGGTTGCCTGATCTTAACGGTGCAAAACTCGTCAACGTTCAACCTGCTTCGCCGGCAGCGATTGCTGGAATGCGGAACAATGACATCATTCGTAGTTGGGGTGGGGTTGAATTGGAAGGCTACCGGAGTCTTTATCGCTTGGCAGAGGAGACGCCACCTCAGAGTTTGGTGGATGTGGTTTATTTAAGAAGTGGTGAAGAGCGTGTGGCGAGGGTGAGGGTTGGACAGCTTCCTGAGTGAATTTTGAGTGTCGAATTTGAGATTTGAGATTTGAGATTTGAGATTTGAGATTTGAGATTTGAGATTTGAAAAAGCCAATTGCGTCTCGAAAACTGAACCACAGGAATTCGAGAAACCAAAATCGTAATGCCGAAAACCTATTCCAAAAACGTAACGTAGTTACGCCGAAC
>CAZQQR010000104.1:0-4467 GCA_964595515.1 uncultured Pirellulaceae bacterium
TTATAAAAACGATTCGACATCAAATACTCCACCGCCATCACCACCAACATCATCAAAACCACCAACGGATAAAACTCTTGCCCCCGTCGAGTCGCACCCTGCTGCCGTTGAATTTCATTTTTATCCTTCGCCAACTGATACCGCTCTGCTCCCAAATAAGTATCCAGTTCATCCGGATTAACGCGAGCCAAATCCGTCACGGCTTCACTAAGATTGGCACTGAATCCCCTCAAGACAACTTCATTATTAAAAACGCCTTTAAAGCGATAATGCCCTGGCGCATCCGTAAACCGGTATCTAACTTTGTTTTCAATCGCGCTCAATTGCGTCGTTGGTTTTTCTGGCTGTGGCGAAAACACTTGATACGTCTCAGGAAACTCCCTGAGCTGATTGTTAAACCCCGCTGGCTCCCCCACACCCACATTCAGCGAATCTGCGTCACTCTCTACCAAATATCGCGACATCCCGCGAAGCAACATGAACGTCGGATACGGCTTTCCTGTCAACAATCCATTCCAAGTCGACCTTCCCGGCACGTTTCCATATTCAGTAATCGGTGAAGTCATCGTCAGCACCTTGCCATTGCCAATCGAACGCTCGATGACCGCAGATTCGAGATTCCCATAACGTAGCAATGTCTGAGTCGGCAGTTCTTCTTGAAACTCGTCCGGCTCAATCCCCCAATGCACGTAAACCGGGAACCGATTCCAAAGCACCGACGTTTCATATTTTCGAATCAAATTGAAAACTGGGTGTGAAAGCTCTTTAGGGCTGAGAAAAACCGGAGTGTCATCCCCACTGAACCATTGCCGGTCAAGCGTCCCGCCAATCACGCGGCGAGCCGCCGTTGTGGTAAAGCTCTGATCCGGCAACCCCTCCCTGGCCGCGTTGTAGCCAAGAAAGATAGATAGCCCGCCTCCATCTTCAACATATTTTTCAAACTCTTGCCAAACCGTATCGTTCAACGGTTTTGGGTCCAACACAAAAACTGAATCGTAGCCTGAAAGATCAACCTCATCCTTGAGAAACTTTCCTTGAGTCATTGTCTCAACATCAAACCGCGCCGTTCCCTTTTCCACTTTTTCCATCGGAGCAAGCAAACTGGGAATCACGACAGGATTGACTTCGTCCGGATGAATCACCAGCGAGTTCTTGATACGCCCCACACGAATGGTGAAGTAACGCCGGTTGTCGATCGACAAACCATCCTGTCCAACAATTTCGACTTTGCCGTGATAGATCCCAAAATCCAGCGACTCTCCGAACGTGAACTTGATTGGAACGGTTCCGTTCTCACGAATGTCCTTGGTGATGACTTGACTGGCAAAACTTTCGTCTGGAAAAATCGACATGCCGTCACGGATGACTGGCCTCGACGTGTCTCGTTTTTCAACTTCCATCTTGATGGTTCGCTGAGCTCCATCGCCTTGACGTTTGACTTCGGAATCGATGATCAATCGACCATTGGAAGTAATCTCGGCGTCTGACAATTTCAATGGAGCAAGCGTAAAGTTCGTGGCTTCTTCGACGCCAACATCGATAACGAACAGACTGGTCCCTTCGTTTCGCTCCAATTGCTTGAGCAGCATCTTCGGTTTTTCACCCGCCCAGCTCTGACGAGTTAAATCAGTGATGATGTAAATCTCTTTTCGCTCCTGAACAGCTTTTTCCAATACACTGATTCCGTCAGAGAGCGAATCGGGCAACGAGCTACTGTTGAATGTGACTTCGAGATTGTCAATTCTCCGTCTCGCCGCCCCAACATCGACAGAGAAAAAAGGTCGATCATTGTCCGTCGCCAGCACACACACTTGACTATCAACGGGGAACTGACTGACCAACCAATTCCCGAACTCTTGGGCTTTTTCCAAACGCGTTAGATTTTCATGACGGTAATCCATTCGGGGAGAAGTATCGATCAAGATCAACGCCGCCACTGGCTCTTGGCCGTCTCCGATGATTTGAACATTTTCCGAATTGACTATTTTGCTGGCTGCCCAGCCACCGTAAATCAAATGTCCAAGAAACAACGCGCCCAAAATCCCTATCAGCAGCCAGTTTTTGGCTTTGCGAAAATACGAAAGCAGCAACACCACCCCAACCAGTAGTCCGCTAAAACTGATTCCACCCAATGTCAGCCAATTTCCATAGTCACTGGAAGCGACCGACGGGCCTGCCAATGCGACCGCCAACAATCCGATCAAAAGGCACCGCATCAGCAACAACAGAAAATGCCTTAGCCGTGACCTGGACCGATTAGCATTCTGACGTTCTTTAAGAAACCGCATGGCAGGAAAGACGAGTTCTTTTGGTTTGGGCTGCATCAAGAGATGCAGGACGACCGGAACACTTAGCAGCAATCCGCCCACACCCAGAATTCCAAAATTCGCCCAAGTCATGCGTTACCCTCGAGCTCGCCGACTGAGAAGGTATTCCAACAACGCTTTGTCAAACTGCATGCTGGTATCAATCGGAACGTAGTCGATTCCACTTTTTCGGCACTGCATCGCAAGACCATCACGAAACGCTTCAATCTGCTCGACGTAGTCTTTCCGAAAACCATCCGCGTCGACTTTGAGCTCTTCGCCAGTTTCAGGATCCTTCATGTTGCAAACGCCACGAAACGGAAAACTGACTTCCGCCTCGTCGAGAATATGAAACAGGATCAAGTCGTGCCCACCATGCTTCAACCGATAAAGCGCATTGAGCGTTTGTTCTTCATCGACCAGAAAATCAGAAAAGACCATGATCAAGCTGCGAGTTTTTAACATCGAAGCCAACTGGCCCATGCTTTGCTCAAAATCCGTGGTTCCCAGTGGCTCAAGATTGGCCAACAGCGAAAGCAAGTTTCCAAGCTGCGTCCGCTTGGACCTCGGTGGCAGGCTTTGGCGAATTTTTTCATTGAACGTCACCAGCCCAACCGGATCTTGTTGCGAAACCATCAAATAAGCAAGTGCAGCCGCCAGACAAATCGCATAGTCAAACTTGGTCAACTCCTGCTCATATGTGTAGCCCATCGACTGACTAAGATCCATCACCAAATAACCGGTGATGTTGGTTTCCGATTCAAATTTTCGAACGTAGTATTTGTCGGTTTTGGCAAACACCTGCCAATCAATGTCTTTGAGATCGTCGCCCTGGTTGTACTTTCGGTGTTCGCTAAACTCAACGCTAAAACCATGAAAGGGACTGGCGTGAAGACCGTGCAAAAATCCTTTGACGACGAATTGAGCGCGCAAATCAAGCCGCTTGATTTGGTTGATCACAGACGGCTTGAGGTATTTCTCGACGGACAAATTTAGTTCGCTGGTTTTAAAATCGTGGTGATTAAACGTATGGAAAAGTGCTTCGTCATCCCGCAGAAGCCAGATCAACGGATTTTACTTTTCGAATTTCTCGATCTTTGGTTCCGGAATTTCGGCCAACAAACGCTCGATAACAGTCTCCGTGGTCATGCCTTCGGCTTGGGCTTGAAAATTTGTGCTCACGCGGTGACGTAGGACAGCAGTCGCAATCTTCTTCACGTCTTCGATGGCAACCGAGAACCTTCCGTCCATCGCAGCCATCGCTTTCCCGCCCGCGATCAGAAACTGCCCCGCACGAGGACCTGCTCCCCAGTCGACCAACTCTTTGATAAACGCAGGAGCCAACTCATCCTTAGGGCGTGTGGCTCGGACCAGTCGGGCAACATATTTTATGATGTACTCGCTGACGGCGACTGAATGGACAAGCTTTTGCAAGTTCACAATCGCCTTGGCAGACAAAACCTTGCGGACTTCTTGTTTCTCATTTCGACTGGCGGCCGCCAAAATTTGTTCTTCTTCGCTGGCCGATGGATAACCGACTTTGATGTTGAACATGAATCGGTCAAGCTGCGCCTCAGGAAGCGGATAAGTTCCTTCCTGCTCGATCGGGTTCTGTGTCGCGATCGTAAAAAACGGAGGCTCGAGGTTATAGGTCTTTCGACCGATGGTGACTTCGCGTTCCTGCATCGCCTGCAGCAAGGCGGCTTGGGTTTTAGGAGGTGTTCGGTTGATCTCATCAGCCAGCAAGATATTGGTGAAGATCGGCCCTTCGACAAACCGAAACTGACGTTTGCCGTTCTCATCCTCGTCGAGAACATTCGTTCCAGTAATGTCAGAGGGCATCAAGTCAGGTGTGAATTGAATTCTTTTGAAATTCACATCCAAGATTTTCGCGATGGTACTAACCATCAAAGTTTTCGCCAAACCCGGTACCCCTTCTAGCAAACAATGGCCCCGGGTAAAGATCGCAGCAAAGACCTGCTCGATGACTTCGTTCTGCCCCACGATAACTTTGTGGAGTTCCTGCTCCATCACTTTGCGATGCTGACTGAATTCCTGAAGTACATCGCCGAGACTTCGTTGCTTTCCTGTCACACTGTCCTCTTGATCTCAGTTAAAACGTCTTAACGTCTTCGAAGCTGCTAATCGAAAGTCGCCATTT
>CAZQQR010000104.1:4567-7265 GCA_964595515.1 uncultured Pirellulaceae bacterium
GTTCGCCAATTTGAACGAGTCATCCAGCCAGAGTTTCTAGTTCAAGTGAACCGTTCTTACTGGTCGTTTTGAAAATCGTACTCGAATCCCGATAGCCGACGCTTGATTGTAGGACGGTAAGCCGCGCGCAGCAACGCGACTCCAGCGTTGCCGCAAACCTCTGAAGGATCTAGAATTGGAATTCGGGTTGAAAACGGGCTTTGAAGGATTTGGGAATGCGACGTCAAAAACTAAGAATGCCTCGCCGCCAACTTGTCACTTTGTTTTTCGCCGCAGCTTCATTCTCAATATCATGCTGCTGGTCAAGTTTCCTCACCGCTCAAAACAAAGACTCAACTGACCACTCAACTACTGAAACAGCCGGACAACCAACTTCGGTTATGGTTGGCGCACTTGGCGACACTCGGCAGCCCCTACTGACGCAGCGCCGCGGTCAGGCTCAACAAAAAAAAGATGATTCTCCACTCAATGCTGCCAAAGTTCGCAAGGCTATCAAAGATGGAGTCGGTTATCTAAAACGTTCCCAAAATGACGGAGGCACTTGGAATTCGGTCCAATCCAAAGGCGACACCACTGCCTTGTGCACTTTGGCGATGCTGATTGCGGGCGAGAGCACGAACGATCCTGCGGTCAAAGCCGGGCTGGATGCGATCCGTCAATTCAAAGCAACCGCGACCTATTTTGTTTCACTTCGGATTATGGCGTTTGCTGCAGCCGACCCCCAAGGCAAAAAATACCGCGAGGACATCAAGCGTGACGTTGAGTGGTTGATGAAAATTCAAAGCCACAATGGAGGCTGGAGTTACAACGCCAGCAAGAACCGCGGAGACGGATCCAACACCCAGTTCGCGATCTTGGCTCTTCACGAAGCAAGTCGTATCGGAGTTAGGGTTCCAGAACGCGAATGGAAAGAGATGGAAAAGTACTGGTTGGAATCCATCGAGAAAAAATCCGGCGGCTTCGCCTACTACCCTGGTAGCAGTGGGCCTCGCGGAAGCATGACCTGCGCGGGGATTTCTTCGTGGATCATCATTCAAGAAAACCTTGCTGACCCACTAGCAAAAATCAACGGCGACTTTGCCAAATGCTGTTCCCAAGACAAAGGGATGGAAGTCGTCGACAACGCGATCGCATGGCTAACACGATTCTACACCGTGGAAAAAAATCCGGGGCTATCAGGGGGTACAGTCTTGTACTACCTGTACGGGCTCGAAAGGGCTGGCCGGTTGAGCGGCAGACGATTTATCGGCCCCAACGATTGGTATCGCGACGGTGCCAAACGATTGTTGTTCATCCAATCCGAAGAAGGCTGGTGGAAAACCAGAAACGGACATGGCGAGCGAGAACCTGCGGTCGGAACGGCCTTGGCGTTGCTCTTTCTGGCAAAAGGAAAACGGCCAGTCGCTATCGGAAAATACGATCACGGCGCGAAAGATTTTGACCTACACCCCAAAGGCGTTCATTTTTTGACGCGACGCCTGGAAACGGAATGGGGATTGAAACTGAACTGGCAAACCGTCCGTGCTGAACAATCAACGGTTGACGATCTGCTAGAAGCTCCCGTTTTGTTCATGTCAGGCAAGGACGCAATTTCACTGACGGAAAAGCAAAAAGAGAAACTCAAACTGTATCTTGAAAACGGTGGTTTCCTGTTCGCCGAAGCCTGCGGCGGCGACGGATGTGGCAATGCGGAAGTTTATGACCAAGCTTTCAAGCAATTGATGATTGACATTTTTCCCGACAGCGAATTGGAACTACTCGATTCCGCCCATCCAATTTGGGGCTCACATTACGACCTCATACGAAATCCCGAACGACCTCTGTTTGGCCTGCAAGCCTGTTGCCGAACCAGCGTCGTTTATTGCCCAAGCAATCTGAGCTGTTACTGGGCTTTGGATCGTGCTGCAATTTTCGACCACACACTGATTTCTACCAATCTGAAAAAGCGAGTCGAGTACTGTTCGCGCATTGGCGTCAACGTCGTGGCCTATGCGACCAACCGTCAGTTGAAAGAGAAAGGTGAGACCCCAACACTGCGGGGAGAACAAAAAGAACTCTTGGCCGAGCGGGCGCTCGTGTTCCCTAAACTCTCTCACGGCGGCGGGGCTGATGACGCTCCCAATGCCTGGCGTATCGTTCTTCAAGACACTCAGCGACTCGGGCTTGAGCTACAAATGAACAAAAGGATGATTGCTCCTACCTCGCAGAATTTGAGAAACCATCCATTTGTGTTCATGCACGGGCGGCGCAAATTCAGTTTTAACTCGACCGAACGGGAAGCAATCCGAAAACACCTGGAGACAGGTGGGTTTATTTTTGCCGATTCAATTTGTGCTTCGGAAGCGTTCACCAATTCGTTTCGAAAAGAGATGAAAGCCATCATGGGGCGAGACCTCCGGCCCATCGATCCTGGCCACGAAATCTGGACGGACGGGCGATTCGGCCGCCAAATTCGAAATGTGACGCTTCGGACGAAAATCGAAGGTCAAAAAACGTTTCGCGAACAAAATGGACCACCGAGGCTGGAAGGCATCGAAGTCGACGGGCGTTTGGCCGTCGTGTTCTCGCCCGTTGATCTCAGTTGCGCCCTTGAAAATTCAGCCGTTTCCCAGTGCACCGGTTACACCCGTGACGACGCAATCAAGATCGGCACCAACGTCATCATGTACAGCATGCTCAGCGAAAAAAGATAGCGATC
>CAZQQR010000104.1:7365-9576 GCA_964595515.1 uncultured Pirellulaceae bacterium
CGTTTCACTTAACGTCGGGTGAGCGTGAATGGTTTCGGTAATGTCACGAACGACACATCCCATTTCAATAGCCAACGTCGCTTCGGCAATCAACTCACCGGCTCCTGCACCGACAACGCCGCATCCTAACACTTGCTCCGTTTCAGGATCAACAATCCACTTGGTCAAACCATCCGTTCGCCCAAGCGCTCGAGCGCGCCCGCTGGCAGCCCAAGGATAAGTCACCACCTCATGGTTAACACCGTCACGTTTTGCTTCCTCTTCTGTGATTCCGGCCCAGGCGATTTCAGGGTCGGTGAACACAACCGCTGGAATAGCTCGTTTATCAAACGCTGAAGCGTGACCGAGGATTACCTCGACTGCATGGCGTCCCTCGTGATTGGCTTTGTGAGCAAGCATCGGTTCACCCGCAGCGTCGCCGATCACGAATATGTTTGGCACACCAGTTCTCAAATTATCGTCATGGCCAATGAACCCACGTTGGTCCGTGGTGATCGCGGGCAAATTCTCCAGCCCGATATTTTGAGTACTTGGGCGACGACCTACGGAAACCAACACGCGATCGTATTCTTCGGTGCCGAACTTGTTTGGTCCTTCGAAGGTGACTTGGACTTTCTCGCCGGACTTGGTCAGGCTACCGACTTTTGTGTTGAGAAAAATTCGCTTGTCAAAAAGCTTCTTTAGCCGCGAAGCGAGAGGACGAACCAAATCCCGGTCCGCGCCCATGAGTAGACCCTCTTGAAGCTCAACCACACTGACCTTGGTCCCAAGGTTCGCGTAAACCGTGCCCATTTCAAGCCCGATATACCCGCCCCCGATGACCAGCATTGTTTCTGGAATATCGGCCAAATTCAAAGCACCGGTCGAATCCATCACGCGATCCGTTCCAATGTTGAACGCACCGGGAAAAGCAGGAACACTGCCGGTTGCGATAATCGCGTGATCAAACGTAAGCTTTTTCTCGGCTGGAATCGACGCATCGTCTCCTTCCAGAACCAGCGTATTGGCATCCTCAAATTTTGCGAACGCTTTGATCACGGTCACATTCCGTTTGCCGGCCAAACCATCGAGACCACCCGTCAAATCGTTAATGACTTTTTCTTTTCGAGCTCGCAACTTGTCGACTTCGATGTTCGGTTTTCCAAAACTTACACCCCAGTCGCTCTCCATCTCTTCGGTTTCAGAGACAACGCGAGCAACATGCAACAGAGCTTTGGAAGGTATGCATCCTCTGAGCAAACAGGTTCCGCCAAGCCGTCCTTCGGATTCGACGATGGTAACCTGCATGCCTTCGTCCGCTGCCAAAAATGCCGCAGCGTATCCGCCGGGACCTCCACCAATCACAACCAGTTGAGTTTGCATAACGATTTCCAAAAAAATTCTGTTGTTACTGTTTGCGCAATTTGACACAACGAGTAATCGCGCGCGTATTGCGGAACCGTTCCTTCAAATTGCTTGTGCATCCACATAGCTAGAAACGCGGCCCAAGCAAACCTGAGCCGCATCACTAATTTCCGTGTCTTAAACGTCTCAAAAAACGTTCTAGTTATTAAACGTCCCAGTTATCGAGACAAGAATTCGACAACGGTGTTCGCGTCCACTGGCAAGCTAATATCGCTTCCAGAAGGCATGCCTTGAACGGTGGCGGTCAATGTGCCTGAGTCAAAAGTCACCCATTCGCAGCCTTCGCCTTCGACACCCATTTCGCGGATCGCTTGGTAAAGCTTAAGAATGTTTGCTCGCGGACGAATCGTGATTACATCGCCAGGCTTCAACAAGAATGAAGGACGATCGGTCTTGGTTCCGTTAACGCGGAAGTGACCATGGGCGACACCCTGACGTGACTGGCCTCGTGTTTTGGCCAATCCAATTCGGCGGATCACGTTGTCCAGGCGTTGCTCGCAAAGTAGCAACAGGTTTTCACCCGTGTTACCTTTTTGACGTGTTGCTTTTTCAAAGTAACGACGCAATTGACGTTCGCCCAAGCCGTAGTAGTGCTTGATCTTTTGCTTTTCCATCAACGCACGACCATAGTTGGACGGGCGGCGGAATCGAACGTGCATTCCAGGAGGCTGATTACGCTTTTCAAGCGCCTTGGCGGCTCCGGTTGTTTCGTAGATAAGTGTTTGTAAACGACGGTTTACGCGACCTTTAGGTCCGGTATAACGTGCCATCTTCAATGCTCCAAAGTGGTGCCCCGGCAACTCGTTC
>CAZQQR010000104.1:9676-11198 GCA_964595515.1 uncultured Pirellulaceae bacterium
CAACTCGTTCTAAAACGATGCCAAAGCCATTGGTGACTGCTCTGGGTGGTGACCCAGTCGAAGCCGTCACTCCCCACAACGCATGAGGCGAGACTTCGAAAAATCAAATTTTCAAGGCCGCAAGTATCGAGATTTTGCCCAGTTTCATCAAGGGCTAAAGTCAACTTCTACAGGGCAACTTTTGAGTTTAGTGCCCCCAATCGGTCGATCTCAAAACGCCAACCTGAACAATTTCCACCATCTGGGCTTTTCGAGCTCCATTAGAGCCCTGCCTGAGACAATGAAAATTTCGCTGTACGCGGATTTCAATCAGTTGGAATTAAACAATTGGATTTAAACGACTGGATTTCAAACTATTGCCTGACGTTTGGCTACCTAAAGATCGGTTTCGCCATCTCCAACAGCTCTTCTGAACTGGAGTAAGTCTCACAAATTCCCGAAGGGATCGAAGCCTTTAAGTTTGAAAACTGTTCCGACTCAACGGGATACCCAGAAAGCTGACGAATGAAAACACCCTTGATACGATCTGGGTACTTTCGGCAAATCTTTGCATAAATCTTTGTGTCTTTTTCGACCGAATCGCCGACAAGCACAAAATGTCGCCCGGGCATGTTCTTGATCAACGTTTTGATCGCAGAGCCTTTGCCTTTTCGGCGAAGCATCACTCGTTTTAGAAACTGGTCACGCAGTCGGAACTTTCGCAGGTGCATCGTTCCAATCGGAAACCCGTGAACTGAATTCAGTTCACAGAGCGATTCAAACAGTTGCCATGGGCTTGAAGAAACGTAATGAAAACTGGCTCCGGTTTCGAACCAGCGGTTGTAGACTTCTGCCATCCCGCTGACCGAGCGAAATTCTCGCAAGAACGTATTCACCAACAGTTCGCGCCGGTCACCGACTTCGGAATCCTTAATCGTATCGTCGATGTCCGAGACGACGCTAATGCCATGGGTTCGGTAGAGATGAATCATCCCTTTGACGGGTTCAACCGATTCATCCTCAATCGAAACCGAATACTCCATCGCGCGATGGCCACCGTTGGCGATTACCGCGGCCTCAATATCTCTTGGGCTAATATTGAGCCAACCGTGAAACTGGCCGTTGCGTCGGGTCTTTTTCTTCATCCGATGAGTGACGCCATTGATCGTAATCAAGATCGAGAGCTTGTGGTCCGTCTCCGCCATGAACGGCAGAATTCTGCCCTGGAAGATATCGGTCTCTAAATCCTCGGGGGCGACTTTCATGACGCCGCCAAGCATACGAATCATCATTCGCTGACGTCGATTGAGTACGACAGGTGTCTGCCAAGCCAGCCCCGAAACATGCACGCGCCAAGCATCAAGCCCCGGATAACCGAACCCTGGATAGGCCATCAAAGCCGAGCTCGAGTTTTTCGTTCCGCCGATCCTGATCATCTCTTGGTTTACGTCACTTATTCAAAACACCTAATCCGCTAAACCACAATTAGATAGCGAAATGGTCGATTTTCAAGTGGAAGCCCAAGAACATTCAAAAATTGCTT
>CAZQQR010000104.1:11298-16247 GCA_964595515.1 uncultured Pirellulaceae bacterium
GCCGGCGGAGGCAACCAAGCCCGGAGTTCAATTAATCGCGAACCAAGAACCAAGCCTTTGCGGACCGTTGTGGCTAGAGATTCGCTCGAATCACAGAATCGTAAACACGCAATCTTATAGAGCGTTAGCGAGGTCTTTCGCCAGCACGCCATCAATCGCTTTTTCACCAATCGCGATGGTCTCGTTAACGTTCAGATTGCCTTTGAGAATGTAAGCCGAATTCACGAGATACAAACCATCTACACTGGTTTTCATCGGCGGGAGCGACTCCGAATAATTCAAGGTTGGAATCGCCATCACGCTGCGCGTTTTCGAAATTCGGAACGCCTTGATTTGGTCACGACTAAAATCGGGATACATTTTTTCCAGAGCTGCGATGAACTCCTCCTGAATCTCTTCGTCAGGTCGGTCAAACAACTCGTGAGAAGCAGGCACGTATTTGGGCAAGTAAACCAGCGAACAGCCACCCAGTTCCGCGGTGTCCACGATGTTACTTAGCTCAATCACCGCAGTCATTGGAACCCAAGTGTCGGTAATGTTCGTCACGTAGTAGGGCGAAATTGAACGGTCAAGCAACAATGAAGCGCAGCAAATTCCGAGATACTCAGTCGACTGTAATCGCTTGGTTTCGTCCTCTGTTAGCTCGGGACAAATTCGATGGGCGACGCTGTTGGGAGCTGTCACCACAACCCGATCAAACGTTTGAGTGCCGTCTGCTGTTTTGATTTGGAATGTTCCATCCGAATTTTTTGTGACCGATTCGGTCAAGCTGGAGGTCTTGATCTCGACGCCCATTTCTTCCAGCCGCTCAGCCAGTCGCTCAATGACGCGGCCATACCCACCACGAACGTAACCGAACATCTCTTTCTTGAGACCGGTTCGTCGTGCTTTGTACATTCGACTAATGTGTGCCCAAATGAAACTGGCTGCCGTTCGTTTGTGGCTTTCACCTAGTTTAGCGCGAAGCAACGGCTCCCAGATCTTTTTAAACGTTCCCTTGCCGCTCCATCGCTTTAGCCAATCGGTCACCAGCATTTTCTCAAGACGCTTCCAGTTCTTAATTTTGGAAGCGTAAAAAATGGTTCCGCCCAACCGAAGCTTCTCAATCAAATTGAGAGGCGGGAACTTCAGGAACTCGGCCGTGTTCGACATCGAGTAGAGCTTTCCGCCCGTAAAGAAACCGGTCTTGGTCTCGACCCAGCGCAATTCGTCCTTGAGCCCAATTTCTTCGATCAAGTTCAGCGACCGACTATCAGACAATAAAATCACGTGATAGTAACGCTCCCATTCGACGTCGCCCAAACTCCAACTCGAAGCCAAACCACCTAGCTTGGGTGCTGCTTCGAGCAAAGTTACTTTGTGCCCCGCCTTGGCCATTCGAAGTGCCATCGACATGCCGAGCATTCCGCCGCCCACGATTGCCCACGAGCGATCATCGCCTTGGCTGGCAACGGGTGAAAGATTGGCGTCTTCGTTTTTTACGATCATCGGATTAGCTGTCTGCTGGTTGTTCATCAAGTTGCATTAAATCAGTGTCTGGGAGTCTCGTTGCCAACGACAACAAAATTGCCATGGCAACGATCAAGCAAAGCCCATTGACCAAGGTGATCAGTTGCCAAACAAACGAAGTTTGTTCCAAACCGAGAACGCCGCGAGCACTTTGAGTGGAAAAGTAATTTGCAAAGGGAATTGCAAGCGCGACGCCAAGTGTCCATTTTGATCCATATCCAAGTCCCGGCAAGACTCTATCGGTGAAAAACAGGCAACCGACCAAAGGGACAATTAAAAGCAAACAGTCGTAGCTATGGTGGTAAATACAAAGCAAGGTGGCAACGATGACAATGCTGCTGGACAACCCGGCTGCACCTGAATTTGATTCTCGGTCCGCAACGCGCCGAATCGCAATAAACGGCACAATCAATAGGACCAGCATACCGCCGAGATAGACTTTGTCGTCCGGTCTCCAGTCAATCAATTTGGCAAACATCCCAACCAGATCCAACCGCGTCCAAGTGTTCACGGGAAACTCGGTTTCGTCAGAGTGAAAAGCTTCTTGACCTTCAACGATCCCAGCAATCACCCGAGGGAAACTTGATTCGCTCGCCAACCAAGCCAACCCGCCGACGCCAGCGATGGTGCAAAGCACGATTCCGATGATCGTCGCCCGATAGTTTTTTCGAGCCACCATCAAGATGATCAATGGCAAAATAAAAGTCGGCTTTCCAGAAGCCACCAACATTCCCAGTGCTGCGATCCATGGCTTTCGATCTGCGTAATGCAAGGCAATCAAAACGCCCAAGACAAGTTCAAGCGTGTGGTAACCGGTAAACAGCGTGATATGCCCAGGTCTGGAGATCAGCAAAAAAGAACTAACACCCAGAAACAAGAGCAAATCAAAATCTCCCCTCGCCATCACCACTGAAAAATAAGCCAGCAGGAATAGCAGCCCAAGATTAAACACAAAGAAGATCACATCGGCTGTGTGCAAATCAAAATAGGTGAAGGGAATATGAACAATGAAATTGATCGGCGGGCAAGGACGCGATGGACAGGTAAGCGGGTAGTGCTCCATCGCAGTCTTGGCATACGGATTGACTTTGTCTCGAAACGCCATCCCGGGGTAATAAGCACCGTTATGAAAGTCACTGTGGCCCCTCAACGACCAGTCGAAATTCGATTTTGGCTGTGAATAATTCTTGTAGGTGCGATAAGATGTTAGGCCAATCAGAATGACGATCACGACACTGAATGCCACTACCAAAAGCCCTCGGTAGTGCGATTGCTCAAGAAGTACACGCTCAATCACCCCATCAGCGGTACCGTGTTTTTCATTACCAGTTTTCATACAACAGAATGGTTAAAATAGGCAGAAGCTTCCGGCTGAAAAACGAACCAAAAGGGACAGTTTTTCCGGAAAAAAACACGATTTATGTCCTCGAAAAGCAATAGCGAAAATCGTTATTTGAGATTAGTCTATAGGCCAGTTAACGCAAGTCGTTTCCGCGATTACACATTTCGCAAATTCCGTTTTGACAACCATCTACTCTGACTTTCACCTCGCACCTTATGTCAAACGTTCTCAACGAGCCTTCCATTGGTTCGTCAGCAACTTCTCCAGCAGCATCACAACTGGATTCAATTCAACTTTCGACAGGAAAGGTTTGGATCGTTCTTCCTGCATATAACGAAGAAGCTGCCATCCAGACGCTGATCAAAAAGATCACCCGTGTTTGTGTCAAAGATCAGTTGAGGTATGAAATCGTCGTGGTCGACGATGCGAGCACAGACCGGACGGCGGAATTTGTCAGTAGCTTAACTTTTGAATCGCCGGTCAACTTGGTTCAGCACGAAGTTAACCAAGGGCTTGCCGGGGCAATTCGAACGGGATTCAATCACTTCTTGGATCACGGTGAGTCCGGGGATGTTCTGGTCACACTCGATGCTGACGATACCCAGCCGCCAGCGGCCATTCCGATGATGCTGACCAAGATCGACGAAGGCTACGATGTTGTCATTTCGTCACGTTACCAAAACGGTTCACGAACGGTTGGCGTTCCGGCAAACCGATTGGCGATGACTTGGTTCGCAAAATGGCTGTTCAAAACAATCACGCCAATTCCCGGAGTCTGGGATTACACTTGCGGATTTCGCGCCTATCGTTTTGATGCACTTTACGAGGCTGCTAAGTACCACGGTGACAATTTCGTCAGCGAAGAAGGCTTTTCCTGCATGGTCGATGTACTGCTCAAAATGAGGCCGCTCAAACCGATCATGGGAGAAGTTCCCATGTTGTTGCGGTACGACCAAAAAGAAGGCCCTTCCAAAATGAAGGTCGCCAAAACCGCGACTCAAACTTTGCAACTGCTCGTCAAACGACGACTCGGAAATTTCACAAGCTAAACGTTGCAAATGCCGGGGAACGTTGCAGATACTGGCAGACGTTGGCAATCTGGTAGCGGCCTTGGGAAAAGTTGGATCCGGTAGAAGAACTCATTCAGATAGCGGAACTCGTCAAGAGTTTCGACTTAGCCAAAGCTTGTTAACTTGAGCGCCCCATCAAATCGTCGCGCGAACAGCACCAACAGAAATACCGCCATCGACCAATAACGTCTGACCGGTGATGTACTCACTCGCATCAGAAGCCAGCAACAATAGCGGTCCATCCAAGTCGCCCGGCGAGCCCGGCCGACCAAGCGGAATTCGCTCGCAGAGGTAATCCACCCAGCCTTCTTGCTCGTACATCACTTTGTTCTGTTCTGTTTTGAACCAGCCCGGAGCAAGACAATTGACTGTAATTCCGTGCCCGCCCCAATCATGAGCCAGACTCATCGTCAACTGTTTTGTTCCGCCACGACTCGCGCCATAGGGACCAAGCCCAGCATATCCGGCAACACAAGTCACCGAGCCGATATTGATGATCCGGCCATATTTTCGCTCCGCCATGTGACGAGCGACCTCTTGAGCAACAAAAAATACACCTCGAAGATTGGTTTCCAAAACCAGATTCCAATCTTCCCATTCAACATCCAAAGCCGGTTTTCGAACATTGCAGCCGGCGTTGTTCATCAGAATGTCGACTTTTCCAAATTTCTCGATGACAGTCGCAACCGCTGTTTTGATGCTGCCATGGTCGCGGACGTCCAACTCAACTGGTTCGACTCGTACGCCATGTTTTGACAGTTCCGCTACGGGACCCTCAAGCGATTTCAATGTTCGGCTTGTGATCGCGAGATCAGCACCGGCTTTCGCCAAGGTCCGAGCGAAACCAAGCCCCAAACCACGACTTGCTCCGGTGACTAGGGCGACTTTGCCAGAAAGATCAAAAGGGTTGTTTGCCATGGGTTCCATGCGTTGTTTGAGATTTAAGATTTGAGATCTAAAATTTAAGATTTGAGATTGAGATGTGAATTTCAGACGTGAGCTTGAGATCTAAAATTTTAGATTGAGAT
>CAZQQR010000105.1:0-16156 GCA_964595515.1 uncultured Pirellulaceae bacterium
ACTTCGATGAGCGAAAAAGACCCATTAGCTTTGCTTGGTCCCCTTTTGCGTTTTATTCTATGCCTTTATTTGAGGAAGAAACCTTGAACTCTCCAACTCACTTTCAACGACGTAAGGGATTTACGCTTGTTGAACTTTTGGTCGTGATTGCGATTATCGGAATCTTGATCGGAATGCTCCTCCCAGCCGTTCAACAAGTTCGTGAAGCAGCCCGACGGGTTACCTGTGCCAACAATCAAAAACAATTGGCACTTGCTGTTCACAACTACGAAAGCACATTCGAAGCTTTCCCTCCCGGAGCAAATGTTCCGGTTCGATTCCCTGGCGTGACTCTTGTCAGTACCTCCGGTTCGTTCTCGGCAAGCCAAGCTTCGAGAATTGGAGACGACGGACTGCCGCAAGCTCCAATCGAAGGCAAGTATGGATCATGGCTACTATGGTCTTTACCGTTTATCGAGCAAAACAATATCTTTGAAGCGATCGACACAGATTACTCAGGGATTGCATTGAATGGTGATTCGACGAAATTTACTGCTGGCCCGCCACCGACAGAAGAAGTCATCGCTCCCTACGTTTGTCCTTCAGATTGGGAATTTGACAAGGTCACTGAATACGCTCCAAGCTGGGGTGGACCATTCCGATTTGGACCAAACAGCTACTTCGGAAACGCCGGTCGGATCTCTTGGTACTACACTAACCAAACTCGTGATGGAGTTCTGTTTTACAACAGCAAGATCGGTTTCAATCACCTTTCAGATGGATCATCCAACATCATGCTTTTGGGTGAACGATATTCAAAAGATGATTTGTGGAAAGATTTCACCAATCGACGCGGTTGGGGATGGTCAGGTCGAAGCTCAGGCCAAGATTACCTCTGCGGCATGGATGAGACAATCAACTACCAGCTTGATGAATCAACTACCTTTAGAGGTAACGGTGATCCCGATTACGATTTCCAAAACTGGAAACTGAATTCATATAGCAGCGGCCATCCTGGCGGTGCTAATTTCGGTTTCTGTGACGGTTCAGTTCAGTTCTTTAATGAAAACATCAGCATCATTGATCTTCAGCAATTCGCCATTCGTAACGACGGCGAAATCGTGAACGCGAGTGCCTATTAATGAAATGGTATTGTTGCTTTTTGTTGATGGCAAGTGTGACACTTGTTGGTTGTAGTTCTGCACCTGTGGCTCCCAAGATCGTACCTGCCAAGGGAACCGTCACAATTAATGGTGTCGCAGTTAATAACGCACGTGTGAACTTCGTGCCTTTGGTGGAAGGATTGGTTGGCTACAAAGCATCCGGTTTGACCAATGCAGAGGGCGAATTCACGCTGGAAGTTAGGGGTAAAGGCGCTGGTTGTTGTGCTTGTGAATGTAAGGTCGTGGTTGTCGAAGGCCCAAATTTGGGTTTAGAAAAATTCGATAATCCCAACAGTGATGCGGCACTTGATGCAGCACTCAAGTTCAAAACTTCTCTGAAGAATCGTCCGATTCCGAAGAAGTATCAACTCTTCAGCAAAACACCATTTTCGTTCACGGTGAATGAAGAAGGAGAGAACGTTTTTGATCTGGAACTGAAACGTTAGTCCTAATCGTTCCCGTCGAACATTGAAATTCCAAGTCCACCTTTCGAGGTGGGCTTTTTTTTTGTTACCTTCGTTGCCCCGACCCAAATAATGATCGAAATTTCAAGGTAATTGCTATAATCACGATATGAACCTTCCAATCATTGATGCGGCGAAAAAAGAATGTGTTCGGCTTGAGACCCTCAAGGGGACCGCCGTGCCCACTCCCGCCGCGAAAACTCCGCTGCCGATGTCGATGAAAGAAGCTCGTGATCGCGGCTGGGACGAACTGGATGTGGTTTTCGTAACAGGAGACGCCTACATCGATCATCCAAGTTTCGCGATGGCGATCCTGGGGAGAACGCTTGAGGCTGCGGGATTCAGAGTCGGAATCGTTTCGCAGCCGGACTGGCGAAACTGTGATGACTGGCGTCGTTTTGGTCGACCAAGACTCTTTTTCGGTATCAGCGCCGGAAACATGGATTCGATGATCAACCACTACACGGCCAATCGAAAAGTCCGAAACAGCGATGCCTATTCGCCCGGCGGCCGAATTGGTCTTCGCCCCGACCGAGCAACGTTATCGTATTGCCATCGCGCCCGAGAAGCTTTCAAAGGCGTGCCAGTGATTGCTGGTGGAGTCGAAGCGTCCCTGCGCCGATTGGCCCACTACGATTATTGGGGCGACAACGTTCGGAAATCGATCTTGCTGGATAGCAAAGCGGATTTGGTCTGTTACGGCATGGGCGAAAATCCGATCGTCGAAATTGCTCAGCGGTTGGATGCAGGTGAGTCGGTCAAAGACCTTCGCGATATGCTGGGCGTCGCATACGTGGCTGGTCTCAAGGATTCAATTCCAGAAGACGCGATCGAGCTTCCTTCGTTTCAGCAAGTTCGCGACGACAAAATCGCCTTCGCAGAAGCCACCAAGATCATTCACAACGAAACCAATCCTTACAACGCGAAACGGCTGATTCAAAAACATGGCAACGTCACCGTGGTTGTTAATCCGCCGCAGTTTCCGATCAGTCAAGTCGCCATGGATAAAATCTATGGCCTGCCTTACACGCGGAAACAACACCCGAGCTACAAGGATCCTATTCCTGCGTTTTCAACCATCAAAGATTCCGTGACCATCATGCGTGGTTGTTTTGGTGGTTGCACATTTTGTTCAATCACCGCCCATCAAGGCCGCGTGATCCAGTCTCGCAGCAAAGACTCGGTGATTAAAGAGATCAACACGATGGCGGAGGATCCAAAGTTCTCCGGGATCGTCAGTGACATTGGTGGTCCGACCGCCAACATGTACGAGATGCAATGTTCTAAGCCAGAGGTTGAAGCCGTTTGCCGACGTCAATCTTGTGTCCATCCAAAAATTTGCAAACTGCTCGGGACAGATCATTCGCCGCTTATTCAGTTGATGAAAGAGGCTCGCGAAGTCAAAGGAGTTCGTAAGGTTCTAGTAGCCAGCGGGGTTCGAATGGACCTCGCTCGCCGAAGTCCGGAGTATGTCAAGGAATTGACGAAACACCATGTGGGCGGACTGCTAAAGGTCGCTCCCGAACACGCGAGCGATGGTGTGCTTGATAAAATGCGAAAACCCAGCGTGGATGACTTTGAAAACTTCTCCGACGTGTTTCGCGGTGAGTCAAAAAAGAACGGCAAAAAACAATATCTCGTTCCATACTTCATCTCGTCTCATCCCGGCAGCGACGTCAATTCGATGATCGATCTGGCAGTGTTCTTGAAACGCAATGGCTACAAACCAGATCAAGTTCAGGACTTTATTCCTGCACCGCTGGATGTGGCGACTTGCATGTATTACACGGAGATGGACCCGTTCACCAAGAAACCGGTTTTCATTGCCAAGAAGCTAAAAGACCGCAAAACTCAGCGGGCATTGATGCAGTTTTTCAAGCCGGAAAACTACTTTGAAGTTCGCAAAGCGTTGATGGAGAACAACCGTAAAGAACTGATCGGAAACGGTTGCGATTGCCTGATTCCTGCTAAAGCTCCCAAGGAAGCGATTGATCGTCGCCGCCGCATGGCGGGCAAACAGTTCCGCGGTGAATATGTCCATCGAATGGCAGACGGCACTAAATCAGCGACCGGAAGCGGTAGCGGCAAAAAGAAGACAAAACAAAAACAAGGACGCTACGCTCCTGGTCAGGGTTACCGCCCGGATCGAAAAGCCGCGAAAAAGAAAAAACGCGACTAGTGGTTCGTCAAGGTTGAACAGCACCATGTGTTGAACTATCTGGTATTGCGAGAATGCAGCTTTTTGGCATGCGACGACTTTATCAGTTGGATAGTGACTTAAGCTCGGATTGCCACTTTTCCTTCGCCTCCGAGTCATTCAATTCTTCAGCAAGCTCAACCAAACGATTCAGTGCTCGTGTAAGCACTTTTTTACGTTGATACGGCAAGATTGATTCTAGTTTTTGGCTCAGTTCGTTGAAACTATTCAGCAGAGGCCTTTCCGATTCTTCGATGCGGTCCAGTTTCAATAGTGCCTCGCCGTACTGCGATTGCGTGTCATACGTTTTCCAGTTATCGGGCCACTTCTTCAGGCGATGTTTTAAGCTTGGCTCGAGAAGCTCGGCAGCTTTTGAATACTGGTTATCCGACACGTAAGCCGCCGCTAGAACGTTTTTGCAAGCTAACGTTTTAAGATCGTCGTCGCCTGATTGGGTTTTTAATCGTTCCAACGCCGATTCAAGTATTCCGATTGCTTGGTCGTTGAGGCCCAATTCCAACTTGAGCTTTGCAAACTCAACTTGATACCGAAGCAAAAGGGGGTGCTGGTCACCTAGCTTTGTTTGCAATGTATCCAACGTCGTTTTGAGCAATTCGATTGCTGCATCATGTTGTTCCGTTGCGAACATCGAAAGCGCCAGTTCGGATTGATATCGCAGTCGGTCTGGGTGGTCTTCGTCGAATACCTCTTCACTCCGTTTGACTACTTCACTGCAAAGTTCGACAGACTTTTCAGATTCCAGGTTGTACCGATAGGCAACACCCAAGTTCTTCATGATGGTAAGAGTCTTGGGGTGAGTTTTCCCAAGTTTCTCAAACAGTGGAAGCGTTTTTTCATATATCGGAATGGACTTTTCCAACTGCCCTGATCTTGTGTATTTGTTCGCTAAGTCGTTGTAGGCTGTCAGGGTGAACGGATGATTGTCGCCAGATTTATGTTTGTGAAGCTTTACAACATCTTCAGCAATCTCAATTGACTCTTCGGTTCGACCCAGGTCGATGTAAATGTCTGCCAGATAAGATCTCATCGCCAGCGTGTTCGGATTTCCTTCGCCAAAGACAGTTGCCATTTGCGGTGACAGATCTTCCAACTGTTTCAGAGCTTCGGCTTGTCGTCCGTTATTCAAATATCCAATGGCGACGTTGCAGCGACATGCGAGAGAGTCTCGATGCTCCGGTCCAAATTTTTTAACCAAGACGTTCATGGTTTTCTCATGCATTTCGAGCGCTTTGTTCGGGCGTCCAGCTATTTGATAGGCTCGTGCAAGATCACTGACTGTCATCATGGTTTCACGATCATCCTCTCCCCGCACGCGCTCGAGCAGTTCAAGGTTTTTCTCAAAAATCGGAATTGCCTCTTTGTGTTGCCCTAGTTTTGTCTTCATAAACGCGACGCGGTTCATCGCGTGAAGCGAATTCGTGTCCTCTTCTCCGTATAGAGAGGTGCTGAGCTTCCAGCTTTCATCCCACAATTTGAGCGAGTCGGCATATTCTCCCATTCCAAATAGACAGCCAGACAACGTCATCAACAGCCGAACTCGACCCACGTCGTCCAATTCTGATTTTGCCAGTCTTTCCTTCGCTTTCAAAATAACGTCCCGCGCTAGAAGCTTTTGGTTCGTCTGTTTGTTTTCGCGATGATCGAACGTTAAGAAAAACGATTTGGTTACGACCTCAAGAGTATCCAATGACCTCTTGGCTGACACTTCGGATTCTTTCAAAGCAGTGACAGCCTGCTCACGGCTTTTTTCAGCGTCAGCAGCAGCAATTTTGGATGCCGTTGCACTTTCTTCGGCCAGCGACTTGGCCGATTTTGCTTTGCTCCACTGCCAGATTACGCCGGCCAGTCCGATCGCAAACACCCCGGCAACCACCAACAGCATGCGAGAAAATGTCTTTCGACGTTTGATTTCCTCTGTGGCACGGACTTCCGATTCTCGGAGTTCGATTTCCGCAGTCTTGGCACGCTGTTGAGCGCTGGCAAAGTAATTCCGGATCACATCCGCGACTTTACCGGCGTTGTCGGGGCGATCAGCGGGAGCCAGCGCTAAACAACTTCGGCACAGTTCGACCAAGCTTGAGTCTGCGTTTGAGTTGTCAAGAATCGCGAGCGAGTCACCTAAGTTACCGGTGGCGACTTTTCCAAGAATCTCAGATGCGGTTGTGTTTTGGTATAGCCGTTTCCCAGTCAAAATCTCAAACAGAATGACGCCAAGGCCATAGACATCAGTCCGCGCATCGAGATTGGATACTTCGCCACGAGCTTGTTCCGGAGCCATGTATTGTGGAGTTCCCAAAACGTCGCCGGCATGGGTTAAGACCTGTGAATCTCCTGTGTTGACTGAACTATCGTTCGAATTGGCAATGGTCTCGATGGAACGAATGTTGACAGGCATGTCGTGGTTTTTTTTAGTATTCGGACCCACTGAGCCAGCAGCGTTCGCCGTCACGATCGGATTGCTTGTCGAGGATTCAGAGTTCAGACGTTTCGCCATGCCCCAATCCATCACTTGAACTTCGGCGAACTGACCAACCATGATATTTTGAGGTTTAAGGTCGCGATGAATAACATTTTTGGAATGGGCGTAAGCCATCGTTTGGGCGACGTTTTCAAAGACCGTAATTGAGTCTTGGAAATCAGTGTCGTCACCTTTACGCTTATTCAATATCTCCTCTAGAGTTTCACCATCGATTAGCTTCATTGTAAAAAAGGAGCTGTTGTCTTTGAGTAAGCCGTGATCGTGAACAGGCGGGATGCCTGGATGCTGCAGCATGCCGGTCAGGATCGCTTCGCGCTCCAATCGAATGTTGGCCTGTCGATCATTGCGAAATTTCTCTCGCAAGACTTTGATTGCCAGCGGCCGTTGAGAATGCAAATCATCGACGCGCCAAACTGATCCGATACCGCCGCGTCCGACTTCGGAAACCGGAACGTATCGAGAAGGAAATTCAGAATTTTGGTTAGACCGCCTCGACTCGCGTGCGGCGGCATCCTGCTCTAGTTCAGCAAAAACTTCCTGAACAATCTTCGAGTCTTCCAGGCTCGGAAAACGGTACGAGTCAGCCACGACCGTTTCGCCTGCGAGTTGGCGGCTCTCGATATCCTGCCACAATAATTCACGCAGAAAATGCGATCTCGTGTTTCCGCTGATTTCTCCCAGCAAGGCCAGGATGTCACGGTCGGCAGCGGATGTTGCGCCGTCAAGGCGAGCACATAACGCTTCGAGTTGTTCCAACTCGTCAAGTGTTAAAACAGATTCGGTTTTCATGATTGGCTTTCATCTGATTTTTTTGGCTTGAGAGCTTCTGACCAAGTTCGGCGAATCAAAGTCAGTCTTCGTTCGACCGTTCTTTTACCGCATTCAAGACGTTCAGCGATTTCTTCGACGGAATAGCCTTCCATTCGAAGCAATGCAATCGTCTTGATGGTGTCGTCTTGAAGCATGTCGATCATTGCCCTCGCATCTTCGGTAAATTGGGCGAGCATCTCAGGTGACGCCGTGTTGCCAACAACATTTCCAATGCCAGCGCTATTTGAGTCGCTTGAGTTGCCTCCCGATTCGAATATGGACTCTCCGCGAACTTGTCCGCCACCTCTTTTTTCTCGAAGTTCTCGTCGCACGTAACTTTGTGCTTTTCGACCTGCGATGCAGAGCAACAACTTCCACAAATCGTCACGTCCTTCGAGTTGAGGAAATGCCCCCTTGGCTGCAGCAAGGCAAAAGCTTTTGAAGGCACTCAATGCCACGTCTTCTTCGTCCAGAGCACGCCGAAGATGATCCGGCAGCTTTTTCTTTGAGTAAGAAAGAAGTCTGGGGAAGCAGTAGTTCCACAATTGGCCGGCCGATGAGTCATCCCCGTCTTCAACCGATTTGATCCACAAAGTCACGTCATTTTGGTTAACTTCGCGCTCTTTGCGCTGGTCGTTGGACACCACATTCTCCCGCTTTGATCCTATTGCAGCGTTGATCTTAGGTTTGTTCGGTTGTCGCGCCTAGCAAAATTCGCAGATCCATTCTCAACCTGTCGGACGTCAAATCTCCAGCCAAGCGAGTTCGGCAAAGAGGACACATGGAAAGTGCACAAGGCCAGCACAAAACCTGAGTTGAGTGAATTCCCATTGCGGCCGTGAAACAGCCCAGCTCCTGAACGATTTCGAAACATTGTTGCCAAATCCAAGAAAAATTGGCGGTCCGAACAGGCCAATGTTCATGACCGAATTGGGACGATCAAATCGCGTGAAATGGGAGTAAAGAGATGAACTGCATGTTTGGAATCCTTGCAGATGTCTGGCCGGCGGGGCTGGGCATTCTTTGTCTTGTGTTCGGGCTGTGGACTGCGATTTGGCTCGTTTCAAAAAAGTGGATCAAACGAATCCCGACCAGTGATTGAACCACAGTTCGCCATCAATTAACTGCAACGCAAAGAGAGAATCATGATTAAGTCAGCCAATCCAAACCGATATGGAACCCCGATTGCAATCATTGGAATTGGATGCCGTTTTCCCGGTGGTGTCACTAACCCAGACGAGTTTTGGCAGATGATTGCCAACAAGACAGATGCCATTTCAGAGATTCCGGCTGATCGTTGGGACTATAAAAAGTTTCATCATGCAACGACTGAAAAGCCAGGAAAAAGCTACGCCCGTTATGGTGGGTTCCTTTCTGAAAATGTGTTCGAGTTTGATCCGCTTTTCTTTGGAATCTCACCGCGAGAGGCGGAAGGAATGGACCCGCAGCAACGCTACGTGCTGCAAGTTGCCTATGAAGCAATCGAAGACGCGGGGCTTTCGCTTCAAAACCTCAAAGGATCCAACACCGGTGTTTTTGTCGGGGGATTTACTCTCGACTACAAACTGACTCAGCTGAACCAGCAGAACATTCACTTGGCAGACAGCAGTACCGCAACAGGATGTACGATGGCGATCCTTGCCAATCGACTGTCCCATGCTTTTGACCTGCAAGGGCCAAGTCTCTCCATTGATACTGCTTGTAGCTCGTCGTTGGTCGCCACTCATTTGGCGGTTCGAAATATTTGGATGGGTGACTGTGATGTCGCGATTGCCGGTGGCGTGACGATCATGACCAGGCCGGAATATCCAATCATAATGTGCAACGGTGGATTTCTGTCCAAGCATGGCCGCTGTATGGCTTTTGATGAACGAGCCGAAGGCTATACGCGAGGCGAAGGTTGCGGGATGGTCATTCTCAAACCGCTCGATCAAGCCATTCAAGACGGCGATCGAATCTACTCTGTCATTCGAAACACCGGGGTCAACCAAGACGGTGCGACACCGGGGATAGCTTTCCCGAATAGAGACTCACAACGAGCACTGATCGAACGGGTCTACTCCGAAGCCGGCGTCACGGCTGCTGACGTTCATGTTGTCGAAGCACATGGAACGGGAACCCAGGCTGGCGACACCACCGAGTGCGCAGCTCTTGATCTCGCCGTTTCTCGCCACCCTCGATCTCAAAAATTAGTCGTGGGTTCGGTAAAAACAAATATCGGACACCTCGAGTCCGCCGCGGGTGTCGCTGGTTTGATCAAGGCCAGCCTGATGGTTCAACACGGCCAAGTCCTTCCCAATATCCACTTTGAAAAACCAAACCCGAAAATTCCGTTCGAACAAATGGGAATTCGAATCCCGACCAACACAGAAGATTGGCCTGTTGCGTGTGATACCAAACGAGTGTCAGTCAATTCATTCGGATACGGTGGCACGAACGCACACGCTTTGCTGGAGAGCTTTGCCGCCAACGAGAACACGGTATCGCCGAATCGAAAATTTGGCGAGTCTCCTGTTGTGCTACCAATTACCGCTCAAGACGCAACCGCGCTTCGTAAATTGGCTGGCGCTTACGCTGATCAAGTCGAAAACGCCGTGAGCGACCAGGAACTGAACGACATTATTTATTCGGCGACTCATCGAAGAAGCTTCCATCGCCACCGATGTTGTGTCATCGGACGTAGCGGTGAAGAACTCACCCAAAGACTGCGCCAGTTTGCAGGTGGCGAGTTGCCTGACGAAAGCTGGTATGCAACGCAAGAGTTGGAAGGCAATCCAAAACTTGTTTTCGTGTTCACTGGAATGGGGCCTCAATGGTTTGCGATGGGAAAGGAGCTCTATGAAAACCAAACGGTCTACAAAAATTTTGTTGATCGAGCCGACGAGACTTTTCAGCAGATTTCCGGCTGGTCGATCCTGGCTGAAATGCAAAAGTGTGAGTCGGAATCTCGGATGGCAGAAACGTCGATCGCGCAGCCGGCTAATTTTATCTTACAAGCCGGTTTGTTCGAGCTTTACGCGGCCTATGGAATTGAGCCCGACATGGTAACAGGGCATAGCGTTGGTGAAGTCGCCGCAGCCTACGCGTCGGGGGCACTTTCACTCGAAAGCGCTCTTAGAGTCAGCTTTCACCGGAGCCAGCTTCAGTCGAGTTTGGCTGGCACCGGTGGTATGTTGGCTGCAGGGATGTCCGAGCACGACATGCTTGAGCTATTGCAAAATTACGATCACGTCGAGATTGCTGCGATCAACAGCCCGAGTTCGATCACGATTGCTGGTTGCGAATCGGAGTTGAAAAAGATTGCTGCTGAGCTCGAGCAGGCAGGTTTGTTTAATCGCTTGCTAACGGTCGAGGTGCCCTATCATTCCTCTTCGATGGATGCGATCAAAGATTCGTTGCATGAATCGCTTCGAAATCTTGGCCCCGGTGTTCCTGGCATTCCGATGATTTCGACGGTGACATCAGAGCCGTTAAAAGGCCAGCAACTCGACGCTGCCTACTGGTGGCGAAATGTCCGAGAGCCAGTGCGGTTCAAAGACACAGCCCAGAATATTTCGCGTGACAATCCGAATGTGATTTTTTTTGAAATTGGACCACATCCAGTTTTGAAATCATCTATCAAGCAATCGCTCGATTTTGAAGGAGCGCAGGCCTGCTCACAAGCATTCTCGTTGAATCGAAAACAGCCGGAGCATCTTTCATTTTGGAAAAGCATCTGCCAGTTATTCACCATTGGCAGAAAGACCGATTGGAACGCGATTAACAAGGTCGAAGGCCGGTATGTACGGCTTCCTGCTTATCCTTGGTCGATGACCGAGTACCGCCGAATGTCGGACGAGGTTTCTCAACGTTTGTTTGGTAACAAGGGGCACTTGTTTCTCAATGAGCGGGTGACCGCCCCCAATCCAACCTGGGAAGTTGAAATCAACGAGCAACTTTTGCCTTGGCTGCCCGATCATGAGGTTGGCGGAAGCGTCGTTTTGCCTGGCGCTGCTTACGTTGATGCAGCGATGGCGATGGGTGTAGAGCTGAAGAAAGACGAATCGATCAACTTCACCATTCAGGACATTGTCTTTAGTCGCGTGTTGGTTGATGAAGAATCAGTCCAAGCACGTGTTCAATCTTCGGTGAACCCGGACTCTGGCGATTTCAAAATTCATAGCCGCACCGTCGGTCAGTCCGATTCCTGGAATTTGAATTCCCAAGGCAAGATTGTTCTCCATAGCGTGCCTCAGCTAGAAACTGTCAATTTGAGTGAGATCGACTTTGACGCCCAATCACTCAGCGTGGATGAGTTTTATTCACGACTAAGTGCAATGGGGCTGAGCTACGGCCCCTGTTTTCAAACGGTTACCGCGCTTAAACGATTAAGCCATAGCGAAGTGATCGCTCAAATAGAACTACAGTCGTTTGACGACGATTTTGAAAAGGAATTCGTGCTCCATCCGACTTTGCTTGACGGAGCGTTCCAATCGCTAATCGCTTTGGTTGAACCCAGCGAAAAAGAACCCACACCGTATGTTCCAGTGTCCGTTTCTCGGGTCCACGTTACGGGTAAATCTCAAGGGTCAATGGTTGCGATTTGCAAAACAAAAAAGGTTTCAGAGTCTGAAATCATTGGTGACATTAGTCTGTGTGACCAATCAGGCCAAATCATCTTTCAGCTTGTCGATGTTCGATGCCAAGCTTTGTCGGTCAACGAAAACGAGGATCCTCTGTCGGGGGTGTTTCACGAAATGAGATGGGTTCCCGATTCATTGGCAGCACCGGTTGTCACTTCTGATCAAGCTTGGCTTTTTATCGGCCCACGAGATGTGACCAGCGTGTTCAAGAGTCATCCAGAGATCTGGCAAGCAGAACCACTGTTTCTGACGGACCTTGAGTCATTGGAGGATGCCTGTGAACTGTTGCAAACGACTGACAAGTTGACGGACATCGTTTTTCTCTCAGCCTTTGAAGTCGGATCCAACGATGCTCTCGATGGAGATTTCGTACTCGAGTTTTTCGCCAAACTAACGAAGTTTGTAAAAGCTCTGGTGCGGCGCTTTCCTAGCGAGCCAATCAACGTTCACGTTGTAACTCGGCAAGCATTTGCGGTCGAAGACGTTGACCAGAATCCAAACGTGGTTGGAGCATCCCTCAATGCATTCGGGATCTTGCTTGAGAACGAACATCCAAATATTCGCTGTCGTTTTACGGATGTTCCAGACCTTGAGAGTCTGTCGGAGCATGTCGATGAGGTTCTGCTTTCGCCAAACTCGCCCCGTGAAAGGGCGCTTCGAGCGGGCACTTGGTACCGTCATATGCTTGAGCCAACTCATGTTGAGCCTGTTAAGGAAAAGGGAAAGCAGATCGACTTGCACGAATCCTGCGTCGCGATGCGAATGGAAGAGACCGGCAACGTTGAGAGCCTCGTCCTAAAAGAAATTGAACTCGGCGAGCCTGGCGATCACGAAATACAAATCAAAGTCCACGCCAGTAGTTTGAATTTTAAAGATCTATTGAAGGTCTACGGGCAGATTGCAGACATCACGATTTCTGACACCTATTGCGGGAACACGCTTGGAGCGGAAGCAAGCGGAGTCGTGACCAAAGTCGGCTCGAAAGTCAAAAAGTTCTCCGTTGGCGATGAGGTTGTCGGCGTACTTCCAGATTCATTCAAGAGCTTCGCCAACGTTCGCGCGGACTATGTTATCGCAAAACCAAGAAACCTGAGCATGCACCAAGCCCCTTCACTGGTCGCCTATTTGACTGCTTGGTTTGGTTTGATCAACAAGGCGGATCTACTGCAAGGCGAGCGAGTTCTGATTCACAACGCAACCGGCGGCGTTGGATGTGCCGCAATCCAAATCGCGCTTTGGCGAAGCGCTGAAATTTTCGCGACTGCAGGGACCGAAGCAAAACGTCAATACTTGCGCGATCTTGGCGTGAAACATGTTTACGATTCACGCAGTCTGGCTTTCGCAGAAGAAATTCGCCGAGACACCAATGGCGAAGGAGTCGACGTAATCCTCAACGCGACGGCTGGAGAATCGCTCTCGCAGAGTTTCGAATTATTGGGGGCGTTTGGTCGCTTTGTTGAAATTGGCAAGAAAAACATCAGCGACAATATGGGGCTTCCGATGAAAGCATTTCAAAATAACCTTTCGTTCTTTGCGATTGATATCGATCGAATGCTTCGTGGAAACAATCGGGTTGCCAAACAGCTTTTTTCCGAAGTGTCTGCCGCGTTTGAGACCGGTTGCTTTGGCCCGATTCCGACGAAAGTGTTCGCCGCTGACCAAGCGAAAGAGGCGTTCCAATGGATGGCTCGGGCAAAACACATCGGAAAAATTGTCTTGAAATTTGACAACGTTCGTGCCAATGTAATTCCATCTCAAAAGCAAAATTCCAGGATTCGCTCGGATGGAAACTATATCGTCACCGGCGGTACGCGGGGTTTTGGACTTGAGATTGCCAAATGGCTGGCATCCCGTGGCGCTGGCAAACTAACGCTCGTCAGTCGGAGCGGCGAAGTCGATGCGACTCGGGCTGCGATGGAAGAGCTTCAAAAACGAGGGACTGAAATCGAAGTTCAGGCCATCGATGTTACTTCTGAGGAACAAGTCAAACAGCTGATAGAATCGTTGGATGATTCCCGGTTGCCGGTCCGAGGTGTTTTTCATGCAGCCGTTGTACTTCAGGATGATTTTCTCACTAATTTATCTCTTGAAAGCCTCGAATCCGTTTTGAAGCCGAAAATGCTGGGAGCGCTTTATCTTCACAAGCACACCATCGACCTGCCATTGGACATCTTCTTTTGTTTCTCTTCGATTTCCGCGTTGGTCGGCAACGTAGGACAGGCTTCTTATGTGATTGCGAATGCTTATTTGGACGCACTTTGCCAACACCGACGTTCAATCGGACTTTCAGCAACATCCATCAACTGGGGAGCCATTTCAGAAGTGGGAATCCTGAGCCGAAAAAAGGAAGTTGCTGCACTATTTGGTCGACTTGGCCTGGAGTTCTTGAGTCCAGACCAAGCGACAGAGATTTTGGATCGAGTGCTTGAGGCAGATCTTACCCAAATCGGTGCCTTTCGGGTTGATTGGCCAACGTGGTCCAAGAATAACCCCGAGATGGCAACTCCTCAAACTCGTTTCATCCGAGTTAGCGAAAGCGGCGAACTACAAAACGAAGAAGGTGAATTGTTGAAAATACAACGGCAGTTAGTTGAGGAGTGCGACGATGAAGTCGAATTCCAAGCACATATTCTAAAAGTCGTCATGCAACGTGTCTCTGAGTTGCTGAAGATTGCACCGAATCAACTCGACTCAACATCAAGCATTAGTAATATGGGGGTCGACTCGCTGGCCGCAGTCGAGCTTGGGATTAATCTTCGCAATAGCGTCGGAGTCGATTTCACTCCGGTCCAATTATTGTCCGGCCCTTCACCCCAAACGATGGCTGATCGAATTGTAAAATTGATTTCATCGAATCCAGTCGGCCAGTGATGAAGTCCAACGAGATATCGAACTTCGTTCTGGTATTGAGAACTGAATTCATTGCACCTTTAATTCATTACACTTTTTCTGTATCCGAACTGGCTCTTTTGCAAATGAGCAGTTCGTGCCCAAACCAAATTGCCCAAACTTGTCAACGAATCCGTGTTCGGTTACAAGTATAGATCTTTGAGGTCATCAACAGCGACTCGCAGAAGAACCAACTACTGCGGGCGATTGGGTAAAACGTTTTAGGGAATTCAAATGCGAAACACGGTTGCACTGGTACTTGGTGGTGGACAGGGAACTCGGCTGGCTCCATTGACAACCATTCGGAGCAAACCTGCTGTTCCGCTGGCTGGTATGTATCGCTTGATCGATATTCCAATTTCAAACTGCTTGAATAGTGGGATCAACCGTGTTTACGTGCTGACACAATTTATGTCAGTTAGCCTCCACCGTCACATCAGAATGACTTACTCATTCGATAATTTTGCGGGTGGATTCGTTGAATTGCTTGCCGCTCAGGAAACGCTGAGTGATGGAAGCGATTGGTATCAAGGGACTGCCGACGCCGTTCGGAAAAACCTTGTGTACTTTAACCAACATGGAATCGAATACGTTGTGATCCTTTCTGGTGATCAGCTTTACCGAATGGACTATCGTGACTTAATTCGAACTCACGAGGAGTCAGGTGCCGACGTTACGATTTCGTGCATGCCTGTCAGCCGCCAAGACGCCACCGGTTTTGGTGTTGTTCAGGTCGATGATTCGGGTCGCGTTCACGGTTTCGTTGAAAAACCTCAAACAAGTGAAGAAATCGAATCAGTTTCGACAGATCCGGAATGGATCAAAGCAAAGGGGATCGACCCCAAAGGGCGAGACTGTATTGCGAGCATGGGAATTTACGTTTTCAAACGTGATCTTCTGTACGACGTGTTGAGCACAACGGACTTTACTGATTTTGGCAAAGAAGTTTTCCCGGCAACAATCGCTTCTCATCATGTGCAAATGCACTTGTTCGATGGCTATTGGGAAGACATTGGAACGATTCGCTCGTTCTACGACGCTAATTTGAGTTTAGCCACCGACGATCCAGAATTTGATCTGTTCAAGTCTGATGCTCCAATTTATACCCGCCCCAGATTTTTGCCGCCGACGACGATGTCACAGGCTTCCGTTAAAAATAGCTTGATTTCGAACGGCTGTTTCATCGGTGAAGGCGCCGTGATTGAGAACAGCATTATTGGCCTTCGAACGATCGTGCAGCCAAACGTCACGATTCGAAATTCAATCGTGATGGGCTGTGATTTCTACGAGGATGATGAATCCAGTCGCCGCCGGCCAGCACCGATGCACATTGGTGAGGGGACGGTCATCGATGGTGCGATCATTGATAAAAATGTTCGCATGGGAAAGAACGTTCGGATCGTCAACGAATCAAAACGTGATCAAACGTCGCTTGATCACGCCGATTGTGTTATTCGAGACGGAATTCCAATCCTCAAGAAGAATGCCGTTTTGGGAGATGATTGGAATCTGGACAAAGACGTTAGTTAGCT
>CAZQQR010000106.1:0-1892 GCA_964595515.1 uncultured Pirellulaceae bacterium
GAACTAAATAAATAGAATTGGTTTCTACGATAAAACGGGGAACCATGTCGAATATTATTTATCACTACGACGTAATTGTTGTCGGTGCTGGTCACGCGGGAACTGAGGCGGCTGCAGCGGCGGCGCGAGTAGGTGCGCGGACTGCGTTGATCACGACCAATCTTGATACCGTTGGCCAGATGAGTTGCAACCCTGCCATCGGCGGCGTGGCCAAGGGGCACTTGGTTCGCGAAATTGATGCGCTTGGCGGATTGATGGGCCAAGCGATTGACGCGACTGGAATTCAATTCCGGATGCTGAACATGCGAAAAGGCCCTGCGATGCACAGCCCTCGTGCTCAAGCGGACAAAAAGGGATATCAAAATTGGATCAAAGCAGCGGTCGAGCGGCAGGAGAACCTTGAGCTTCGACAGGAAGTTGTTGAAGACATCCTGACCGAGACGGTCGATGGAAAAGAAAAAGTGATCGGAGTCAAAGTCCGTGGCAATGTTGAGTATCACGCTCCTGCCGTGATTCTGACGACGGGTACTTTTTTGTCTGCGCTTATGCATACAGGCGAAGCAAAAACAAAAGGCGGCCGCGCGGGTGAGGGAACCACAACGGGGATTAGCGGGGCATTGGACCGGTTGGGATTTGAGCTTGCACGATTCAAAACAGGAACGCCGCCTCGTTTGAATGGTCGGACGATTGATTATTCAAAAGCCGAGATTCAGCCGGGTGATGATGATCCTCAGCCGTTCTCGTATTTGACGGATGATTTTTCCGTCGAGCAAGTGCCTTGTTGGATCACGTTTACCAATCCGGATGTTCATCAGTTGATCCAAGATAATTTGCATCGGGCTCCGATGTACAGCGGTCAGATTCGGGGAAGCGGGCCACGATATTGTCCTTCGATAGAAGATAAAATTGTGCGGTTCGCAGACAAAGACCGGCATCAGTTGTTTCTTGAGCCCGAAGGCCGGGATACTCTTGAGGTTTACGTGAACGGAGTTTCGACAAGCCTCCCGCGTGATGTGCAGGATCAAATGTTCAAGATGATTCCTGGACTCGAGAACGCTCAGATCATGCGCTACGGATATGCGGTCGAGTACGATTTTTGTCCTCCGGATCAATTGCGCCCAACGTTGGAAACGAAATCGGTGGATGGTTTGTATTTTGCTGGCCAAATTAATGGAACGACAGGATACGAAGAGGCTGGGGCTCAAGGGTTGGTCGCCGGTGCCAATGCCGCGTTAAAACTCGACGCACGGCCGGACTTTATTGTTGATCGTGACAAAGGTTACATCGGCGTTCTGATCGATGATTTGGTTACCTGTAGCGTTGATGAACCGTACCGGATGTTTACCAGTCGAGCCGAGTATCGTTTGCTATTGAGACAGGATAACGCTGACCGGAGGTTAACACCGATCGCAAAAGAGTTCGGCTTGGTGGGTGACCAGCGGATGCAACGGCTGGAGGCGAAAGAGCATGAGATTGCTCGCGTGAAAAAGTTACTTGATGATGGTCGTCATGAAGGTGTTTCGCTGCACCGAATGTTGAAGCGGACGGAGACACAGTGGGACGAAGTCGTCGCCGTTTCGCCTGAGCTGGGCGCTGTGCCTAACGATGTCGTGACTCAGGTCGTTTACGATATCAAGTATGCTGGTTACGTTGCCCGGCAACAGGCCACGATTGAAAAACACAAACGGTTGGCGGATAAGAAAATACCCGATCATTTTGATTATGGGTCGTTGACGCATTTGCGGAATGAAGCCAAAGAAAAGCTCTCTCGGTTTCGGCCGGCGAGTCTTGATCAAGCACAGAGAATCAGTGGAATTACGCCTGCCGATATTGCCATGTTGATGCTTCATCTTGAAGGTAAGGCAAAAACTAATCCTGAATCGAAATCAAAA
>CAZQQR010000106.1:1992-3434 GCA_964595515.1 uncultured Pirellulaceae bacterium
CAAATCAATAAACTCCGAAGAATAAAAGACATGAAATACGTTTTTGCTTTAACGACACATCTTTGTTTGCTTGGTTTGTTCGTCTCATCAAGTTTTGGTCAGCAGAATCAAGTTCCAGAGCAGTGGAAGGACTCGATTGCGGCAATCAACCAGACCAGTGTTACAGGAACGGTTGGTTTTTTGGCTTCTGACGAGATGCGTGGTCGAGATACACCGTCGGCTGAGTTGACGATCGCGTCGGCGTTTGTTGCTGCACGATTCCGTGCAGCCGGTTTGGAAGGTCTGGGCGACAACGGGTCGTTCTATCAAACGACCGAGATCGCGACGTCGAGTGTTCCCCTTGGGGCAACTGTTTTTCTAGATGGAGAGATGATTGATAACTATGGAATGTTAAGTGCGAATTCCGAGCCTGTTGTTTTTCAAGGTAAAGTTCAGCAGTTGACGGGCGATGAACCACGCAGTCAAAATTACGAAGGCCCAGTTGCGATAGAGGTCTCGCCGTTTGAGTCTCCTCGTGACCCGATGAACTTGATTCGAAAGGTAACGCGGCTAAGACAGAACGGTGCGACAATGGTTTTGCTTCAGGTCGATCCGCAGCACGCTTTGGTTGGCAGCGCAACTCGTGCAACTGGACAGCGAATGGTACGGACGCGTGGAGCATTCTCGGGGCCAGTCGTTTTGATTCCAAAAATCAAAATGGAAGGCGAGTTCAAAATCAATTTGCCCGCACAGCGAGGCGACAAAGCAAAAGTTCGCAACGTTATCGGAGTGATGCGTGGTAGTGATCCTGAACTTGCCAAAGAAGCCATCATCGTGACGGCTCATCTGGATCATATCGGTCTGCAAGGATCTTTTGGCGACACAATTTGCAATGGAGCGGATGACAATGCTACGGGGGTGACGGCCGTCGTGACACTGGCAGACGCGTTTGGAGTTTTGCAGAGTCCTCCCAAACGTTCGGTGATCTTTATGACTTTTTGGGGCGAAGAAAAAGGGTTGCTTGGTTCTTTTCACTACGTCAAGAATCCAATTTGGCCGCTTGAGAAAACTGTGGCCAACGTCAACATCGAAATGATTGGGCGGCCGGAACCTGGGGCCAATGAAAAAGTTTGGATGACGGGTTGGGAGCGGTCGGATTTGGGAAAACTGATGAACGATGGATCGCAAAAAATGGGAGTGCTTACTTTTGCTCATCCGCAGTTGAGTGGCGATATGCTCTACCGTGCCAGTGACAATTGGCCTTTTGCTGAGAAGGGCGTGATTGCCCACAGTTTTTCTGCGGGCTCGTTACATCCCGACTACCACAAGCCATCGGATCACGTTGAAAAGCTGGAACTCAAGCACATGACACGGGTGATTCAGGGCCTGTTTGGTGGCGTGATGGGGCTTGCCAGTGGCGAGGCTACACCGAAAAAGTAATCGTGTCGGAAATGTTTGTGCCG
>CAZQQR010000106.1:3534-8704 GCA_964595515.1 uncultured Pirellulaceae bacterium
GTGCCGATGGTTGGTTGCGACAGTAGTGGTGACCGGAGAGGACTGCGCGCTTTCTTGGTTTGAATTGAAGTTCGCGTGTACTCGCCTTCGAGGGACAGTTAAGACTTAAACGAACTTCAGGCGCGACAGCGTTCTTGGTGTTCCAATTTCTAATTCCTACCATCGTCATAAACCGATTGACGAGTTCAATTCTCAGTTTTTGGGTGCAGCGGTGTTCGCTATGACCGCTAACGATTGCATTTGAATATCACGAATTTGGATCCAATTTTGCGGATTATCGATGATTCGTGACCTAGCTTTGATTGGGCAACTATTCATACGAAGAGCGTTGCTCCGGTTTAGAGCTAGTTCTTTTCGGATGTACCTATGGCTTATTCCAGCCAGCAAAACGCCACCACTGATATCCAATCTACGGAAATTCAGTCCTACAAAGTGCTTGTTGTTGATGATGAACGGCTGAATCGTGCCGTCCTTTGCAAATTCCTGGAACAAGACAACTACGAAACCTTCGAGGCCGAGGATGGGCCAAAAGCGCTCGAGTCAATTTCTCGCCAAAAATTTGATCTGGTTCTGCTTGATATTGTGATGGGAGACATGGACGGATTCGAAGTGCTGGCTCGGATTCGCAAAAAATACAGTGGTGCAGAATTGCCGGTCATCATGGTGACTGCAAATCATCAAAGCGAACAAATCGTTCGAGCGTTCGAGTCCGGTGCAAATGACTACGTCACGAAACCGGTGGATCGAGCGGTCATGATGGCTCGAATTTCCATGCACCTCGATTTCAAAGAGTCGCGAGAAGCGCTCAAACAGAGCGAAGAGCGATACACGCTGGTTGCACAAGGTACCAATGACGGTATCTGGGATTGGAATCTTGATACCAACGAGGTCTACTACTCGCCGCGCTGGATCTCAATGTTGGGGGTTGATGAAGAAAACCCCGAATCACCAGAAGTTTGGTTGGGCAGAATTCACGTCGAAGACCGGCCAAGGGTCGAGATGGAACTAAAGACACACCAGGCCGGGATGACGCCGCAATTCGAAGCCGAAATGCGGATGCGCCACAGCGATGGCAGCTACCGATGGACTCTTTGTCGTGGCGTGGCCGTCTTGGATGAGCTGGGGATTGCTCATCGCATGGCCGGTTCGCTTACCGATATTACGGAAGGCAAAGTTGCGGACGCGCTGACGGGATTGCCGAATCGCGTTCTGTTTCGAGAAAGATTGGAACGTTGTGTTCAGCGAAAGAACCGTGACAAAAACTTCAACTTTGCCCTGCTCTATCTTGATCTCGACAATTTTAAACACGTTAATGACAGTCTCGGCCACGAAGCAGGTGACCGGCTATTGGTTTCCATTGCTCGGCGACTCGAAAGCTCGCTTCGCGAAGCCGACTCGTTTGTTTGCCGATTGGGCGGCGATGAATTCTCAATTCTGATCGAAGGCATTGGATCAGGAGACGATGCGATTCATGTTGCCGACCGAATTATTTCAAGTGTCGGTGCGCCGATTTCTGTTGGTAGTGGCAAGGAAGTCTTCGCGAGCGTTAGCGTTGGCATCTGCCGATCGTGCGATGGTTTCTCGACAGGACCAGAGATGTTGCAGGCCGCTGACAAAGCGATGTACCGCGCGAAAAAGGAAGGCAAGTCATGCTATCGACTATTCGATCCGGTCATGAAAGAGGATGCCTCAAAACGAGTGGACCTGGAAAACGAATTGCGACTCGCTGTTAAGCGTGACGAACTGTTTCTCCATTACCAACCCATTGTCGAGGTCGAGACTTCCAAATTGGTTGGCTTCGAAGCTTTGGTCCGTTGGAACCATGAACGGATCGGGTTCGTTTCACCGGCAGAGTTTATTCCTATCGCGGAAGAAACTGGATTGGTCGTTCCGATTGGAAAATTGGTTCTACGCGAGGCGTGTCGGCAATTGGCAGATTGGAAGGCCCAAAATTCGGCTTTTGATGGGATTCAAGTTAGCGTCAACCTATCCAGCATCCAGCTAAAAAGCATGGACTTGATCGAAGACGTTATGATGACCGTGAAGGAGTCGGGGATTGAACCGAGCGATTTGAAAATCGAAGTGACGGAGAGTTCGATTATGTCCAATCCTCAACTGGGTGCCGAAGTGCTTTCGGAGCTTCAGAAACTGGGCGTCAAAGTAGCAATTGATGATTTTGGAACTGGATATTCTTCGCTCGCACATATTCATGATTTGGCCCCTGACGCCGTAAAGATTGATCGCTCGTTTATCGACCAGATTAATACTTCAGTCGATATGGAAACAATCGTTCGTGCGATTGTTGCATTGGCAGAAGGCCTGAATTTGGACGTGGTGGCAGAAGGCGTGGAAACCGAATCTCAACGAATTTTGTTGGCCGAAATGGGCGTCGAGTTCGCACAAGGGTTCTTGTTCGCTAAACCGTTGAACTCAGAAGAGGTTTTGGAACTGATGATTGATCAAGTCGAAAATCCCGAGACAAATTCTGCTGTTTCGACTCTAAGTTAATGGTCAGTCAAGGGTAAATGTTTGGGGTAGTGGACGAGGCGACGAGTCCTTTCGAGCCAACAAACGCAGGGGATTCGTAACCTCGTCCACTACGGTCCATCCTAATTTTTAGTTTCGACGAACCATTAGTCGCCAACTAAAACCAAATCGCGGTGAACAGTAATCGTTCATTATCCTGTTGCCGGTGGATTGGCTTGAGTGACATAGATTCTTTGAATAAATTCAAAAATCTTCTTTTTGCTATCACATCATTTTGTTGCATCGCCTCATAAGGGAAATGAATAACGAGGCTTTTTAGGTGAACAAAATGGAATAAGTGGTTTGAAAGCGGGTCAATAAGTAGCGTTGCGGAAACGCTTTGGGCGAAAGCGATCAATCTTGACCACCTTCGTAGGGTAGATATAATTCGGTCGCGATGGCAAGATTGGCAATATTGGATAACGCGGTCAAGCTTGCTGGATAGCACCTTTCAGTAGTTTGTGGTGAATACAGTGTTAGCCTAAAAGACTAGCCTTCACTAAACTAAAACTAAAACAACTCTTTATGGAATTGGACTGGTCTCCAAACGCCAACCACCTAGGGAGAGGATGGTTATGACAAGCAAAACGGTCTTTACGACGGGCGAAGCTGCCAAGATCTGCAAGGTTAGCCAGCAGACAATCATTCGTTGCTTTGACAACGGCAGTCTCAAAGGATTTCGGGTACCGGGCAGTCGGTTTCGTCGCATACCGCGCGAGCAACTGTACACGTTCATGAAAGAGAACGGTATTCCAACGGACGCTCTTGAGAGTGGCAAGCGGAAATTGCTTGTCGTCGATGACGATGAGGAATTGGTAGAGTTGATGGTCGACGTGTTTGCACGGGATGGTCGATTTGACATCAAAACTGCAAACAACGGCTTTGGTGCCGGGATGTTGGTCAAGGAATTTCGGCCAGATTTGGTTGTCCTTGATGTGATGCTGCCCGATATCAACGGAAAAGAAGTCTGTCAGCGGGTACGGAGTGATCCTTCGATGAAGACTGTTAAAATCATCTGCATTTCAGGGATGGTTGAGCAGGATAAGATCGCAGATCTCAAAGCTGCCGGCGCGGATGACTTTATGAGTAAGCCATTTTCTGTTGACCAATTGCTGGAACGAGGCTGTGAAATCCTCGAGATGGAAAAAGTGGCTTGATTCAAGTCTGATTCAAAGTTGGCCTTGAGCCATTGGCTTAATTGCACGAAAAACAACACAACTTCTTTCGAAGTTGTGTTTTTTTATGAGCGGTCGTCATCGGATTGGCCGTCTCTCTATCCTTCCTCGGTTTTGTCCGCAGGTGAAGTTTTGCATTGGTTAGCCTTAGGTGACGAGTCGGTGGCAGTCGCCCTGCCCTGCCCTGCCCACGATCTCATCGAACTGGCTGGAAGCCTGTCACTGGAATGTCAGCAACGTCATCGGAATTTGGAGAATCTGGTTCGCAAAAATCCGACGCTACTGGTGATGTCGCTGAATCAGTTTTGGCTAAGTCATCATCGTGGCCCGAATACAGTTGCTGAGTTGATAGAGCATTCGGAAACGGCTGTTCCGATCGCGCTGGCTGGTGTGGGGCTTGATGCTGCGAGGTCTAGTAAGTCTTTTAAGAAAAAGCAGCAGGCCAAAATTCGATTTCGACTCGATAATTTCTCTAAAGCAAAAAGTAATCGGAAGATCAAACGCGCGCTTTGTAAATTCGTCCAGATCTTTTGTGATGCCGATAAAGGCAAATTAAAAGAGTGGATCGAAAATCTCGTTGGCCCGGCGATCCGCGGCGATGGTTTTGAAGCAGGCACAAATCTCAGAAATGATCGGCTGGCCAACTGGTTTTCAACCGACCGAGTAAACGGCATTCAAGGTTTGTTTCAAACTTGGATGGCCAAGCATAAATTGGAATCGGAATTTGAATCGCGTTTGCGAGATTCGAAACTGGTTTCCATGAAAGGGTTGGCTTATGGGGCCAGCCATGAGATCAACAATCCGCTGGCAAATATCGCGACCCGTGCGGAGACGTTGCTTGCCATTGAGAACGATCACGAGAAACGACACAAGCTTTCTGTGATGTACGAGCAAGCGATGCGTGCACACGAGATGATCTCGGACATGATGTTGTTTGCCCATCCACCGGCCTCGGATTTTCAATCCACGGACCTAAAAGATTTAGTGAAAAACGTAGTGGCTGAAATGAAGACGGAGCTTGAGCAAAATGAGCTAACCGTTTTGGTTCGGGAATATCCTGATGTTGTGCCGATTGAAATCGATCCAACTCAGTTCTCGATGGCATTGAAAGCGATGATTCGTAATTCAATGGAAGCGATGTTGGGCAAGGGCGAGGTGCGAATTCGGCTGTTCCGCGCGAGCCAGTCAGAGATCGGGATTTCGATGATCGATAACGGCCCCGGTGTTGAGCAGGCGGTCGCCGAAAATATTTTTGATCCATTCTTTTCTGGACGCGAAGCCGGACGTGGGCTTGGGTTTGGACTGTCAAAGACGTGGAGGATCATGGAGCTTCATTCAGGTTCAATCACGTGTGATCAGAACTATCGAGACGGGGCAAAATTCGAATTGCGGTTTCCGATCAAGCAGCAGGCAGCCAAACCAACGGTGGTCAATCGAACCAGCGAACGAGCTGCATAGCGAATGATGAG
>CAZQQR010000106.1:8804-10150 GCA_964595515.1 uncultured Pirellulaceae bacterium
TCCCATCGGATTTGCCAGTTTGAAGCCGATCAGCTCTACAGAACCACTAGACCAACTCTGGGACGCGGCTGAATTGCTGATCCTCGTTACGTTCGCTATCAATCGTGTTCGGATGCGGCTATTATTTGAATCGTGCAGCAGTTGAATGGACAGCAGTTTGTCCTCTGCATTGGATACTTATGAACGGTCCCAGCGATGACTTCAGTTTCTAACTCAGGCGATTCGATTTCGAAAAACGCCAGAATTCCTTTGCTATTGGCTTTGTTTCCAATCGTCGTTTTGATTTTCTTCCTGGGAATCAACGTCTATCTGTACGGTGAGGATTCTTCATACGGTCCAAACCAGATCGCGTTGTTGCTGGCAGCGGCTGCTGCTGCGGTTACGGGAATGTTTCTCAAAGTTCCCTTTAAGGACATGATCAAGGGCGTCGAAAAAGCAATCGGTTCGGCAATGGCGGCGATGTTAATCTTGCTTTTGATCGGTTCATTGGCAGGAACTTGGATGATGAGCGGAATCGTTCCGGCGATGATTTACCATGGCCTGGATATTCTTAACCCTCAAATTTTCCTGTTCGCGTCAGCGATTGTTTGCGCAGTTGTTAGTGTGGCGACAGGAAGTTCTTGGTCGACGGTCGCAACCGTTGGATTGGCGTTGTTGGGGATCGGAACTGCTCTTGGGATTGGATTGCCGCTGACTGCTGGAGCTATTATTTCGGGCGCCTATTTTGGCGATAAAATTTCACCGCTTTCTGATACGACTAATCTCGCTGCAGCGATGGCCGAAACGGAGTTGATCGGGCATATCAAATACATGTTGTGGACCACTATCCCAAGTTTCGTGATCGCTTGTGGGATTTATCTGGCGATCGGTTACGGCGCTGAATCGGCGGTAACAACTGACACAACTGCGGCACTCAAGACGGAGGTGGCGTCACATTTCAATACGCTTAGCCCTGTGCTGTTCCTGGTTCCACTGGCTGTTTTGGCAATGGTGATGATGAAAGTCGACGCGATCCCGGCGTTGTTCGTCGGTGCTGTCCTCGGGGGACTATTTGCTGTGATCTTCCAGCCAAAGATGATTACCGAAATTTCTGGGCTGGAAAAAACGGACAGCTATTTAAAACAATCTTACGTCGCGTTCACCAATTCCATGGCTTTTGAGACAAAGGGTATATCGGACAAGGCTGTTGAACCATTTCAAAAAGAGTTAGCCGCCAAGCGATTGGCTGCCGCCCGCGAGCAAACCGGCAATCCGGACCTTACTGCCGAAGAATTTGCGGACCAGAAAATTAGGCTGGAAAAATCTTTCCCGGAATTAGAGGCCAAAGTCTCGGCTGCCAAATTGCT
>CAZQQR010000106.1:10250-16124 GCA_964595515.1 uncultured Pirellulaceae bacterium
GCTCAAAGTTCCGTTCTCAATGTCGGCACGTTGGCTTACGCACCGTTTTGTTTCTTTAACTGGATTAGTCCGCTGATGACACTGTTTATTGGTTTCACTGGAATTGGCGTGAAGAAACTATCTGATGTGGAACAAGCCGATTCTGGCGACAATTAGTCGCTAGCAGCACGGTAGCTTACCCAGAATCGCTCGCGTCAGGTTTGCTTTGGCGTTGGCGGACGATTTTCGTTCTGGTAATTAAATCAACAATAAAATAGATCCCGATTCAAATTCAATCATTTCAAATTTCGTAGGCAACCAGCCTCTCGAAAGGTGCACCATGCGATTTGCATTCGTTTGCTTAACTGTTTTTACGCTTGCTAGTTTTACAACTGGCGAAAGCTCAGCACAAAATGAACGTGATGGTCGTCAAGGTCGTTCTGCCATTCGGGCACTCCCATCCAGCAGTAAATTGAAAAGCGAATCTGAAAATCAAGCCGCTTCTCGAAATGGCTCGCAGACGCGAGATGAATCGGCTGACTCAACGAGATCGACTTCGTTTTATCGACAAGCATCAACTCAGCCCAGCGGTGTTGCTGCTGGGGATTCTCAGCGCCGCGACGTTTACCCTTATCCGGCGGGCAATCGGACGAGTTTCTCCAGCCTCAGGACCACGCAACCAACCAGTGGAAGCTTTTACAATCAGATGTCGGTGGGCACGAATACCACGACGGGGAATTTACGTGGACAAGCTCCCAATCAAAGAACCGCCAACTCTGAACTGAGTATCGCGCAATCAAGTACAACCAACACGTCAGCTAGTCGGCAACCTCCAGCCGACCGCTATGCGTCGAATCAAACCGATTGGCGATCGATTCCCGCTCCAGCAAACTCTGCGGCGCGAACATCGGCCGGGTATCAGAATACGGCTTATCAAAACGCAGCCTACCAAGCACAAGCCTATCGAGCACAAACGTATCGGCTTGCTCAAAACTGCAATTGTGCCCAACCCGGTTACGCTCCGATATATGCACCGGCAGTTGGTTACGCGCCGCAGGCCGCTGCTCAGGCTCCGACTTTGAATCCGTCGGTAGGTGGAAACTTGAACGCGCCACCAACGAATCTTCAGTTGCCACAATTTGGCGCTGGTCAAGTCGGCGTTAACCCGCAGACGCAGGTGGCTCTTCCGCAATTCGGACAAGCCGGTTGTGTGCCTGGCTATCAAGCCCCGGGTTATCAATACGCTGGCGGAGTTGGAACGCAGCGATTCGGTCCAAGTTCAGCTCAATGGTGGACGCCGCTCATCCAATTGGTTGGCCCCAAAGCCGGAACGTATGCGGGACAAGGCATCATCGGTCAGCCAACGGCTTATGTTGATGGCGAGCCACTTCGAAATTTATTGCGTTACGTTTTTCCGTAGCGTCATTTAGTTCCGGAGGAACGGTGAAGGCGTTTCCATTTCTGATGTTGCTTGATGTCTTGATGTCGAATTGGGCTGTCGTTTAAAACGCGGCACGATCTTTAGCTGTTTCGAGCCAATGTTGACCGCGCTTACGCTTGGCATTCTTTGGATTGCCGGATTGGCGTCGCAAGCTCCTGATCCGGCCTACGATTACTCGTACAGTTGGTTGCCCCCAAAGCGGGAACGTATGCGGGACAAGGCATCATCGGTCAGCCAACGGCCTATGTTGATGGCGAGCCACTTCGAAACTTGCTTCGTTACGTTTTCCCGTAGCGTCATTTTTACGTTTTCCCGTAGCGACATTTAGTTCCGGAGGAACGGCATTTCCTAGCCTGGCACTTCAGTGCCAGGAACCAGAACCCAACGTGAACTGTAGTCCCAGCGGGACGGCACGACTTACCTCAGGCTTATGCGGTCAACGCGGTCGCGTGCCCCGGTGGCGCGTCGCCACCAACCAGGCTTTGTCTGGACCGTTGCGATCATTTATCACCATCGCAATGCTTCACTTTGACTTTCAAACCACTGCCAGCAACCATTCCGTATCGACATTGATCTCATTCGCTTCGCGACCCTACCGCCACCGTTTGCGGAATGACGCCCAATTCCTCTACGCCAATTCGCACGGGTTCTTTCCAGGCTGCATATCACACCGATTGCAAAACGGGCATTGTTTCGGATTGAAATCTTCACCAACCTCATCCTCGTCCAGTTCGTCACTTCGAAAACCGATCGTGTCACGCCAGCCGCAGTCGAGGCACTTAAGCTCCCACGCGTTGATCGTAAGATCATCTTTTTCAAAGTAGTTATATTTGCAAACCAGCGGGCACTTTTCCCGGGTGCCACCTTGGAGGCATTTTCCATCAGGTGGCGTTGCCGGACGGGTATTACTGGGGTTTTCGCCGCTAGGTTGAGGTTGAGGTTGAGAAGACACGTTCTTGTCCGTCGATGACTGTAATCCAATGCCGCTAGATATTAGACTGGGACGCCTGAGAATCAACCCAACGAGACGCGCAACTTTGACGACATTGGAAACCGGGAATGGGAAAGCAGCAGAACAAGCGTTCAAAAAAGAAATCGAAACTGACGCAGGCCGATAAAGCAGACAAATTTCTTTGCTATCAAAAATCAGTTCAATCCGCCGAACACGAAGTCGAATTCTTCGAGCAAGCGTTCAAAGACAGCTACCGTCGCAAACCGTATTCGCTCCGGGAGGACTTTTGTGGCACATTCAGCGTTTGTTGTGAATGGGTCAAATCGAATTCGAAACGAACCGCCGTTGGCGTCGATCTTTGTCCGGAAACGCTTCAGTGGGGGATCGACAACAACCTTTCAAAACTTTCACAAGCCGAGCAAGACCGCATCGATCTTTACGAGCAAGATGTTCGCACGAGGAATCGTCCCCAAGTCGAAATCTTGGCCGCACAAAATTTCTCGTTTTGGATTTTTAAAACCCGCAAAGAAGTTATCGAATACTTCAAAGACGCGCGTGCGAACATTGCTGCCCAAGGCATCATGGTAATGGACATGATGGGAGGAGGCGATTGTTATGTCGAAGGCCAGGTCGACAAGCGGACGATCAAAAAAGGCAAGAAGGGTTTCAAGTATCACTGGAAGCAGGAGTGCTACAACCCGATCAATCACGATGCCAGTTTTTCGATTTCGTTCAAGTTCAAAGACGGTTCATTTTTGAAGAAAGCGTTTGAGTACCACTGGCGGTTTTGGACGATTCCAGAAGTCCGCGAAATGCTGGAAGAAGCAGGCTTCAGCAAAAGCCACGTCTACTGGGAAGTCGAAGACGAGAACGGTGAGGACACCGGTGAATGGGAGCGCCGACAGGATGCAGACAGTGCCGCGTGTTGGATATGTTACATCGTGGCCGAAAAATAAATCAGACTTTCCAGCTTGATGCTCGACGCAAGCAGGTGCTGATAAATATGGTCAATAATTGGTCAACGGACTAAGATAAAGAGTGTTACGTTGGATCGAAATAGTTGATCCACCGGTAACTCTAACGGACCGTCATCGTAACGGTTCGTCCATGCACTTTCCGGTGAGCCGCGAAGCAAAAAAATGAAGCGACCTGAAATCAAAAACCGGATTTGTCTGGTGATGTCGCTTTGCTGGTGTCTCGCAGTAGGTGCCGCATCCGGTCAAGACACTGAGAATTCGGCTGGCAAAACAGAATCCGCCGGTCAATCAACATTGGCTGGCAAAACAGAATCGGCCGGCAAGAAAATTTACGCACAACAATGTGGCAACTGCCATGGCGATCAAGGCCAAGGCAATCCGGATCATTTTGAAGACCCGCTCAATGGTGTTCTTTCGCTCAAAGAGCTGACAGATTACATCGACGAGACGATGCCAGAGGAAAACCCAGATCAGTGTACGGGAGAGGATGCTCGGCAGGTTGCGCAATTTGTATTCGACCAATACTATTCGATCGACGCGCAGCGAAAAAATAATCGCGCCCGTTTTGAGTTGTCGAGGCTTACCGTTCGGCAGTACCGTCAATCGGTCGCGGACCTAGTCGCAACATTCGGTGATCCGCTTTGGATCCCAGAAGAACGTGGCTTATCGGCAGACTACTTTGCATCTCGTGGCTGGACGGAAGATCGGCGACTGTCCAAACAAGTCGATCCTAACATCGACTTTGGGGATTTGGTTCCTCATTTCGATCCCAATGGAAAGTATCAAAAAGTCAAAAAGAAGAAAAAATCCGATAACGAAATGAACGTTGGGTTTTCTGCTTATTGGTCCGGCGGCGTTATTCCACCAGTTACCGGTGAGTACGAGTTTATTGTGGAGTCCAAAAACGGATTTAAGTTTTTCCTCAACGATCCTGAAACTCCATTGATTGATCGTAACGTTCGATCGGACGAAGTCGTCGAGCACCGCGAGAAAATATTTTTGATTGCTGACCGAGTCTATTCGCTCAGTCTGCAGATGTATTCGGCACTTAGTCCGCCTGCCAGAATAAAGCTGTTGTGGCGACCGCCAGGACGTGAAAAATCAATAGTTCCTGAGACGGCCCTTGTTCCCCACGGAACCAAAGAAATTGCGATCGTTTCGGCTCCGTTTCCCGCCGACGATGCCAGTTTCGGATTCGAAAGAGGGATTTCGATTTCCCAGCAGTGGGATGCAGCCACCACCGAAGGCGCGATTCAAACGGCGAATTGGATTGCCGAGCGAATTCCCCGCTTGACGAAATTCAAAGATGCGAGTGAGGAGTCAATCAAGAAAGTTCAGGATTTTTGTCATCGCTTCGTCGCTCGAGCATTCTCATGCCGGTTGTCCGATGAGGAAAAGCACTTTTTTGTCGATCAGCATTTCGAAAAAGATTTGGCGATTCAGGATCAGGTCAAAAGAGTCGTGATCATGACCCTTAAGTCACCGCGATTCTTGTTTCCCGCCATTCAGAAACGCGATCGACAGCATGAGCAGGTTCGGCGAATGGCGTTGTCGCTCTGGGATTCGGTTCCTGATGATCGTTTGAATCGGTTGGCGGGAAAACATCAACTCAACGAAGAGGCATTTCAAGGGGAGCTTTACCGAATGGTGAGTGATCCTCGAGCCAAGAGTAAACTTAAAGACTTTTTTGAGTATTGGCTGGAGCTGAAACACAAACAGCTTGCCAAAGATAAAAACCTTTATCCGGATTTCGATAGCCAAATCAAAGTTGATCTCGAGACCAGTCTTGAGCTCTATCTTGATCGCGTTGTGTGGTCGGAAGAATCGGATTTTCGGCAGTTGTTTCTGGCAGACTATCTATTCGTCAACCAAAGGCTCGCTGAGTTTTATGGATTGGAAAAGCAATACGCGAAAGCGATGGCTGAGCGTAAAAAACAGGCAGAAGACAAGAGTGACAAAAAGAAAAGCGTCGCGAACCATTATGGAGAATTTGTTCGCGTTGCCGTCGATCCCGCCCAGCGAGCTGGAGTGTTAACCCATCCCTATCTGATGGCGGAACTTGCTTATCACAAAGATAGTTCGCCGATTCATCGCGGCGTTTTTGTAGCCAAACGGGTGCTTGGTCGCAGATTACGGCAGCCTCCCAACGACGTGAAGCCATTGACAGAGGAATTTAATCCTGAAATGACGACGCGCGAGCGTGTTGAGCATCAAACAAAAGAAACAACTTGCATGAGTTGTCATCGGGTCATTAATCCGCTTGGGTTTAGTCTGGAAAACTATGATGCAGTCGGGCGGTTTCGAACAAGCGAAAAAGAAAAGACGATTGATGTTTCAACCGTCTACAATGCACCTGATGGCGAAGCCGTCCAGTTGAACGGCGCGAGAGATTTGGCGAATTATCTCGCCAGTGACGAGATGGCCCAAAAGAGTTTCGTCCGCCAATTGTTCAATCATTTTGCCAAACAATCCATTGATGCGTATGGTGACGACGAGCTTGATCGAATCCATCAACGTTTTGTCCA
>CAZQQR010000107.1:0-6109 GCA_964595515.1 uncultured Pirellulaceae bacterium
TCACGAAGCTGCTACTAGATGCACAAAAGTTCTGGCTGCTGTCACGACAGAATTCCTCTCCAATTGAGAATGATTGGCGGATCTTCGAAATCCAGTCCGATACAGAAACAGTTGAAATCTAAGTTGACTGGGGCATTGTCATGCCCAACCCGCCGGTCAGCTTGAACTCAGGAGAGAATGCATGATCCAGCGACGCGAATTCATTGGTTCGTTAGCCGCTTTGGGAGCCGCTTACGCGATTCCTAACGCAAATAGCACCGAAACCATTGCCCAAGAACTTTTCCAACAAGGCAACCAGTTTGGAACGCTTCAACCGGGAAGAATCCAAACCGACAAACTGAACTGGCAATGTGACGTTGTTCAAACCGTGCCGCACAATCGAGCCCTTCGTCATCCGGTCGTAACCGGCGTCAGCCTTCAGCCTGGTGGGGAACTACTGGCTGTCGTTGGTGATGATCACTACGTCTGCATGTACAACATCGCAGAAAAACGGTTTACCGAACATTTGAACAACCATACGGATTGGATCCGCGCAAGCCGTTTCTCTCCAAACGGCAATCAGCTGGTCACTGCAGGCAATGACCGCACCTTACAAGTCTGGAACGTGAACGACTGGAAACTTCCGGCAACGATCAAGCGTCACCCGGAAGCCATCATTGAAATCGCGTTTTCAAAAACGGGCGATCGACTTGCTACCGTCGGTTTTGAACGAAACATTCGCATTTACGACATGAATTCGGTTCGCGAAATTCAGAAAATGGAATGCCCATGTGCGGACAATCATGCGGTCGCATTTTCACCGGATGATCGCCTACTGGCAGCTGGTGGCCGGTGCGGCACCATTCGAGTCTGGGATACGACGACTTGGAATCAAGTCTCAGAGTTCAAAGCACATCGCAAGCGAATTCGCTCGATCGAATTTACGCCTGAGGGAAAAATTGTCAGCGCTGGTGATGACCAAATGGTGCATCTGACTGACCCCAACCAAACCAAAAATGGCCAGGCACTTCCACGACTGGCCTCGAAACTCTATTCCACGTCGTTGCTGGGCAATAACTTGCTTGCCACCGGTGGCAGCGACAACCAAATCCACGTTTGGCAATTGGACAACCTTCAAGAAATTGGAGCGTTAAAAGGCCACACCGGGACCGTATCGTGTCTGGATTACGCTAATGGAAAATTGGTTTCCGGCAGCTACGACACGCTTGTTCGGGTGTGGACCGCCGATGGCCATGTTTCTGCACCGGGATTGCGGCACACGCAACTTCGGTCTGGATGGAATCGAAAAATCAAATAGTCACTTCTAAGTTGAATGAGTCAACTTTGAGTATCAACTTGGCAGTGCTTTTACACGGAGGTAAGAGAATTGGGTCTTCTATCAAATCTATCGAGTCGCGTTTTCGGTTCCAAATCGAAATCAGAAATTAAGGACCAGGAAAAAAAGGAGCTACTTCGCCGTTGCTACTTTGAGGTCATGGAACAGCGGCGAGTTCTATCTGCTGATCCCGTAATCGCAGGCGTGACTTATCTTGAGGGAGACGGAGGTCAGGACACCGCACCTGACCATTTCGAAGTCACGTTTGAGGGCGGCGCTGAAACGACCGCAATGACCCAGTTCACCATCAATGGAGATCAGGATCAGTCAGGTAACCTGTCCATTGGTGACATGTTCTTCGACATCAATGATCAACAGCCCGGCGCTGGCGAACACCATGAATTCGCGTTTGATGCGGCAAACAGCGTTGGCGTTACCGCTGCAGACATTGAATCATTTTCGGTATCTGAAAACGGACTCGTCCTCACCGTCAACTTGAACAACTTCGAAGCGGGTGACATATTCGCGTTCACTGTCGATGTTGATGAAGTCGAAAGTCTGCGACCGGACAAAATCGCTTCTGGTGTTGAATTCGAAGGCACGTTCTTCAACGCGAGCTTTGTTGACCAGCACTACACGTTCGAAGACAGAACGGTTGCCGTCACCCAAACTGTTGATGGTGGTTTTTCACAGAATCAAACCGAAGGCATCTTCTACGATGAGTACAACACTCTATTGGCAGAAGGCGAATCGATCACTGGCACCCAGATCGAACTAACGCGTGACAACCAAAACGGACAAGCCAACCGTACTGCCGCTGCAATCGACGCGTATGATTTGACGCCGAAACCAATCACAATCTCCGGAACCGTCTATCACGACGAGAACCTGAACTGTGAGCACGACTCAGATGAGTCAGGCATCGGTGGCGTTGAAATTCAGCTTCAAAAACTAAACGAAGCAACAGGTCAGTACGAAACAGTTGCAACAACGTTGACTGATGCTGCCGGCAACTACGAATTCGGCGAAGACCTTGGACTAAACCCCGGCGATTATCAACTGGTCGAAGTCCAACCTGATGGATTCCTGGATGTTGGTGTCGAAGCCGGAACGCATGGCGGAACCAAGGGTGAAAACGTCATCTCCAACATCAGCGTTCCTTTGGGTGGCTCTGATGCGACTGGGTATGATTTCAAAGAAGTCAAACCTGCTTCGCTTTCCGGAAACGTTTGGCACGACGAGAATAACGACGGGGTCTTTGATCCCAACGAGCAGGGCATCGCCAATGTCTTGATTCAAGTTACCCGCGTCGGCGCGAAAACAGGTGTTGCCGAAGATCCCTTCGCTGACATGGATTCTGTTTTCGTCCGGACTGACGCCAACGGTCACTACTCAGTGGATACACTTCCACCGGGCATTTACGAAGTGGTCGAGATCAACAACTATCCAGCCGGAGAAGTCGATCCACTTGCCGCCTATATCGACGGTAAAGATTCAACGGGAAACATAGATGGAACCACGGTTGGCTCAAAGTCCAACGACAAATTCACCCAAGTTGAACTGTGTGCCGGCGATGATGGCGTCGAGTACAACTTTGGTGAAATCCGACCAGCTCAAATCAGCGGCTACGTCACGCTGGCGACTCCAGAAGGTGATTGTCTTGACCCATCCGACCCGAATCATGTCGGCGTTGGTGGTGTCTCTATTGAGCTTTACGACGTCGACGGGAATCTGGTTGGCTCCACGCAAACCGATGCGGACGGCAGTTACGAATTCGATGGACTTGCTCCGGGTGTTTACACGGTCGTAGAAATCCAGCCGGGTAGTTTGCTTGATGGAGACGAGCACGTCGGGGAAATCGACGGCACGACGTCTGGTGCTTTGGTTGACAATGACAAATTCACCGTTTCTCTTGAATCAGGTGATCAAGGCACCAACTACAATTTCTGCGAGCACGATCCTGCGGAACTCAAAGGAACGGTTTGGTTTGATGCCAACGACAACGGTGTTCAGGACTCAGGCGAAGACGGTATCGCGGGAGTTGTGATTGAGTTGTTCGACAAAGAAGGGACCAAAATTGCCGAAACGGTCACCGATGCCAACGGAGATTATTGCTTCACCGATCTCTACGCGGGCGACTACCTTGTTCGCCAAACACAACCGGACGGATACATTGATGGCCAAGAGTCATTGGGCGACGTTGACGGTGTGACTCGCGGTGAAGTCGGCGAAGACTTTTTCTGCGTGACTCTTAATGGTGGCGAATCTGGTCAGAATTATGACTTTGGCGAAATCCGACCTGCCAGTCTTAAAGGAACCGTTTGGGTCGACAGTAACAATGACGGCGTTCTCGATTCGGGCGAAGATCGTATCGAAGGAGTCGTGATTCAGCTGTTCGATAAGGATGGCAACGTTGTTTCTGAGACCGTTACCGATGCCAACGGCGAATATTGCTTTGAAAACTTAACACCCGGCGACTACCTCATCAAAGAAATCCAACCAACGGATTATCTGGACGGTAAAGAGTCATTGGGCGATGTGAACGGTGTTGAGTCTGGCGAACTGGGCGAAGACTTCTTCTGCGTGACCATTGAAGGCGGCGACCAGGGAACCGAGTACAACTTTGGCGAAGTACCCCCGGCTGAGCTTTGCGGAACCGTCTATCACGATGCCAACAACAACGGTCGGCAGGATTCTGGCGAAGAAGGCATTGGCGGCGTTGTCATCGAACTGCTGGACAAAAACGGAAACTTGATTGCCGAAACGGTGACCGATGCCAATGGCGACTACTGTTTCAACGACCTCTATCCAGGTGAGTATGTTGTTCAGGAAACTCAACCTGATGGCTGGATCGATGGAAAAGAATCACTTGGTGACGTCAACGGCACCGTTTCAGGCGAGGTCAGCCAGGATTCGTTCTGCGTTCATCTCGAAGCAGGCGATGAAGGGAATAACTACGATTTTGGCGAACTTCAACCGGCTGAAATTCATGGGCGTGTTTGGGAAGACGGACCAGCGATTGAGACTGAGGACGGATTGGTCCCAGATAATTATCGTGAGCTAAGAGACGGCATCTACCAAGAAGGCGTCGATACTCCGCTGGCTGGCGTGCGGATGCAGTTGTACTACTACTTTGATCCAACCAATAACAGCATTGTGCCGCGTCCGGTGACACTTGGTGAAGTCCAAGCCGACCACTACGATCACATGGGTACCGATGATCCAAACGCTCCTGTTTGGGTAGAAACCATGGAAAACGGAGAGTACTGGTTCACAGGCCTAACTCCAGGTAGCTATATCGTTCTCCAATCGCAACCCGATGGCTACCTCGACTCCAATGATACCGAAGGAACGACCTCTGGTTTTACGTTTGATTCAATCAGCGAAGCCAACACTGCTCCTGCTGCGATTATCAGTACGTTTTCAACTGAACAGATCATGGACTCGGTCGTCAACATTCAGCTTCAGTCGGGTGGAATCTCTGAGCTGAACAACTTTAGCGAAGTCCGCGTTACCGCGACTCCGACCATTGATCCACCGACTGTGATTCCTCCAGCGATTCCACCAACGCCTCAGGCACCACCAAGCCCGACGCCTCCGAGTGCAGGAATTACTGGTTTCCCGGGTTTGTTCGGAGCCCAGCCGGGATCGACTCTTCAGTTTCTTGGCGATAACCGCGAAGCCAATTTCAAAACGCAAGCAACGCCTAGCCAGTCGCCATACACTTGGCACTTGAGCGTCGTGAACGGTGGACTTCCACGTGCGATTGACGAAGGCGGCAGTGGCGATATTTGGCAACAAGCCGGATACATCGGCGATTCGGACTGGCAACGGTACGACATGAATGACGCCGTTTGGACTTTCACAGAGACTCTGGACGACAAAACGATTGTTAAAACTTCCCAAGGCATTCAATTCGGGATGCTGGGTGGAACTCCGCTCGCCGGTGACTTTGATGGTGACGGAACGGATGAAGTCGCCGTATTCAAAGACGGTTACTGGATGATCGACATCAATCGAAACGGACAATGGGACGAGGGTGACTTGCTCGCTCGTTTGGGTGACGCTCAAGACCGTCCTGTTGTGGGTGATTGGGATGGCGATGGAAAAGACGACATCGGAATCTACGGACCAATGTGGGAACGTGATCCAGAAGCCATTGAACGTGACCCAGGGCTTCCGAACCCAGACAATGATCCTTACACCAAACCAAAGAACGTCCCACCAACAGACGAAGACGCCACCAATGGCGCTCGCACCATGAAACTTACCAGCTACGGTAAACAACGAGCCGACGTTGTGGATCACGTGTTTGGCATTGGCGATGGTGAAGTAATTCCTGTGACGGGTGACTGGAACGGGAACGGCGTCCGGTCAATCGGAACCTTCACCGACGGTCGATGGGAATTGGACGTTAATGGTGATGGCCGGTTTGACTACGAAGACGAAACCGTCGACTTTGGTCGGGCCGGAGATATTCCAGTTGTCGGTGATTTCAACGGTGACGGAATTGAAGACATCGCTGTCTACCGTTCCGGGACTTGGATGATCGACACCAATGGAAACCGGGAACTGGATGCGACGGACAAAACGTTCGAGATGGGCGGAGCCAATAGCAAACCAGTCGTTGGTGACTGGGATGGTGACGGCACCGACGAACCGGGCTTGTACACCGAGCAACGTAACGCAGGTTAGAGATTTGATCAACTTTTCGGGGATCGGAACTCAGCCAGGAGAAGCGGAACTAACGTCGGCAACTTGACTTTTGGGTAGCAGAACTCGTCAAGAGTTCTG
>CAZQQR010000107.1:6209-8455 GCA_964595515.1 uncultured Pirellulaceae bacterium
CCCGTCAAAAGTCCTGGCCTCACTAAGTTCTGACACCGTCCGAGTTGATCGGAAGTCTTGACGACGTCCGCTACGGGACTTCAATCCGTTGCGTAATTTAAAGAGCCATCCAAGAAGCACGATTCGGGAGAGTCGTGTTTCTTTTTTTGCGCTTTGCTGTATCCCGAATCCAAAATTGGACAAGAATCATTTGGGTTGGTCGAATACATGGTACCTAACCACCCACTTCAGGACCGCCTATGAAATGCCCAGTCTGTGAGACAAAACTTTCGCGAATTCAATACGAAGGCCTTAACATTCGCGAATGCGAATCTTGCCGAGGAACTCTGCTTAAGTTCAACCGCCTCAAAGCCATCGAGACGCGGCGTCAACATTCCGAAGAAGAACTGTTGGAGCAGGTCAGCACTGAAGGCGAAGACACACTCAGCAAAATCAACTGCCCAGAGTGTTTTCGGACGATGGATAAGCGAAAAAAGAAAGTCGGACCTTGGGAGTTCGCCGTCGATCGTTGTCAAAAATGCAGATACGTTTGGCTTGACGCTGGCGAACTGGCCAAAATGCAGATCATCTTTGAGTTCAGTGACCAAGGTGAAGAAGCCGAGCGGTTTAAACAACGGTTGACCAATATGTCGCCCGAAGACAAAGCCGCTTTGGACGAGCGAATCGCCAATTTGCCCGAAGAGAACATTACTCGCGAGATCATTTTCGACGTTCTAACGACGAGAAGAAGATCTCGCCGCTGGCATTCATTTTGGTTTCCGTGGTTTTGAAACAGGCTTCCTTGGTTTTGATACAATTTATTCGCGGTCAACCCTTCGGGAGTCTAACCATTACCAATTGAGGCAAGCGATGAATTCTGTTTCTCAAGTCATGAGTGAGCTTAAAAAGAAAGGCTCAGCTCAAACCCGAAAAATCTATGCTCGTCATGGAGTTGCCGACGATAACATGTTTGGCGTCAAAGTCGGTGATCTAAAAGTCATCGCCAAGAAGATCAAGGGAAACCAAGAGCTTGCGTTGGAGCTTTACGAGACCGGCAACTCAGACGCGATGTACCTGGCGGGGATGATTGCAGATGGCTCTCAAATGAAAACGAGCCAGCTGAACAAGTGGGCGAAGGCAGCACCCTGGCACTACATTTCAGAATACGCGGTTCCCGGTGTCGTATGCGAAAATGCAAAGGCTCCAGATCTGGCCCTCAAGTGGATGAAAGCCAAAAAGGAAACGGTTGCGGCATGCGGCTGGTCGACCTATTCAGGCTTCATCGCCACGACCGAAGACGATGATCTCGATCTAAAAGAAATCAAAGGGCTTCTGAAACAGGTCGAAAAAGAAATTGGAAATGCCAAAGGTCGCGTTCGTTATACGATGAACGGGTTTGTCATCGCTGTCGGATCTTATGTTGCTCCGCTTCTCAAAGATGCCAAGGCCACGGCAAAGAAAATTGGCAAAGTCGAAGTCGACATGGGTGAGACGGCGTGTAAAGTTCCGCTGGCCACCGACTACATTGCCAAGGTAGAAAAAGCCAAACGCGTTGGGAAGAAACGTAAAACTGTGAAGTGCTAACATCCGTCTTTCGTACACTCTTCGTTCAATTCATGTACGCGTCAATTTCAGGGTCGCCGAAAAAGTCGCAAAAAGCGTACTTTTTCGATACCCAATGGTCTTAGCCCGAGTGGCACACCAATTGCGATCCATGATTTCAAGACGCTTCAATACTTGAACTAGGATGGATCGTGATGAAGGACGAAAAAACGCAATCTGACTCTGACTCATTGCTTAATGGATCAAACAAAAATGATCCAATTTGGGTCGGGCCGAACTCGCCCGGTACCGATAGCGCTTCAACCGCTCCGCAGCGACCCGTTTCACGCCCCCAAATCAACACGGGAAATGGCTCCCTCGCGTTCTCGTCGTTTGTAATGCTATTGCTGAACCTTTGCATCGTGGGGGGGTTCATCTTGTTGTTTGGCTGGGAGTCAACGATGGCCATGTTCGGAAATGGCGAGAACCCGGAACACTGGAAGTGGTTGGGCGGCTTAGTCGGACTGGTCGGAATGTTGATCCGACTGTTCGCAATTGCTATCGTTTGCGTGCCATACCTCGTCATTGCGGTGGTCGGAATATGGATGGCAATTCGTGTTTATTTCGGGGCGAGCGAACGAGGCCTGAAATTGATTGCGTCCGTCATCGCTTTCTGCCATTTCATGATGCTGGCGATCCCTTTGGGATTCATTGCCCCGATATTC
>CAZQQR010000107.1:8555-11859 GCA_964595515.1 uncultured Pirellulaceae bacterium
GTAGCGTTCTAGAACTTTCGCAAACTCGTTTTGACAACGCCCTGCTCTTCGTCGAGAACTTCCATTCCTGTGATTTTCCAGGAATCATCTTTGACTTGAATCGTGAAATCGGCGTCGTACTCGTTTTTGCGTTCATGGATATGGCCCCAATGCTCAATCGTCCCGATCAAGTTCCATTTGCAGCGGTACTTGAATCCGGGAACATCATTTTCATCAACGATCGTCATATCGGTTTTGCTACCGTCTAACAGATTGACTTCGTTCACATTGGAAACCGCCCCACCCTGCTCTTTGACCCTCAACGTTTGATTAACGTCTCGGTAGAGCTTTCTCAACAGATCACCATCAACGGATCGGGCAAGTGCATCGTAAACGTCGGACTCTTTTCGATAGTCGAATGCACGAAACATGTTCTTGTGAAGCTGAGCGAAGACTTGACGGGCATCCTCTTCCGGAATCTCCAATTGTTTTTGCTCCGCGTAGGGATTCGGGACCTTGGTCTCGGATACGCCCATTGTTCCAAGCCCCAACAGCGCCAACAATCCGCCGACGATTAATGCTTTTGTGAAACTGAGGCTAGTGATCAGCCCCAACAGTGCCACCAACAAACCACCGCCGAATAATGCAGCAGAGACCATCGAGATTTTGAAGTGAGGCGGACCATATTCTTCCAGATCAATCGTGGTTGAGACATTGGTGATACGAGGAAGCGGTTTGCGGTCGGGCTCTTCCCATTGATAGACGTTGCTGGAAAGAAATTTGGAGAACTCCGTTTTCTCGATATTCTCGTAAGCAAAAACAACGGAAGAAACAGACTTCATCACTTCATTGAATTTATCCCACTCGACCTCAACGTTGGTCGGGGCACCTTTTGTGCTGTAAGACATAATCACGCCCACGCGGCCGCTGGCCATACTGACTCTTCGCTTTTCGGCTTGGACCGCAAAATCTCGAAGGTCCAGACCATAGAAATCAACACGATCGAAAACCGGCTGGACTTGAACACTGTCGATTCGAACTGGATTGCCGATCGAAAAGAACGCTTTGATTTTCTCCGCCGCGGCTTCCTGTTCTTCGATATCCAAAAAGCTCGTTTCTTTTCGTTCAATGTCAATAAAGGTCGCCAGTGTCGCCAGCGGGATCAAAACCTCATGCCGCACTTCGTGAGCGGTAATGTAAATAAACGAATAAACGCTGCTGTAACTTGTGATGCCAAGATTTTTCTCTCGCTGCTCTTCGAACCAGACTTCCCACTCTTGTTCGGAAGCCTCCGCAGACAAAACGGGTTTCTCCCAATCAAATTGAAACGTCTCGGGTTGACTGGGTTTCATCATGTGCATGAACGGCGTGTCCGAACCGGCTTGCTTCATCAAAATCTTCAGTTCAGACGGCAGCAAAGCACCTTCAGCGACCATTTCTTGCTGGATGGTGATAAATTCGGGCGGGGTTTTGTAGACAAACTCGAATACAAAACTCAATTTGTAATTCATCAACGTACCGGCTTTGATTCCCTCATCGGGAAACTCGATCTCGACCGTCTCAACCAACTTTGGTTTCATCTTTTCACCGTTGGCGTCCCGGAGAATAATCCGCTCACCAAGGTACTTTCCGTGATCAACGGTTGCATCCATCAATTCGATGTCGTCATACAAACCGTCTTCGAGTGCCGAAACGCCTTGGAGAAGTTCGAGGTCTTCCGCGAAGCAAGTTAGTCGCATTGTGATCTTTTTGCGATTCACGTAGATATCCGCGTCCACGATAGAAACCGGATGTCGATTTAGTTTCGAGACCATAGTTCCCATACTGTGGGAACTTGCGGGGCAAGTGGCAACCAAAAGTGCCATCAGGCTCAAACTACGAATGATGTTAAAAATTCCGTTCAAAGTTTCTTCTCAAAAGTGAACTGTTTGGATGGTTGGGTGTCCGTCGAATGAACTAAATTGACGCACTCACGCCAATTTCTAGGCAGCCTGATTGGTGCCCAGAGGTGCCTACATTTGTAGACTTTCAATCTAACAAATCATGCCTGACCATGAGCTCCAATTTAAAGAACTTTTAACTTAAACACTTCAGCCGTACTTTGAACGTTCAGTTACCAAATTCGAATCACGATTTTCTAGTCAAGACCGGTGTTTTGCTTCACCGTTACGGCACGCCTTCCCATCGGCTTGAGAACGTCATGCTGAAACTGGGAAAGCACCTTGGCATTGAAACGACTTGTCTCTACACCCCCACGGCACTACTGCTCGCGTTTGCTGATGACGAAGGCGAGAAAACTTATCTTCGTCGGGTGGACTCGGGACAAGTCGACGTTGATAAACTGATTTGTTTTGACGAAACGCTGGAACAACTTGAGGCGGGAGACATTTCTGTCAAAGCTGCCAGCCAGCGATTTGATGAGATCGCGAACAGCCCCTCTCCATATGCCGATTGGTTAACCATCGCGGCTTGTGCGATTTCTTGTGGCTCGGTCGCTGTCTTTTTTCGAGGAACCGTTGCAGAAATCATTGCGGCTTTGTTTGTTGGGCTACTGATAGCCGTTTTCGAATGGGTCAATGTCAAAGTGAAATGGGAAGCCGGATTGCTTGAGCCGGTCGCTGGATTTTTGGCCGCATTTATGTCGCTTGCGATTGCCAACTACATCGCTCCGGTCGACGATCGATTGGTTGCGTTGGCGGCGTTGATTGTGTTGATTCCGGGGCTACGAATTACGGTCGCTCTCAATGAGCTTGCTGTCGGGCATTTGTCCGCGGGCGTTGCTCGTTTGGCGGGAGCCTGCGTCTCGCTGTTGACGATGGTGATTGGAGTGGCGATCTGCTGGCGAGTGTTCTCCCAATGGCGGAATATTCCAGAGGCCGTTGTCAATCCTGGAATAGGAGCCAACGATTGGTGGCAATGGATCGCGATCCTGATCGCCCCGGTAATGTTCGCGATCATCTTTCGGGCTCGTTGGCCTCAATGGCCCGTGATTGTCGCGGTTTCAGTGGCAGGATTCGCCGCAAGTCTATTTGCAGGTCAACAAATGGGTGTCGAAATTAGCGCCGCGTGCGGAGCTTTGGCCGTCGGCTGTGGAAGCAATCTTTACGCGCGGATTCGAAATCGCCCTGCCCTTGTGACTTTGACTCCGGGAATTTTGATCTTGGTCCCCGGTTCATTGGGTTACCGCTCGTTGACGGCATTTTTAGACAGCGACACGATGGCCGGAGTTGACCTAGCGATTCAGATGATCATCGTTGCCGTCGCTTTGGTCGGGGGAATCCTGACCGCGAACGTGTTGGTCCCACCAAAGCGGATTCTGTAAAAG
>CAZQQR010000107.1:11959-14062 GCA_964595515.1 uncultured Pirellulaceae bacterium
CGCACCCAAATCGTAGGCCGTATCAGGAGCTTGCGACGCCAATACGGCAACTGATTCTCAATCCAACACACGTCATCAATCAAAAACCCGTCTTACATCTTGTCCAAGACCTCTATCCCCAGCAGCTCCAACCCGGTCTCAATCGTCCTGGCGGTCAAATCACAGAGCTGAACCCGGCTTTGCTTAAGCTCATCCGACCCCGCATCCTTCACATTGCACTGGGCAAAAAACTGGGCGAACGTTTGCCCTAGCTCGAACAGATAGGAGCACAGCAAATTTGGTTTGTAATCGATCAGCACTTCATCGAGCGTCTCACCAAACTGAACCAACTGAACGGCCAGCTTTCGTTCGACAGGATCGTCAAACAAAAACGGAGCGGGCGATTCCCGCAGCGCGTCCACGTCGACTTCGGCTTTTCGTTTGATTCCTTGAACTCGAGCGTATCCGTATTGTGAATAGGCGGCTGAATTTCCTTTAACCGCGAGCATTTTGTCGTAATCGAACGTGTAATCCGACTCGCGGTTGTGCGAGAGATCGGCGTACTTAAGCCCGCCCAATCCAACCACTCTTGCGACTTTCTTTTTTTCATCCGGACCAAGATCAGGGTTCTTTTCCAGCACAAGTTCAAGAGCTCTGGATTCGGCTTCATCCAGCAGACCCTCTAGCCCCACCGTTTCGCCGGATCGAGTCTTGAATGGTTTCCCATCCTTTCCCATCACGGTACCGAAACTAACGTGTTTCAATTCGGCTTGGTCGTAACCCCAAAGCCGGGCCACGTCGAACAGTTTATCAAAGTGCTCACTCTGACGATGATCGACCACATAAAGCATGGCGTCGCTCGACCACTCTTTCATCCTGTGCTGAATCGTGGCAAGGTCGGTGGTTGAATACAAAAACGCGCCGTCCTTTTTCTGGACAATCATCGGAGCGTCGTGTTGGTCCATGAACACACAAATCGCGCCGTCGCTTTCCCGCGTGAAGCCTTTGGCCTCCAAGTCATTCACAACGTTTGCCAACTCGCTGTGGTAAAAACTTTCACCCAGCACATGGTCGAACTTGATATCAAGGCGATCGTAGATCCTTTGAATGTCGTCAAGGCAATGCGGCAGGAACTCCTTCCAAAGCTTCAAATTCTCTGGATCACTTTCGTGGAGCTTTGCAGTCTCCAGCAACACCGAATTCCCAATCTCCGCGTGAGCGTTGGCATCGGATAGAAGCTCCGCGTCCTGCTGAACGGCTTGGATGGTGCCGCTTAAGCCATTCACACTCTCGGTGAGATCTTTGACTTTGTCTGTCGCTCGTTTGAGGGCCTTTTTCGCTTTCTTCTTTTCTGATTTTTCTTCAGGGGCTGGTTGGCTTTGAAGTTCCTCCAAAACGCCATTTGCTTCAGAGAGTTCTGACTTTACCGCAGGCAACTTTTTCACCGACGCGTGGTAGTCCATCAATTTGCGAACGTATTTATAAAGCCGGGCTAGTTCGCCGATCGGATTGGCTTTGTAAGCCTCTTGGTTGGCAAAATTCTTGTAGCCATAAATGATCATCCCAAACTGCGTACCCCAATCACCAAGATGATTATCCGAGATCGCGTTGTGTCCGACGAACCTGAGGACTTTCGTGATCGCGTCGCCGATCACTGTCGAGCGGATATGCCCAACGTGCATGGGTTTGGCGACGTTGGGCGAGGAGTAGTCGACAACGTAAGTTCTAGGTTGATCAGTTTTGGGAATTCCCAGTCTCTGGCCGCCCATTGCGACCGAGAGTCGTTGCTTAAGCCAGTCATCACTGAGTTTCAGGTTGATAAAACCTGGGCCAGCGATTTCAACTGATTGGCAAAAGTCGTCCAGCTGGACAGCGGCTACTATTTCCGCCGCGACGTCACGGGGAGATTTGCCGACTTTTTTGCCAAGCGGCATGGCGCAGTTGGCTTGATAGTCTCCGTGCTCCGGGTTACCCGCGGGACGAATCATTGCGAGCAGGTCAGACGGATCGTCGGTGAAATTTGACAGAGCGGCTGCGAATCGAGTTTTGATTTCTGATAGTGCGTTCATGGCGTCAGAGTTTACTAAAATTGAGCGTTTATCGATAGTGGGATTGGTGGGATGT
>CAZQQR010000107.1:14162-15997 GCA_964595515.1 uncultured Pirellulaceae bacterium
TTTCGATCAGGAGAGTTCGATGCCGTATTTTCGTCGCAGGCTCCTCGATAGCGGCCACGGTTGTGACGGCATACCGTTGTTGTGGGCTCAGCAAATGTGGGCGCAGATTCGGTGCGACCTTGCTGGCAGGTCCTTTCTTCGTTCCTTACAATGAGTCGGCAGAAGTCCGCTGGCTTGGAAGGATCCAATGAAGAACAAAACTAAACGTAAATCGAAACCTGACACGGTCTCGGCCGAAATCGCTTCTCGGACAACTCCCCAACCAACGGGAATTTCAACCACGGATTCGCAGCTGAATCGCGATGAAATTATCGACCAGTTTCTCTGTGGTGACTCGATCGATGTCGCCAAACGATTGCCGGAGGCATGCGTAGATTCGGTCGTGACCAGTCCGCCCTACTATCAGCAGCGTGACTACGGTTCGAAGCTTCAAATTGGGCAGGAGATTTCGCCAGCGGCCTATGTGGAGCGGCTTGCGGAACTGTTTACCGAGCTGAAACGCGTGGTGAAACCGACAGGATCGGCTTGGGTTGTTATCGGCGACAAGTACGTAAAGGGGGAGCTATTGGGGATGCCGTGGCGAGTTTGCTTGGCCCTTAAAGACGCCGGCTGGATTTTGCGTGCTGACTGTATCTGGCACAAACCTAACGCGATGCCTTCCAGCGCCAAGACAAGGCCAACAGTCGACCACGAGTACATTTTCTTCTTTACCAATTCACTCAAGGACAGCTACTACAACGCTGACGCCATTCGCGAACCGCATGTTACGTTTTCGGAAAATTCAAAAATGAAAGGTGGCCGGAAACATTTTGGTAAACGCGGCGGGACTCCTGAAAAGGGTAAGAATTCAGGAGACAACAATTTGCATGACGCCAGGTGGGATCAAGCTTTTCATCCCAAGGGGCGAAACAAGCGAACGGTTTGGTCCATTCCGCTTTCTAAATTTCGGGAAGCCCATTTCGCGGTCTATCCGGAAAAACTGGTCAAGACTTGCATCGACGCCGGCTGCCCAGAAGACGGCGTGGTGCTTGATCCTTTTTCGGGAGCGGGCACGACTGCTTTGGTTGCCAAAAAAAGCGGACGGAATTTCGTCGCTATCGATTGTGTTCAGGAATACATCGACATTGCAAAACGACGTCTGGATCAATCGTTTAACGGCAAGCCGTAGGCGACTGCGTTTGAAAGAAGAACGAAACGCAGAGATTCGGAAATCGAGTTGATCTTGGTGTATTTAGCCAGAATCATTACGATTCGAAGACCATTTTGAGAACGGGATAGACCATGGACGGCGAACTTTCACCTCGAATTTTGATTACACGCTTGAGTGCGATTGGTGACTGCGTGTTGACGCTTCCGATGTTGACGGAACTTCGCAAAGCCAACCCTTCCGCATTGATCGTGTGGGCCGTTGAGAAACCAACGCACGATTTAATTGGGCTGCATCCTGCGATCAATGAATTGGTCGTTGTTCCCAAGAGCTGGATGGGAAAACGAAGTAATTGGGTCGAGTTCAAAAAGAAGCTCCGCAGTTTTAAATTCGATATCGCCATCGATCCCCAAGGCATCACCAAGAGTGCGGCACTGGGTTGGTTAAGCGGTGCCAAACGACGAATTGGGTTGCGTGGGAAATGGGGGCGAGAGCTTTCTGGATGGTTCAACAACGAGCTGATTGACACAAAATCACCTCACATCGTTCGTCGTTCCGTCGAACTGGCAGAGCATCTTGGATCCGTTAATGGTGATTCTCGCGCCAATGGTGAATCTCGCGCTAACTGTGATTCTTCGACAGCCGATTGGATCGACTACGACAATCTTAAATCAGAACTGCCGGTTTG
>CAZQQR010000108.1:0-9649 GCA_964595515.1 uncultured Pirellulaceae bacterium
GGCTTGCCGACTTTTGCATTCTCTTCGCCAGTCATCACTTTCAACATGACCAATTTTCCGAGGTAGCCGACGTCAACGCTACCATCTCCATCAACGTCGCCCCATGGAATTAGAGCGGCGATCAGCAAACCGCCGATGACCAAGAATGGAATTGAAAAAAGTGATTTTTTCTTGGGTGCTGCTTCGGAACTTTCAGTATTCATAATAATTGCTTTCGGTATTACTTTCGCCGGGCGCTCTGCCGCCTTTTTTGATCTATCAAGATTATCATTGATTCGACTTTGATTCAATCATCTACGTGTATGCTTCGTTACAAATTCTCTTTGATAAATTTCGTCATCATTTTGCGAAGATGGGCAGCCTGTTTTTTATCCGTTACCGAATGTCGATTTCCGGGATAAACCATCAACTCAAATTGCTTTCCAGCGTCCTGAAGTTCTTTCACAAATTGAATCGTGTTGTTGAAATGGACATTGTCATCAATCGTTCCATGAATCAGCAGAAGTTCACCATGTAGATTTTTGGCATTGTTGTTCAAAATGGAAGACGCTTTGTATCCCTCAGGATTATTCTGTGGCGTTCCCATATAGCGCTCGGTATAAATCGAATCGTAGTTCTTCCAATCAGTCACTGGAGCGCCCGAGATTCCCATTTTAAAAGTCTCACTTCGCGTCAGGGCATAGGCCGTCATGTACCCACCATAGCTCCAGCCCCAAATTCCAATGCGATCCGCATCGACCCAAGAATTCGTTTTCAGCCACTCAACTCCCGTTTCAATGTCCGCCAGTTCGTTGGCCGCAAAATTTTTGTGGACTGGCCAAACATGTTTGGCGCTTCGATAACTCGCCGACTGGTTGTCGCACATCCAAATCACATAGCCCTGCTGGGCAAGCATTTGATGCCAGAGATACCAAGTCCCACCGAAACGATTGCGGACCCGAGGGGCTTGCGGTCCCGCATAGATATGAACAAGCACTGGATATTTTTTGGTTGGATCAAAGTTTGGAGGCTTAATCAGCATTCCATCCATCGGCTGACCGTCTCCTGCTACCGTCACAAACTCGGGCTCACTTATATCGAGGTAGCTTAACCGGTCATCCGAATTGACGTGTAATCGACGGACCATCTCTCCGCTACCTGTGCGCAGAAAGTGCGTTGCTGGTTCGTTCACGGTCGAATGGCTATCTATAAAGTACGAATAGTCTTTGCTGAAACTCACCGAGTGGTCACCACTTGAGTCCGTCAACGCCGTGATCTCTCCGGTCGCGATTTCCACTGAATAGCATTGGACCTCACGAGGATTGTCTTTGGTTGCGGTGAAGTAACAATGCGTCTTGGTTGGATTCACGCCGATCAATGAACGGACTTCCCAATCGCCATTTGTTACAGCTCCCAGCAACTCTCCGTTGGCGTCGTATTGGTAAAGATGACTGTAGCCTGTCCGTGGGCTTCTCCACAAAAAGCGCCCTTCTTCCAACAACACCGGATCACCGGGCGATTCAATCCAGGCCGGAGTCTGATCGCGGAATAGAACTTTTACATTACCGCCATCCGCATCAGTGGCAACCAAATCAAGCCACGTTTGTTCACGATTCTGAATTTGGGCAAGCAACTGAGTCCCGTCTGCCGACCAGCTGACACCAGTGATCAAAATATCATCGCCGGCATATTTTTCGAGATTCACCCAAGTCACTTTTCCCTGTTCGTTTGAATTAGCGACGCCCAACGAAACGATCGGATTCGGGTCACCTGCTTTGGGATAGTTCGTCGACTCGGACTCTCCTCGCACAGGCAAGTGATCCATCACTGTAAATGGGAACAAGGGTGATTCATCAAGCTTCAAAAATGCGACTTGATTTCCGCCTTTTTGCCACCAATACCCTTTGAAATTTCCGCGGCCGTAAAGCTCCTCTTGGTAAACCCAATCAAGCTTACCGATCAAGTGTTGATCATCCTCGGCCATCACCGAATTCGTTTTTCGTGAGGCGATATCGAAAAAGTGCAAACCTGCAGGCGTCGTAAAAGCGATTTTGGATTCGTCGTCGTTAAATCGAAACAGTTCGGCTTTGTTTTTCGGCTGACCGATAATTTCAATCGCGGTTTTGACGTCTGGATTGCCTTCGGTGAAGTAAACAACGGCGTGGCCTTTGGCCGAAAAGATGGCGACACTGTTGTTGGTCGCAACCGTTGGATCGGCACTCGAGATATCTTCTGCAAGTGACTCCTCAATCCCTGCGTCGATGATCGCTTTTTTGACATTGGCTTGGACATAAGGCCGAGCGGGTTGACTGACGAAACCTCCCGTTTCGGCGTCCATCAATATCTCTCGACCGTAGTACTCGGTCTTAATCCAGTTCGTGTTTCCAAACCAACGTGGCCGGCGCGGCGTGTTCGTCAACAGGCTGTGAGGACCGTCGATCAAATCAAAACTCAACTGTGTCGTCTTTTTAACTTTGTCGACCTCAGTCGTCTCCAGTTCGGTGGTCTTTGCAACTCGAAGAATGGGGTAAGCTTTGGCTTTTTCTAAATCTGCATCCAGAAAATTCCAAAATGCGAACCCATCGTCCGATTGAGATTCGAGCATGTAGCAGACAAACCGACCAAGTGGCTGAGCCGTTTTTACGACATAAGTCCCAGCAGCAATCTCTTGGTTGCCGGTCGATCGATCTGACTCGATCCTCAACATCTTGTGCCGTTGAAAAGCACGCTCAGCGAAAGCGAGATTCTTGACGGTGTCGATCTCTACGTCGATTTTCGTTTCATTTTTCAATTGCTCAACGGACACACCGTGGATAAGCAATCTGTCAACGATTCGGGCTTGCTTTTGAGGAATCAAATAGGCATACGGCAAAGGCGTCGTGGTCACCGGTTCGTACTTGCCAACAAAATCGCATTGGTAATCATGCGGTTGGTCGTCCTTGAAACCTTTGAGGGTGAATTTGTCATCAAACTTCGTGACTTTTGCGCTCAGAGGAATTTCCACCCGCGCTGGATCTGCTTTCGCAGTATCAACAAATTCTTGCTCAGCCGTTTGAATGACTTTTTGGACTTCGTCCCGATTCTCCGTCACGTAGTTCAATAACTCTGACACAAAATCGTAGGTCGCAACGATCCGACCTTTGTAGTCGAGGTAGCTATAAGCTTCCGACAGAATTCCCAGCCGACCACGCAACCCAACGTACTCGGTACTGTAACGCGGTTCATGCCCAAAGGTCGTCCAAGCCGTATGCTCTTTGTTGAAGTTGCCGTAGTAAAAAGTCAGCTGGTTTTTCTTTTCCAACTCCTTCGTCACAACGGGCATCATTTTCTGCCTTAAGAAACTTCTCACCAATTTTGACGTTGCCGGGTTATGGGGAATGTCGTAGGTCAAACCGTACTGGTGCTTGGATCCGTTCGTCGTGTGGCAATCGACAAATAAGTGTGGGTTTGTTTTGTCAATCAACGTCACGAGCGCGCGTGCCTCCGGCGACTCCAATTTGCAAAAGTCACGATTGAGATCAAGCTGCTGAGCGTTCTGCCGTTGCCCCATTCCGTTGATTGGCCCGACTTGGCCCGGGCGGTTGTTCTTGCCCATCCTGTCATTCGCATCAGCGTTGTAATTTGGCGCGAACAGAATCACATTTTTTTCCAGCCAAGGATGTCCCGGGTTGTAGGTCAGCTCTCGCAGCAGTTGCAGCAAAGCCTCTTTGCCGGCACATTCACCGCTATGAATATTGCCAAGCAACAATACGACGTTGCGATCATCCTGGTCCCCAATCTCGTAAGCTTTAGTGGCCACAATCGCGCCGACCATCGGGCGATCTTCCACCGTTTTACCGTAAACAAATTTCGTCACGTGATCAGCTTTGGCCGCACAAGTTTCCACAAACTCGACGACTTCGGCAGAGCGGCTCGTGGAAGTAAAATCGCTTTTTTCGGCAACTGTGAGTGGCTGTTGATTTTTGCCGGGACCATCGCCCTGACCGTCTTGCCCATTTGTCGCAGTTGCGGAGAAATTCATAAGTGTTAAAACGCAAGTTAGCAGGATGATATTTTTCATTTTGCGCGATGGCTCTGAAATCGTGGACCAAAACATAAGATATTGGAAAACACGATAATCGAAACCGCAAGCTGACGAAACAAGGAACGACTGAAATGCAACGTCATTGGATCTTTATCGGTGCGATGCTCGCTGGACTTGCCGTAGGCCTTGGAGCGATCGGAGCACATGGACTCGAGGGATTCTTGAACCAGCGACACGGCGAAGGCTCGATTCTTGCACTTCGTCGACTTGAAAACTGGAAGACTGCGGCGCTTTATCAAATGCATCACGCATTGGGATTGATCGCTGTTGGCCTGATTTTGCAATTTCGAAATAATCGCTGGATCAGTCTCGCTGGCTGGTTGTTTGTAATCGGCATCACTGTATTTTCTGGATTCTTGTACGCTTTGGTTCTCTCAGAGACTCGAGTTTTGGGCGCGATCGTTCCAATTGGCGGCGTGAGTTTTATCCTGGGCTGGATTTCGCTGGCGACGGGCTGCTGTTGCCTTGGCCCCAATCCCCTCCATCAGATCAACGAATGAGAACGCGAGATGCAAACTGGCTATTGCGGCAACGTCCATCCCGGTCGAACTTTGGACGAAGTCAAACAGAATTTGACCAAGCATAGTTTGGCGGTCAAAGCGGCTTTCTCGCCTGATCGCCCAATGAACATCGGACTATGGTTAAGCGCCACCACATTGGCGGATCTTGCCGATCAAGATTCACTTTTTAAGTTTCGTGACTGGTTAACGCAACACGGACTAGTCCCCTACACTCTCAATGGGTTTCCTTTTGGCGATTTTCATCAATCGGTCGTCAAGCACGAAGTCTACAAACCGACTTGGGCCCAAAAGGAACGGCTTGAATACACAGTTCGTCTAGCTGAGATTCTCGACGTACTCTTGCCCGCAGGCATGGACGGCACCATTTCAACGTTGCCGCTTGGTTGGCCCGTTGACGGAAACAAAGCAAATCCGGGTAACGAATCGAGTTCCCAAGACGATTCTTTTTTAAAAGCATGTTCTGACAACCTGCGAACGTGTGCGGATCGCTTGGATGAAATCTCTCAAAAAAGCGACCGCAATATCTTTTTATGCATCGAACCTGAACCGGGTTGCATTCTCGATACCGCCGAAGATTTAGCTAACTTTTTTGAGCGAAGCCTTCTGACCGACAGTGAATCGCAAAACACGAGAATAAAAGAACACGTCGGTGTCTGCCACGACGTTTGCCACTCGGCTGTGATGTTTGAAGAACAGGCAACCGCAGTTAGTGTGTTTAAAGATGCGGGTATCCGAATTGGAAAAGTCCAAGTCTCATCAGCGGTCGCTGTCGATTTTGACTCCGGATTGAGCACCACTGAGAAACTAAAACAACTGCAGAGCTTTTCCGAGCCGACTTACCTGCACCAAACGTCTGTTCGAATGGGTGACGAAATTCGTTTCTTTGAAGATCTGCATTTAGCTCTTGAAGAATTTGGAAGCTCCCCGATCGGTCAATGGCGAGTCCATTTTCACGTACCGATCTTTTCAGATGCTCTTCAAGAAATAGGCACCACTCAAACTGACATAAAACGCTTGGTTGACGCGATCAAAGCGTCCGGCGAGCCCATGCCGCATTTCGAGGTGGAGACTTATGCGTGGAACGTGTTGCCAGACGAACTTCGCTCCGGAACCCTAGCCGATGGAATCTCGAAAGAGCTTGTCTGGTTCGAAAATTTGATGAACTCGACTAATTCTTGATCTTGTTGCGGGACATTCGATATTCACTGCGGCGACTTACGAGAATGTCTGACCACCCCGCGGCGCTCAATTCACGAGATGGATCGGTGCACCGTTTAAGAAAGCTTTTACATTGTCGGCGGTGGTTTGCATCAGTCGCTGACGAGCTTCGACGGTCACCCAAGCCGTATGCGGTGTCAGAAAACAGTTCTTGGCGGTTAACAATGGGCTATCAACCTGAATCGGTTCTGCCGAAACAACATCCAGCAATGCAGCCGCGATTTTGCCTTCATTAAGTACCTCTGCAAGCTCGGCTTCGTTCACCAATCCACCGCGAGCGGTATTGATCAAAATCGCATGCGGCTGCATTTTGGAAAGCAGGTCACAATTCACGAACCCGCCGTTTTCGTTCGTCTGTGGGCAGTGCAAACTAACTACATCCGAAGTCGCAAAAAGCTCATCCAATTCTAACCATTCGAATCCCACCGAAGTCAGTGGATTAATCCGCCGCCTACTATGGGCGACGACTCGCATTCCAAACGCTTCGGCAAGCTTCGCCGTTGCCCGTCCGATACGACCAAGACCAACGATTCCCATCGTCTTTCCGGCAAGTTCGTTGATCGGTGAAAGCCAAAAAGAAAAATTGTTCCGCCGCTGCCATTCACCTGCTTGAATCGCATCATGATGTTCTTTGGGTTTGTGCAAATAGCTCAACAGCGCCGCAAACACATGCTGAGCGACCGAAGTCGTACTGTAGACCGGCACGTTGGAGACAGGAATGCCTTTTGACCGAGCATATTCAACGTCCACGACGTTGAACCCGGTGGCTGTGACCGCGATGAATTTTAAATTGGGAAGTTGATCAAGTTCTGACTGACCTAGCACGACTTTGTTGGTCAAAACAATTTCCGCCTCAGCCGCCCGCTCGACTAATTCTTCCGGCGCCGTTCGGTCGTAAACCGTAAGCGTGCCATGAGCCTCAACCGGTGACCAAGGATTGTCCCCGGGATTCAACGTATGCCCATCCAATGCGACCATTTTCATCAGCTGATTCCTCATTCAATTCAGTGTTGCGTGGCTGAAATATATCAGCCAATCACCTGAAACAGGATAGGTGAGAAGAAACTAGCTGGGCAGAGCAGATGGCGGAGACTTCCCAAGGTTCCAATCCAAATGTCACCCCGCTTTAAACAGAATCAAGAACTTGTATTCGCTTGAATCAATTCGCCACAACAACAAAAGCGATGTATGCCAGGAAGGCCAACCAACAAACGAGAAGCCCCAATGCAACTCGGAACATTAACGGCTGACGAATGACAGTGGAATAAGCCTTTGCCTGCTGTGGCTCAGTTGACCCCGAATCAGGATCAGCATTTTGTTCGTGCCCGGATTTATCCGGTTCACGCTCTGAGGAGACGGGCTCTTCCGTGAACTCAGTCGCCACAACGTTCCGCGCCGAAGGTTTTGATCGGCTTCGTTTTTTCGATTTTGAGTTTCCCACGTTCGTTCCGTGCGTTTTGGTGGTTAGCCCAAAAGAACTGGCAGAGTTTACGTTAAAAGAGATTTAAAGGTCGGCTCAAAAGTCTTGACGACTTCTGCTACGGGTTTGTGGGCGAATCCTAGCTGGATCGCCGGTTTGCCGCCGACTGACAAATTGCAAACTCTGTCTCGAACACATCTTCAAACTTGTAGACGTTATTGAAATGGGTTTGGCGGTCTTCATTTGACTTTTTCATCAAGCCAATAGAAATCATGTTGTAGACGATGTCGCCAAAGCAATCCGTTTTGTCAACATTCCAGTTCTTCAAGACAACTTTTGCCATGTAGCCATATTGGTTGATCGCATACATCCGAATGGCTTCGCACAATTGCTGGCCAGTCAAATGCCGCTCACGACGAGCCCGATGAGCTGCTTCTTCTTCATCGAGCTCAGGGTCAAAATAGGCAGATGACCCCAACTCCATTGAGTCAGCGGCGAAAGACAAAGCGTCTCGCACGAAATTGTACGCCTCCAAAGGATAGCGAGGGTCCTGATCAACAAGCTGATATAGAAGTGCATCGTCAGTCATAATTACAAACTTACAACGGTAGGGAAGAATGAGTTCCGAGAGGTCAATTCTAACAGTCATTCGGAAGGTCATATTGCCAGAATAGAGACGCTTCATTGTATGCATTGAGCCTCCCAAGCCAATCACAATTTTCAGTCCTTCTTTTTTCTTCTTCGCGGGCGTCGCTTTTTACCGGGCTTCGGTTTCCCATCTGATTGTTTTGCTTGATTCCCAGTTGACTGAGACCCTTTTGGAGACGACATATCGTTGCCCGAACTACCATTCGGTGCCGACTCGTTGGACGGGCCATCGGAATTTTGTTTTCGCTTCCTTGATGGCCTCTTTGTCCCGGGACGTCTTCCGGAACCAGGCCTCTTTCCCGTTTGCTCTTTCCCGTCATCATCCTGCTTGGTTGACGCGTCACCGCGATTGTCTTCTTTGGCTGACTTGTTACGGCTAGAGGTATTTCGCCGCCCTTGTTTCGAATTCGATTTTTCTTTGTCGGCTTTCTTAGTCTCGGCGTCGTATTTGGATTTTTCAATCACCGTTAACACTTCGCTAGCGTCAATCACCATGCGCCGGTGGTCTTCGGTTTCAACCAAAAGCTGTTCTGAAATAATCTGGTGATTCAAAACCTTGGCTTTACCGTTCCTCGTCAAAACCTGCGACCCAATTTTTGGAAGCTGTTTTTGAATTTCGAGGTAAGTATCAAATTCGTAACGAAGGCAACACTTTAACCGCCCGCAACGACCAGAAATTTTAGTCGGATCAAGCGTGGCCTTTTGTAGTTTGGCCATCTTCATTGAAACCGGAGGCATTTTGACAAGATGGTTGTTGCAGCAGACTGGTTTGCCACAATCTCCATAGTCCGCCAACAGTTTTGCCTCATCGCGAACCCCGATCTGTTTCATCTCGATTCGCGTCTTGAACTCAGAAGCCAACAATTTTACAAGATCACGAAAATCGACACGCTCCTCGGACAGGTAGAAAACCACGATCCGTTCGCCGCCGAACAACTGCTCGACATCGACCAGCTTCATCTCCAAACCGAGCGCATCAATGTGCTTTTGGCAAGCATCAATTTTATCCCGCCGAGTCCCATCGAGGTCATTGATAGAATCAAGATCATCATCCGATACGCTACGCACGATGTGACCAGAGGGAGGATTATCGAGATGGGAAAGGGCATCATCGGAGGCTTCACAAAGCACTTGGCCGACTTCCAATCCGCGATCAGAGCGAACGATGACTTCGTTACTACGCCGATACTCCGCGTCGTTCCGAGAAGTCATCACTCCCAGACTTCGCATGGTTCCGTATCGAACGATATATTTTGGCACTGAATTTCTACCCGGGAGATCTGAAGCTGACATTTTGAGTCAAGTGCCACCATTTTACAAGCGACTTGAACCAACTCGAACGTTCATCAATCGGAACAAAGCAACGATCGGATCCTACGCAACTGTTTGCAACCAAAGCAATTTGTCTTAAACCACAGCTATTTACTTCAGCGTCGCTCGAAAAAACTCGACCATGTCAGTCACCATCAAACCGAACCACGGATTTCGATTCCAACAACCGTGCTGACCGTCCTTGTAGGTTTTCAAGCCCGTCTTAATGCCCAGAGAAGTAAGCTTGTCCCGCGACGGTTGATTTCGAGCGGGGTTGTCGTGCTCTCCAACCATGAACAAAATCGGACAAGTCTCTTTGTCGATTTGAACAAACGCATCAGCCAACCGATAAAGATCCGGATTTTCATCAACGGTCGATCGAAGCCAACTATTGGAATTCGAAAGTGGCTTGGCTGCCGGATCAAGCTTGAAATCTGGTTTCGACATTTTCTCGTGCGACTTACGAGA
>CAZQQR010000108.1:9749-15958 GCA_964595515.1 uncultured Pirellulaceae bacterium
TGACAATCATGAATCGCGGCCGGAAAAGCGGCTTCTCCCGCCAACCGATATTCAATCGCCGCCGTCACAAACCCTTGCTGAGCAAGTGCAACCGCCAGCGCTCTAAATTTTGATTTGTCTCCATTGTGCCAGCCACCACCGTACACCACGACAACACACGGCATCAGTTTATTGTCATTTGAGCTGGGCACAAAAATATCCGCCAACAATTTTCGGTCGCCGTAGCTTGCAAACACTTGATCCAAATAGGGTGTTAGCGAATCGGGAACATCAGTCGTAGGGATAGCAGCATTTTGCTTTGGCGGATTCTCTGCGGCGGGCTTAAGAGAAACCAAGCCCGGTTTTTGCGGCGACACTCCACTGACCTTCATCAATTGACTGTGAAGGCCGCCAAAACCTGTGATGTACAGTGTCCGCATTTGGCGACCACCAAACACGCAGTTGATTGGTTTTTCAGGAACGTCAATTTTGTCAAGCAGCTTGCCAGAGGGACCCCAAATCCAAACAGCGGTCGGACCTGCACAGTAAACATTCCCAGCCCGATCGACACACATTCCATCAGCACCGCGTTCGGGCCCATCGTCCATCGCAGCGAGGACCCTTCCATTGGCGGTTTTTCCAGCGGAGGTCACGTCAAACGCCTTGATCTTCTTCGGAACGAATTCCGAAACATACAAAACCGATTCATCAGGAGAGAGCGCGATTCCGTTGGGGGTCTGTACGTTTTCAACCGCAATTGATTGCTCACCATTCGGACTGATATAGAGAACTTGATTTTGGGGAGTAAACGTAATGTAAACGCCGCCAGTTCGATCAACGACTAAATCATTGGGGCGATAAGGACGTTTTTGATCTGCTTCACTTTTGAATTTGACGATCGTTTTCTTTTTGTTCCCATCAACAAAAGCAAGTCCTCCATCTTTGTTGTCCGAGAGAAAGTGACGCCCATGATTGAAATAAGTCGCACTGATCCGTCCTGCCTCGGGAACCAGCGTTAGCATTTGCTTTTTCGCTGGAATGTAGCGAAATAATTTTTCGCCTTTGACATCCGGGACCGTCAAAGACCATCCATCCCATGAAGGTCCATCAGCCAACTCAAAATCGGCGGAAACCAGTTTCAATTCTGCACGTCGATCAACCGGCGACTCAGTTTGAGCGAACATTGATCGCGAAAACACCAAAGCAAAAATCAACATTGGAAGGACGAGTTTCAATCGCATCGATTTCTCCACTTGGAATTAAAACATTGTCGAAAAGTACTGACGAGCTCTCAAATATTCCGCGTCAGTCACAGCTTGAACAACGGAAAGCTCGCGTCAAACTATTGGTGCGTCAAAGCTGAATTACCGGGTGCCTTGATTTCACTTGCGTAAACATGCTCACGACAAGCGTGAGACATGGCACCGGTGACCTGGTCAAATCAGGTCTGACGAACCACTACCTGAGAACGAATGCGTCATCCAAATTGAACTAGCCAATTGTCGGCAGACATTCTCAAGATCGCTGGGCATTCAGACCATCTTAATCTGGAATCCAGAGACCGGATTTTTCACCTGACTCAGGTTCTGCAGCAGGTGGAGCTTGAGCGGGTGCGGCACCTCCTCCATCGGGAGTCCAAATTCCTCCGGCTTGTTCTGGTGCGGCGGCCTGTGGTGCTTGTTGCGGAGCACCCCGTCGAATCGGGCCTTGATCCGGTCCAATTCCATAACGATCAAGCACACGAACCAACCGGTACTCAACTTCCGGTTCGTCCAAATGATTCATCTGCAATTTCTGCAAGATCTCTTGAAGCTTGTCCGTCATTCCACGGGCAATTCGCATCTCGAATTCCTGCACCAAATAGATGCCCTCCGAAACGCCATCCGCCTTTGCCGTTTCACATGCTTTCGCGCAAAACGCCAAAGCTTCCTCGTCATCCTGAGCAATCTGAGCCAACATCGAATAGCTCATATGTTTCGGAACACCAATGTCATCACGTTTTAGCGTTTCAGGAACAACGCCCCGTAGAACTTTGATGTTTCCAATTTGAATTGCGTCTGCTCGAACTCTCAAAAGCGCTTCATCGCTTAATTTGCCGTAATCCAACTGCTGCTGCAAAACAGGCGAGCCAACATGGTTCTCATCGTATTCGACATTAGGAAGCCGTTTAATGCCAAGCTTATCCCGCAATTGGTCCATCAAATCATCATCAAAGAAATGACCAGACGCCGCGTTTTCAAGCAAAATAATCATCCCCTGAAGACACGCCTCGTACTTTCCTTCACTCGCCGCTTCGACCGGCGTCTTTCCGTCGAGCATCGGAAATTTGACATTCACCCAATCGTTGAGCAATACCTGCTCGCGGCGAGACCGAACCAATTCGTCGTGGTCCTTTTTCGTCACGCCCTCTGGAAGATGCCACTTCCACTCAAACATTTCCGCCAGCTCGTTTGTCTCTCCCAGCTCTTGTCGCTTCGGCTCGCCGGAAACAAAACCCTTAAAAGTCTCATCGATCAAAGCTTGAATTTTTGCATCGCGGCCATCCTCCACGCTAACAACTTCGAGACGGGCATCACGATCCGTCTGCTTTCCATAAAGCAGAATTTCACCGATGACTTCTGGAACGTTATCGATCGTCAACTCATCGGGGGAGTTAATTTGATCTTTATCAAGCACAATAAATACAGACCGAGGCGGCGGGCCTTCGTCGAATGGGTCCTGCGGAAGTTGCGGAGTAGAAACCAAACGAGAAGAAGACAACGCGGCTTCACTTGCGCCATCAGTTTCTGTCACCTCGATCGTTTTTCGAACCAGCGCAACTGATTCAGGGGCATTACTGTCGTCAAAGATCTGAGCGATCGCTTCGGCTTCAGCTGCTGCAGCTTTTCCAACCGCATCCAATCTCGCATACCGTCGCCAAGCCGCAATCATGTCATCAACGCGGCCCAGGAACGAATTGACGATCGCCAATCCGCGTACAATCTCAGGGTGATCCGGTTCCGCCTCATCAATTTTTTGCAAAAACTGGAGCGACTTTCGGAACTGCCCACGAGCCAAAGCCCGATGAACATTGCGATAACGTTTTTCCCACTCGACTCCTTCGATGGGCGGAGCAAGCTGGAAATCTTGCTTCAGCAACATCGGCGTATTTGGACCACGATAAATTTCCATCAACATCTGTTGAAGTTCAGGATCCGAATCGCCCTTGAGCGAATAGGCGTATTTAAGATGCTCATGAGCCGCAAAGGAATTCCCTTGATTCAGCAGCCCAAACCCGACCATTTTGAACGCATTACCCAGCGAAACAGGAATCTCATTTCCCTTGATCGCGTCCATCGCGTCTTGGAGAACCTCAATCGCTTCACCGACGTCGCCTTTGGCGAGTGAAATCAGCGATTTGTGATGCAGGCCCGTGGCGTGTCCGGGATTGGCTTCCAAAAATTTCGCGTTTACTTCTTGAGCCTTGTCCGTGTCACCACTGGAAATCAAGATGTGCGTCTGAATGGTTAACAGGCAATCTTTGGGACCATCTTTTTCAATTAAGCGATCAATCTGATCCAAGGCCGCAGCGGATTGTCCTGAACTGCTCTTTGACAAGATCTGATTGAGGTCGCCAACCACTCCCTTGCCACAGCAGAATTTAATTTTCTTGTCCGTATGACAAGGGCACTGCTGATAAATATCAATGTCCATATAATGTTCCAGTGAAACGCTGTGCGAATCTGAAAATTGTTATTCTTCGTTTTTCTAACGACTTTTACCAATCTCTAATTCTCGCATTTTCGCTTCCGTTTTGCAGCGCCCCTGTCTAACAAAACCACAAAAATGGATCAAACAAAAACCTGGTCACTTGACGCGATTAAAAACATCGGCCACGCCCTGACCGAGACCGCAAAACGAATGCCAACCGCGATCGCCGTGGCTTGCCCCAAAAAAGGGCAGCCCAAAGAAATTGCCAGTGGCGCAACTTACGATTACGACACCATTTCATTCGCAGACTTGGAAGAACAAAGCAATCGGATCGCGTTGGGTCTTAGCCAAATGGGGATTGGTCCCGGCAAAAGAATTGCCCTGATGGTTCCCCCAGGGATTGAATTTGTCAAACATGTTTTCGCCCTGTTCAAGACCGGCGCCGTCATTATTTTGATTGATCCGGGCATGGGCAAGCACAACATGATTGAGTGCCTTTCCGACGCCTCACCCCAAGGAATGGTCGGCATACCCAAAGCCCATTTAGCCAGAGTGCTTTTTCGAAAGAAGTTTCCTAAGTGCAAACTCAACGTCGTGGTCGGAGGCGTATTCCCAAAGTGCCGCCGCTCCAAAGCGTTTACGCAAAAGCTCGCCGGAAGCAATTTTGAAGAAGTCCCTCTCACGCGAGAAGACGAAGCCGCCATCATTTTCACCACAGGCAGCACCGGTCCACCTAAGGGCGTTTTGTATCGGCACCGAATCTTTATTGAACAATGTGAACAGATTCGCGACTACTTTTCAGTACAGCCAGGTGGCGCCGACGTTTCAGGGTTCCCGCTGTTTGCCTTGTTCAATACCGCCATGGGAACGACCACTATTTTTCCGGAGATGGATCCGACTCGTCCCGCGAATGTCTTTCCCCCCAACATCATCGATGCGGCAGCACAATTCAAAGCCAACCAATCTTTCGGATCTCCAGCGCTTTGGAACACGGTTTCTAAATACTGCCAGCAGCATCAATTGACGCTTCCCACCATCAAACGGGTCTTAACCGCAGGGGCTCCTGTTCCCCCAGACGTTTTGACTCGGGTCAAAAAAATAATCGCAAATGACGGTGACGTATTTACGCCTTACGGTGCGACCGAGTCCCTCCCAATCGCTTGCAATTCTGCTTCGGAAGTGATCGCCGAAACTGCCGCCAAGACTGCCAGCGGCGCCGGAACGTGTGTTGGCAAGAAGTTTGATCGAATCAACTGGAGGCTTATACGCATCAGCGACGAGCCGATCCAAACGATGGCAAACGTCAAAGATGTTGCTCATGGCGAAATTGGTGAACTGATCGTCAGCGGCCCGGTGGTCACCGACAAATATGTAACCAGAGTCAAAGCAAATGCCGAGCATAAGATCCAAGATGGCGATTCGTTCTGGCATCGTATGGGCGACTTGGGCTACTTTGACGACCAGAATAGGTTTTGGTTTTGCGGTCGAAAGTCCCATCGTGTTTTGACCACCAACGGTCCGATGTTCACAATCACTTGTGAGGGCATCATTAACACGCATCCGAAAATTTATCGGAGCGCTTTGGTCGGTGCAGCTGGTGCAGGCGAAGCCGGAACACAAATTCCAGTGATCATTCTCGAGCCACTCAAAGAACACTTTCCATCCGATCACAATGCTCGCGAGACGCTGATCGCAGAAGTCAAACAAATCGCCAGCCAGCATTGGCAAACGGATTCGATTCAACATTTCTTGATCCATCAAGCTCTACCCGTCGACATCAGACACAACTCAAAAATCTTTCGTGAACAACTAAGAAGCTGGGCTGAAGAACGAATCTAAAAAGGGCTGACCGCGTTAACTACATCGCCAGATCGCGTTATCTTCAGATCTTACAAACTCCCAAAGGAAAACCTCGAAACCGTTATGGCATTCAATTTTGGCAATCGAAACGAACTACAAATGCCTGGGGCGGGATTGCCAAAGTCCGAGCACGCCATACTCAATGTTGCGTTCAAGATTGGATGTTCGGTTTTGTCCGACGCTCGAGCTCTCAAAATTTTCTCGAGTGTCTCAACCAAGATCCACCAGTTGGTCGACAATGACGAATCCTTCGACGCGTTTCAGCCACTTTTGATCCCGCGCGTCATCGGGATCGAAGATTCCAGTCGGAATTGGTCCGCCATGATGGTGGTCGAGCATTTGTGTCAAACCAACACGGACATGCTGAAGGTCATTCAAGCCCTAATGGATGGCGTGGTTCCACGCGGAGAAATCGACGTGGCTCTTTACAAACCAGAAGAAGATCTCAGCTATGAAACGCTGGACCGTTATTTGAAAATCAAATCAGATTACGAACAAACCATCGGTCGATTACTCGAAGAACACGGTTCTTTGGAATCTAAAAAACGTTACGCCCACCCGTGGTTTGGAAAACTGAACGCTCATCAGTGGCATTGCTTGACCGCCGTTCACCAACGAATCCACCGAAGACAGCTGCACAAACTGATCGCGATGCTTGGTGTTGCGTAACAAGAAGTTTG
>CAZQQR010000109.1:0-7639 GCA_964595515.1 uncultured Pirellulaceae bacterium
TGGATGTGGATGTGGATGTGGATGTGGATGTGGGTGAGTGGTTGAAGACCGTGGAAGGGTAATGCGGGCTTCCCCGTTTGACCGATATTGTGCTCTTCGCTTTTCCGCCCTTCCTGATTCAATATCATTTTCGCCTCGTAGGTTCAGATAGCATCCGGCGGATAAGTTGCCCGAGGATGGCGTGGTTCTGGATTGAGCATGTGGATGTGGAACCGGATGACGGCGAAGGTGATTTGATCGAAGCGGTCGTGATACGAGCCAGTTTAATTTGCACGCCAGCACGTAGAAGGGAAATCGGCACTACCACTAGCCGTCGCCGATCTGCCGTAAGATCGCTCGTTGATCTTTAATCCTCTCAGCGGCTGGCCCCATTTTTCATCGTCTATATGTTTAACGCGTACACCACATAAATATGCCGGTTGAAAAATTTTGCAGAGCCATCCTGGATTTCCGAGATTCTTCAACGCCAACCTCAACGATGCCGGCGTGTCGAGCGTATTCAGCTTCGCGGTTTTACTGGAGCGATTTGATCAATTGCGTTTCCGTCTTTCTTGAAATTGCGATCGCGCGTATATTGTCGACTTGAACTCGGTGTGCTTCGACGGCTCTTCTCTAAATCATGAAATATTCGTTCACGTTGTTCCTTGCCCTGATGGCCAGTTGGCTGTTTTGGTCAGGGCATTTCAACAACTACTTCATTTTGGCGCTTGGCCTGCTCTCTTGTTTGCTCTGCCTTTGGGTCTGCAAGCGAATGGCGATCGTTGATGAAGAAGGTGCGCCAATCCAGCTTGGGATTAGGCCGTTTACGCAATATGCGCCGTGGTTGGCAAAAGAGATCGTGGTTTCCAACCTTGAGGTCGCTAAAATTATTCTATCTCCAAAACTGGAGCTTCAACGAAATATGATCGAGGTCGGTGCCCACCAGCAAACCGAGCTAGGCAAAGTCATTTTGGCCAATTCGATCACGCTTACGCCCGGAACGGTTTCTGTCAGTTTGGATGATGACCGAATTCTTGTTCATGCTCTTTCGTTCGAAGGGGCGGAGGAAGATCTTTCCGGCGATATGGACCGGCGGGTTTGTGCACTTGAAGGCAAGAAATCAAATTCGGCTGAGACAAATTCCGAAAAATCAAATTCGGAAAATCCGAACCCTGAATCGGAGGGATCGAACATACAATGATCGAATTGATTTCAAGTGTTGCTGGGCAAGAAGCCGTTGTCAGTTTACTAAGTATCAAATCTGCTTTTGTCGTGACCGCTGTCGCGATCCTGGGAACCATGACGTTGGCGTTTATTCGTGCCGTGCTTGGTCCGACTGTTTTTGACCGGGTGTTGGCGCTCAATATGTTTGGGACCAAAACGGTTTTGCTGATTTGCGTTGTAGGATTTTTGACAGACAGAACTGATTTCCTTGACCTTGCGCTACTCTACAGTTTGATGAACTTTATCGGGATGGTTGCGCTACTCAGGTTTTCTGAGTACGGAAGTTTTCGGGAAGAACCCAAGATTGTCCATCCGCCTATCGCTCCCACGATAAGGGGCGATCAGTGATATTGTTAGATATTTTGACTTGGATTTTTCTGCTGACAGGGTCGTTCTTTGCGTTGGTTGGAGGCGTTGGAATCGTGCGATTGCCCGAGTTCTTTTCGCGACTTCACGGTGGAGGAATTACGGATACACTTGGGGCCGGATTGATCGTCATCGGTCTGTTGTTCCAAGGCGGGTTTACGCTGACGACGGTTAAGCTGTTGATGATTTTGTTTTTCCTGGTCGTCACCAGCCCAACTTCCTGTCACGCTTTGGCAAAAGCCGCATTGGCTCAAGGTTTAAAGCCTGAGTTGGAAATCAATACGCTCGAATCAAACAAACGATAGCTAGAAACAAAGGTAAGCACTCGACATTCAAGTTCCTGAATCACTTGAACATCTACGCATGAAGCCATGATGATTTTCATTGTTATTCCGATCCTTACTTTGCTCGCTCTGACGGCAGTTACGGTCGCGCGCATTCGCAACTTGTGGGCGGCTGTCATGTTCACCGGGATTTATAGTTTCCTCGGTGCCAGTTGGATGTTGATTCTTGATGCGCCAGACGTTGCGTTCACAGAGGCCGCTGTCGGTGCCGGAATTTCAACCATCCTGATGCTGGCGACGCTTGCTCTTGCTCCCCGAAAACGGCACAAAGACGGACGTCTCGAAAGCAATGACTTTGATGAGCGGCCGTCTAAGAAATCTCGATTTTGGCCACTCGTTGTCGTTACGATCACTGGTTGTGCGTTGATCTATGGCACAGGCGACATGCCACATTTCGGTGATCCGAATGCTCCAATCCAAGTCTACCCCGATCCTTCGTTCGTCGAAAAATCGCAACCAGACATGCACGGTTTGCCGAACGTGGTGACGGCTGTTTTGGCGAGCTATCGAGGTTATGACACGCTTGGTGAGACGGCCGTTATTTTTACGGCGGGCATCGCGGTGTTGTTGATTCTGCGGCAGACCACTCAGTCCGATCAAGAGCATTTGGACCGCCTTGAAACGAATGAGGTGTCTGCATGAATTCGTTTCCGATCATCAGGGTGATTACCAAAATCCTGATCCCATATATTTTGTTGTTCGGACTGTATGTTCAGTTTCACGGCGACTTTGGGCCGGGCGGTGGGTTTCAGGCTGGCGTGATTTTCGCGTCAGCTTTGATTCTGTACGCCTTGGTTTATGGATTGCCAGCGGTCTACTACGTCGCGCCTCCCAAAGTGGTTGAGAAACTGATCGCGCTTGGACTATTGCTTTATGCTGCCACCGGCGTGGCGTGCATGGTTCGGGGCGGAAATTTTCTGGACTACAACAAACTCGAACATCATTTCCTGACAGAACTGCCCGCGTTCTACGGCGACGAACCCACGTTTCATTTTCTTCCGTCTGGCCAACACCTTGGGATTTTTCTCGTTGAGCTAGGTGTTGGAATCACAGTAACCGCTGTGATGACGATGATTTTTTATGCGTTCGCTGGAAGGGAGCAAGTCGAATGACTTTGGATCAATTCCTTGGACTCTATAACTACTGGGTCGTGATCTTTTTGATGATGACCGGATTCTATATTGTCATCGCTAGTGAAAATTTGATTAAGACGATCATTGGTTTGAACATTTTTCAGACCTCTGTCTTTTTGCTGTATATCACGATGGGCAAAGTGACTGGCGGAAAAGTTCCGATCCTCAAACCTGATGATCCGAATATTTACCATCCCCATGGACACGAAAAACATGGCGAAGCAGCCCATGGTGCGGCTGAACATGCGATTCATTTTGGAGCGGAGCCACCCACTGATTTTTCCGGCGTCGAGACGATCACAGGAAGCAATTCGCCAACGACGGAATTGACATCGAGTCAGGTTCTTGACAAGTTGCTGGACCAAGTCGATGCATCAGCCGCCAACGAAGTTGCCAGCCAAATCATTCCCGTTGGATTTGAAGAAGTCGCCCATGTAGCCGAAGTGGCTCATGCTGCGGGTGACAATCTTTACACCAATCCTTTGCCCAGCGTTTTGATGCTGACCGCCATTGTGGTCGGGATTGCAACGACGGCTTTGGCTTTAGCGCTCATCGTTAGAATTCGAGAAGAGTACGGAACGATTGAAGAAGACGAGATCCTTGAACTGGACAGGAAATCGTGATTCAAGAACAACTTCCAGTCTTGTTAATCGTGCTGCCGCTTTTGGCCGCTCCTCTGTTGGTTCTGATTGGCAACCGCAGACTTTGCTACATGGTCGCTTTGGCGGTGACATGGAAAGTGTTCGCGATCGCGGTTGCGTTGCTGATGCAAGTCATGAATTCGGGCCCGATCAGTTATGAGCTTGGTGGTTGGCCGTCGCCCTACGGAATTGTGTATGTGATCGACCATCTCAGCGCGTTTGTGATGCTGTTCGTTTCAGGGTTGGGCGCGATTGTATTGACTTACGCGCCGGCAAGTATCAATCGCGAGATCCCGCTTTCAAAACACTATTTGTTTTTCGCGACCTATCTGCTGTGCATGACGGGACTGCTCGGGATGTGCATTACCGGTGACCTGTTCAATGTGTTTGTGTTCCTTGAGATCAGTTCGCTGGCCAGTTACGCGTTGATTAGTTTAGGCAAAACTCGGCGAGCTCCATTGGCCGCCCTGCACTACTTGATACTGGGAACCATCGGAGCGACTTTCTTTTTAATCGGCATTGGTTTGCTGTATCAAATGACCGGGACGCTGAATATGGCGGACATTGCGGATCGTTTACAGAGAGTGGATGGAGATCGAACTCAATTGGTAGCGTTTGCGTTCATGACGGTTGGGCTTTGCATCAAAATGGCAGTCTTTCCGTTGCACACTTGGTTGCCCAACGCCTACACCTATGCTCCATCGACGGTGACATGTTTTATCGCTTCGACAGCGACCAAAGTTTCCGTCTACGCGTTTATTCGGCTAGTGTTTGGGATCTTTACCCCGAAATTTGCGTTTGAAGTTCTTCCTCTCGATCAGGCTTTGATGATCTTTTCGTTGGTTGGGATCTTTATTGCATCAGCCGCGGCGGTTTATCAAACAAATGTAAAACGATTGTTAGCTTTTTCCAGTGTCGCCCAGATTGGTTACATGCTGCTGGGAATCAGCATGGCCAACGTAAATGGATTATCAGCGGGCATCGTTCACATGTTCAATCACGCACTCATCAAAGGGGGCCTGTTCATGGTCGTCGGATGTTTTGCATTAAGACTCGGTTCGGTTCAGTTGGAAGACTGGAAAGGCGCGGGAAAGACGATGCCTTGGACGTCGTTTGCCTGGGTGGTTGGCGGTCTTGGTTTGATTGGCGTTCCTTTGACTGCTGGATTTATCAGCAAATGGCTGTTGCTAACGGCAGCGTTACAACTGGAGTGGTGGCACGTCGCCGTGTTGATGTTGCTTAGCTCTTTGTTGGCTTTGGTTTACGTTTGGCGAGTCGTTGAGACGCTTTATTTTTCTGATCCCTCCGAGCGGGCCAAGCATGCAAGCGAGGCACCCGCCTCCATGTTGATTCCGACTTATGTCGTTATCGCTGGAACGGTTGTGTTCGGTTGTTGGACGGTTTACTCAGCTGGACTCGCCAACAAAGCCGCGATGGCATTGCTCGGGATTGTTGAAGCAGGAGGCATGCCGTGATGACTCCTGAAAATATGATTTGGATTTCGATGTTGTTACCGCTGATTGCGGTGGCTTTGATTTATCTGTTTGACAGTGCTCCCAATATCCGCGAAGCATGCACGATCATCATTTCGATCCTGCTCTTTGGCGTGACTTGCTCACTGGCCAGCCACGTTTTTTCGGGCGGTCGACCGGTCTGGCATCTGTGTGAAATGTTGCCCGGGTTTGATCTTTCATTCCAAGTCGAACCTCTGGGAATGCTGTTCGCATTAGTTGCATCAGGGCTTTGGATTTTGACTACGATCTACGCGATCGGTTACATGCGTGGGCATCACGAAACAAATCAGACGCGATTTTTTGCTTGTTTTGCGGTCGCGATTTTTGCGGCATTGGCAGCGGCTTATGCGAAAAACCTATTCACGTTGTTTGTGGCCTACGAAGCCATGACGATTTCGACTTATCCGTTGGTGACGCATCACGGAAATGAAAAAGCCAAAAAAGGCGGTCGGGTTTACCTTGGGATTTTGCTCTCAACATCTGTTGCCTTTTTCATGCTGGCGATTGCGTGGACTTACAGCGTTGCTGGAACGTTGGATTTCAAACCCGGTGGGATTTTGACCGAGCCGCAATTGAATGACAAAATTTCGAACACGCAATTGACGATCTTGCTTGGATTGTTTGCTTTTGGAATTGGCAAAGCGGCTTTGATGCCATTTCATCGTTGGCTGCCGGCGGCGATGGTCGCGCCCACGCCTGTTAGTGCTTTGCTCCACGCGGTTGCGGTGGTCAAGGTTGGCGTTTTTTCGGTGCTAAAAGTTGTCGTTTACATTTTTGGAATCGACTTCATTCGGGCCAGCAAAATAGACGAGCTTGGCCAAGTCGGAATTAGCGATTGGCTTTGTTACGTCGCCGGTGCGACGATCCTGCTCGCGTCATTGGTCGCGATGACCAAGAATAATTTAAAAGCCCGATTGGCCTATTCGACGGTCAGTCAATTGGCGTACATCACATTGGGTGCTTTTCTGGCGACGTCTGACAGTGTGGTCGGCGGTGGAATGCACATTGCGATGCACGCGGTTGGAAAGATCACTTTGTTCTTTTGTGCCGGGGCGATTTACGTTGGCGCGCACAAAACGGACATCAGCGACATGCGAGGACTTGGGCGAGCCATGCCGCTGACGTTTGGCGCGTTTATGATCGCAAGCCTGAGCATCATTGGTGTTCCGCCGGGTGGTGGATCATGGAGTAAGTGGTTCCTCGCGGTTGCAACCTACGACGCTGGGCATCTGTGGTTGATGGCAGCGCTGATGATCAGTTCGTTGCTGAATATTGCTTACTTGTTTGAGATACCGATCAAAGGCTTCATGACTCCCAAGGGTCAGGAGCCAATGAAGTTTAAAGAAGCACCGATGATGTGCGTGGTGCCGTTGTGCATTACAGCGGTGGGAAGCGTGGCTTTGTTTTTCGTGGCCGATTCGATTTGGAAAGCCTTACTGCCGATCGTTCAAAGTTGACGGATGCGTGACCCTGTTGGCCTCGCGAAAATATTCACGGTAATAATTTTTCGTTCGTCGCTTAAAGTTGAATCAATAAACTTACACGTTTGAGACATGACAAAAGATTCTGACAACTCGCATGACACGGAACCTGCTGAAAAGAGCTGGCCCGAACGCAATGTGAACTTGATCATCATCGGTCTGGTTGTCGCTTGTGTGTTGACGGTTGTTGCCCAATTGGCGTGGGGCTCGATTACAGGTCATCCGTTGTATGACGAAAAACACCCTGCCCATTTTGAGATCGAACATCTGCTTGGATTTCAAGCAATGTTTGGCTTCATCGCGTTTGTGGTCATCGTCTTCCTTGGTCGATTTTTGAGACCAATCATTATGCGAGAGGAGACGTACTATGATTCATAGTTTGCCTCCCGGTTTGCTAATGGTGATTGGGGCTTTGCTTCTGCCATTTTTGGGAAAGCGACTCAGCGGCTATGGCGCGTTGGCACTTTCAACGTTAAGCCTCGGTGTTTTTTGGACGGCTCCTGATAGCCATTCGGTGATCATTCAGCTGTTCGGCCAAGACCTGGACATCGTCCGGATCGATCGCCTGAGTTGGATTTTCGGGTTGGTGTTTCACTTGGCCGCGATCATGGCTTCGATTTATGCACTGCATGTCGAAGACACCAAACAGCATATCGCCGCGATGATCTATGCCGGTAGTGCGATCGCTGCGTCATGCGCCGGAGATTTGATCACGTTGTTTGTTTGTTGGGAACTGACGGCTTTTTCAAGTGTCTTTTTGATTTGGGCCAACGGCGAACGAACTTTCAAAACGGGAATGCGATATCTGATCATTCAGGTGATCTCGGGAGTCCTGTTGCTGTCGGGTGCGATTATGCATTTTCGAGAGACCGGTTCACTGGCATTTGGGCATTTGATTGACGGTGAATCGAATTCGATTTTTACTTTGAGCCTTGGCTCCCAATTGATTCTGTTTGC
>CAZQQR010000109.1:7739-11102 GCA_964595515.1 uncultured Pirellulaceae bacterium
TTGTTCATGTCGATGGGAGCGGTGCTGCATCGGGTTGGAACGACGAAAGCAACCGAGCTGGGTGGTCTGCATAAGTCGATGCCGCTTACGACGATTTTCTGCATCATCGGCGCGGGCGCGATCTCCGGATTCCCGCTGTTGAGTGGCTTTATCAGCAAGTCGATGATTATTTCAGCGGCTGGCCATGAGCACATGTATACCGTCTGGTTCATTCTCTTGATCGCTTCGGCGGGTGTGATGGAACATTCGGGGATCAAGATTCCTTTCTTTGCTTTTTTCGCACACGACTCTGGCAAACGTCCCAAAGAAGCTCCCTGGAATATGTTGCTCGCAATGGGAATCGGTGCGTTCTTTTGCGTTGGTTTAGGAGTGGCTTATCCGTTGCTATACGGGATCTTGCCACACAAATTGCACCACGATTATGTTCCCTACACAGCTGCTCACGTGATCATGCAGTTACAGTTGTTGCTGTTTGCGGCGCTCGCGTTCGTTGCGTTGATGAAAACCAAGCTGTACCCCGATGAGGTACGATCAACGAACCTTGATACCGATTGGATTTACCGAAAACTCTTGCCCGGTTTGGTTGGCGGGATTGGAACGGGTATCGCTTTCGCGGACAAAGGATTGAGGACTGGATTCTTGATCATGTTGAAGGGCTTGTTGGCCCGGTTCGAAAAGCTATTCAACGAAACGGGTAAGCTTGGATCGACATGGTCGACGAGCTTTATGGCGTTTTGGGCCGCAATGCTGCTTGGCGTTTGTCTATTGCTGTACTACTTTTAGACGGCACTAAAATCTGAAAGATTGCCCTCTCATGCTTGGGAGTCGGTAAAAACAAGCCGATCTTTCGTGAGGCTTGGTCTGCTACCCTTTGCGTTCCCTCCGTTGGGCTGAAAGAATGGGCGTTTCCGTTCCGGTCGAGAAATAGCGCTTCGTGGATACGTTCCCTTTCGAATATCAACGAATTCCTCCAGTAACTTGGGCTTATTTGTCCTCGTTTCTGATCCTTGCGTTGTTCTTTAAATTCAACCGATTCTGGAGCGTTCGAAATTTTGATCTCTTGCTCGTGATCTTGCTCGCGCCGGGATTGTTGTTGATCCATGGCGGTCAGATTCAATTGGCCAGTGATATCGCAGCTAAAAAAGCAGCAATGGGCCAGAACGTTGAAGCATCGACGGCGGAGGCCGGAGACGATTCAAAACTCAATCTCGACCAAGAGGATCCCAATGATGGGATCGTCAAGGAAAATAAGGGCACGTTCGAAGCTCCTGATACGTTGGGGCATCAATGGCAGCGGTGGGGTTACTATTGGTTGTTTGGAGTCGGTGCGGTTTTCTTGATTCGCATGTTGATCGATCCAAGCCTGACCCGGCGACCATTGTTGGAACCCAATTTGCTGGTTGGAGGTTTGGTCTTTTTTGGATTCAGCCTCATGATTCTCACGTTTGCGAACATCGCAACGTCCGAGCCGACTAACGACGATTTGCGTGGTGCGAGGGATGCGGTCAAGTTAATCCAGCGAGAGGCTGCCCAGACCAGTGACATCGAACAGCTTAGAAAACGCGGGCCGGGTTACCGATTGTTTAACCTGTTGCCGATCATTCCTTCCTTCAACAGTGGGAATGAACTGTTGCAGGTTGATGCAGACCAAAGCGAAAATATGGGGCGGTATGTGATCGCGGCCAAGTCGTTGGCTATTTTGAGCCAGCTACTGGTCGTGATCGGCTTGATTCTGTTTTGTCACTACAACTACAACAATTTTAATGTTGGCGTTGGGGTGGCAACGGTTTATTTGATGCATCCGTACTCAGCAATTTTCACCGGCCACGTTTTGCATACTTTGCCGGCTGGCTTGATTGTGTTTGCGCTTGTTAGTTTTCGGTTTCCGCGCATTTCAGGTGTTTTGATTGGGCTCGCGACGGGAGTTTCTTATTACCCGATTTTTCTTACGCCGCTATGGGCAAGTTTCTATTGGCAGCGTGGCGTCAAACGATTTGTCCTCGGGTTTTTGATTGCAATTGGATTCTGTGTTGGCGGGTTGGCGTTTACCTCTGTCGACTCAACAGATTTCTTCCTGCAGCTGCGAGTCATGTTTGGATTTTTGACGCCGATGATGACTGGGTTGGAAGGTATCTGGGCGCTCGGGTGGAATCAGTGGTGGAGGCTGCCACTGTTGGTGGCATTTGTTCTGTTGTCGGTTTCATTCGTGTTCTGGCCAACTGAGAAGAACATCGGAACGCTGGTTGCCTATTCAGCTGCCGTGATGATTGGGGTTCAGTTTTGGCACGGATTTGGAGGCGGGCTGTATATCGCTTGGTATCTGCCAATGGTGTTGCTGATCGTGTTTCGACCGAACTTAAACGGCCGCGTGGCCAAGGAAGAGCTTCGAGAAAATAAGAAGAAGCACAAAGACACTGCCGAAGACATATTGCCTGTGGGCTAACCGGCCAACGGGTCCGATTGGAACGGTTGTTTCTGATCGAAGTTTTTTGACGGCCTTTCGTCACCGAAATCGTTTCGATTGTCGGTTTAATCTGGACTGAATTGGAATCGTTTTTTCCAACCGCGAAATCAGTCGATCTAGGAAGTACCGCGATCTTTCTCGAAAGTCGCCATTCCAGATTCCAGGTGAACCATGAATTCTGACAAACGATTCTTCAAAACACTATTGCTTGCGGCATTCATTGTCGGTGGAATCTGGGTGTTGATGAACAAAGACAGAATCAAAAAGCCTTCGGACGTTGTGAACTTGGCCTACGATCAGTTTGGCAACCCAATTCAAGGCACCCCTGAGAATCCGAGTCAAGTTTGGCCCCAGCAATCGCCGTTTGCCAGTGCGAAATATCAGAGACAAAGTACCCAACGTCCTCGTGTCAATCGGCAGCCCCAGTTCGTTACGAATGTGATTCGGATCGGATCTTTCAAGTTGAATCCGAATACGACCGGTTCGGGAATGGATCTCAATTCACTGCAGCGGGTCGCTGAAATTTGTCGGCGGTACGATGCGATTGCGCTTCAAGACATCAACGGTGCGGATGTGAATTGGTTGCGACGGTTAGTCGACCAGATGAACTTGATTGGTTACACCGGAAGCTCGGTGGTTGATCAGCCAAAGTCATCAAATCGGCCCAACTACGCTTTCTTTTCCGACCTCGGCCGCAATGGTGCAGGCGAAACTCAGTCAGCAATCGTTTTCAACCGAACGACTTTGACGTTGGATGAATCTCAATGGTATACGATCAATGATCCTGACAACATTTTGTCGCGAAAACCAATTGTTGGATGGTTTCGTGCGGCTGGGCCACCTCCCGAACAAGCGTTCACGTTTACGCTTGCAAATCTTGAACTGCATCCCAATCGACC
>CAZQQR010000109.1:11202-12823 GCA_964595515.1 uncultured Pirellulaceae bacterium
AATTTGAGTTTGGAAGAAGCGGTTGCGCTTTCTGAGCATCTACCTGTCTGGGCAGAGTTTTCGATCTTTGAAGGCAAAGCCAACGCAACCCACAATTTGCAGCCGAGTGTTTCTCCTGTATTGATTCCGAAACGAGCTTCCAGCGGACCTAATGACGATTTAAAGTTTTAGGCCGCGTGAAGGAAATTGCGAGCGGAGAGCGCCGGTCATCGGCATCGTCAATCGCGCGCGAATCGATTTGTTTTGAAAACGTTAGCTGAGATCGTCTAACGTTTTTCACTGCGACGGCTTTGAGTGCTGATCGGCAGGTGTTGCCGGATTGGCGTCGCAAGCTCCTGATCCGGCCTACTCTTGGATGCAAATTCAAACCTGCAATTGTAAGTGGAGCGCGTCAGTCATCGGCATCGTCAATCGCAGACCCTGTCTCAATAAGGGCGGCCCGCCTTAGGCTTGTTTTGAAAACGTTTGTTGAGACAACGTTTAACGGTTCGCGCTGCGTAAGATTTTGGTATCGATTTGCAGGTGTTGCCGGATTGGCGTCGCAAGCTCCTGATCCGGCCTACCTTGGATGGAAATTCAAACCTGTAATCGCGTTGCCAAAGCAGTTTCATCGGAGGCATCAGAAAACCAGCAAGTCATCTTGGATTGGTTTACCAGGAAATCCTGTCGGCTTTTTTGCAAACTCCCAACGCCGAACATTCTTAAGCAATCGTCGTTTCGATTTTCATCGATCGAATTCGGTGATCCCGATTCGACGATCACCAGGTCAGGTTGCTCGTTTTGACGTAGAAATTGAATCAGGGCTAGGCTGTTTTCGATCGTGATCAAGGAATACCCAAGCTGTTCCAGTTCGTGTCCAATGTCGATGACTTTAGACTCACTGCACGTCTCACCCACCAACACAGCAACCTTCTTTGTGCGAACGGAGTACCCTTTTCTGGCTTCGTGAACTGTGGATTGCAACCGTTTTTTGGGATAGCCGAAATTGGATTGCGAATTGTTGGTCGTCTTGCTCGCATCGAAACCTGTGGCTAAGACTGTTTTTTCTAGCTCTTCCAAGCATTCCAGAGCAGATTCAAGTGCTGTTTCTGCATGACCGGTCAACTGTTGTCGCAACTGGTTTTGTGCGAGATGAATAGCGAGGTTTGCCGCGTTTAAGCACTGAGCGATTTGTTTCGAATCATGCCCCGAATCTTCGTTTGTATCAGGTCTGATACGTGGGCGAACATCGAGATCGGCAGTGTCTTCAAGTTCGCCTCGAATCACTCGAATTTCATCGGGAGCGTCGATTCCCAAGCGAACTGTGTTCCCTTGAACCCGGCTGACTTCAACGGTGATCCCAAGTTTGGGGAATAGAATAGTCTCTGATTCTTTACGTGATAGAACAAGCATCACGGACTCCTTTCCAGTTATTGAAAGATCAACTCGAATGCGTTCGAAATCGACGTAACAAAAACCGAAGCTACTGGTAAGCGTGTGACATCTTGCCAAACACAGTGCACGAAATCTTTCTGCACAACCAAACAACCGTCAATGTGCACCATCGAATAGGAATGGTCAACACCAGTTACTGTAAATAATTACAGTAAAAACTTGACCACTCTATTTACGGGAGACGAAA
>CAZQQR010000109.1:12923-15943 GCA_964595515.1 uncultured Pirellulaceae bacterium
GTTACTGTAAATAATTACAGTAAAAACTTGACCACTCTATTTACGGGAGACGAAATCCAAATTTGCGATCTCTAAATTTACGATCTCTCAAAAAACGGCGAGTTGGCGGTGTTAATCTAGGGGCTTGAAATAGATTGTGGTCTAAATGGCAAAAACAGCTAAACTGTTATTGGGTGTGGCAGTTAAACCTTCAGATTCGCAGGTCGCGAACCTTCTGATTTCAATATGAACATTTACTGTATTCATTGCGGCGAGAAATTTTCTATTACCAAGGAACAGCTTGGTAAGCGTGGAAAATGTCCGCACTGCAAGTCCACAGTAGTCATGCCAAAATCACGGCTTCAGTATGGACACAAAGAACGTCAGATCGACCCACCCAGCCGGTGGATGGAAAGTTCGCTTTCAGGGATCAGTGCCGTCGTACTGCATCTCATGTTGTTGGTTCTGCTCGCCTTGATGCCTTGGGGGAATTTTTCAACAGGCGAAGGCGGCGAGGGCGACCAAATTATGATCGGACATCTCGCTCGTGAGCAACTGATCGATACTCCAAATGACAAACTTCAATCGGTCGAAGTTCAAAATCCGATCGAATCCAATTCTGCCGAGCTTCTCGAAAACGAATTTGATTCTCCGACGGCGCTCAACGCCCTCGCGCAATCAGAATTGGATTTGAGCATGGGAGCGATTCGAGGCGGTGCGAGGAATGCGTTGCAGATTGAATCAGCGAATCAATCGTCCATACTTGCTGGCGGTTCCGAGTCGTTCGGGAAAATGTTGACCAAGTTAAAAAAAGACGGCTTGGACATCGTGATTGTGTTTGACAGCACCGGAAGTATGCAGGGTGAAATCAATGAAGTGAAAAAACGAATTGGCCGCATCGGAAAAGCGCTTCAAAAACTGATCCCTGAGAAAACAAGAATCGGAATTTGTACTTATCGAGATCAAGGCGATGAGTTTATCGTCAAAGGACTCCGGCTAACGGAAGACATCGGAGCAGTTTCTGGCTACCTTTCCAGCATCAACGCCAAGGGAGGTGGCGACTTGCCAGAGGCCGTTGATGAGGGGCTGGCTTGGGCGATTCGAAACAACCAGTTTCGCCGAAGTGCTCGAAAAGTCATTCTGCTGTTTGGCGATGCTCCTCCGCACGCCGGCCGAATTGAATCCTGTCAAAAACTCGCCTCCGAGTTTCGCAATAAGCATCGTGGAATCGTCAGCACGGTGACTTGTCGAAGCGAAGAATCATTGGAGTCGTTCGATTCGATCGCCAAACTTGGAGGCGGTGAGTCTTTCTTGACGCGTGATCAGCGAGAGATTATGAAACAGTTGATGGTCCTCGTTTTCGGTTCTCAGCATCGCAGCAAAGTCCTCGAAGCTTTCAACTTGATGGATATTGAAAACTGAGTTGGTTGAGTCGGTTTGCTCGTGGCCTTTACCACGCGATAGCGGATACGAACTGGTGGCTTTCTTTGCAGACCAGAACCTCGTCCTCCCTATTTCTCCGGTGCGATATTTCGGGACGATGCTCAAACAGCCAAAGGTTTTGAATACATCGCAATTCAATCAATCGCGGCCTGCATAAACGGTAACCGTTTTCGTGGATCAAGTTTTCCGATTTCAGAACCGACAAATAACAGGAACGAGCCACCAATGTTCCAACTAGAAAGAGACCATGGGATTCCTTTCCGGCAGCGTCACGTTTGAGCGATTTAGAGTTACAGAAGACCCGACCGGTACATTCGGAGATGAGCATCTTCAGATTTTGAAAAAGAACAAAATCAGCTCTTCAAAAAAGAACCTCTTTGAATCGCCCAGTATCGGATTCACCGGTGGTTCACATCTTTTGGATACGGATTTTGATTCTGAAAAGAACATCATCGGTGAGGCAATGCACTTTGGGATTCGAATCGATTCTTGTCAAATCCCTGGTCCGATCAAGCAAGCTTGGATGCACATGGAATTGAGTGGTGCACTCAAAGATAAACCCGGTGGGCGCCCGACCAAAGCTCAGCGAGAAGAAGCCAAAGAAGCGGTCGACGCGCGGTGTGCTGCCGAAGCGGAAAAAGGAAACTTTCACCGAATGGGTGTGACCTCGGTCCTCTGGGATGCGACAACGGAAACGATTTTTCTCGGCGGCACCAGCGAGAAGACAAACGAAGCTTGTTTGGATCTCCTTAAAAGCTCATTTGGAATCGAAGTCAGTCGTGTGACGTCGGGCAAACTCGCGCTCGAGTACGCGGAAGCCGCTGATCAAACGGCAGCGATTTTCGAAACTACACCCAGTTCGTTCCATCCAGAGGCCGAAGGCAATATCGTCTGGTGGAATGGGATGAATGACAACTACGACTATCTCGGCAACGAGTTTCTGTTGTGGTTGTGGTGGAAGTGGGAAACGGGCTCGGACACGTTCACTTTGTCGGACGAGTCGGAAGTCAGCGGGATGTTCGCCCGGTCGCTTAGCCTCGATTGTCCAAGTGGCGAAAACGGAAAAGAGTCGATCTCTTCGGAGTCGCCGGTTGCCCTTCCCGAAGCCATGATCGCGATCAAAATGGGCAAACTTCCTCGCAAGGCCGGCCTAACCCTGGTTCGAGATGGTGAACAATTCGATTTGAAACTTTCGGCCGAAACATTTTCAGTCGGTGCGGCACGGATCAGCCAAATGGGTGATGACGGTCCAATGCGTGATACGATCGACCGAATCGAAAGTATTCGTCAGTTGGCAGAAACTTTGGATCTGTTGTTCGATGTGTTTTGCGAAGACCGCTTGGCCAAGAGTTGGAGTAGCAGTTTCAACAAGATCACTAAATGGCTTCAGGCTGACAAACCACTTCGCAGACTGGCGAAACAGAACGCCGCAGCGTGATCAATTCTGAATTCATTTTGAGTTCCGGAGGAACGGCATTTCCTAGCCCGGTACTTTAGTGCCGGCTGTGCGGCTCACGTACTCGTTAGTCCAGGCGGGACGACACCTTTGGATTGCCGTATTGGCGTCGCAAGCTCCTGATACGGCCTACGAAAGATGG
>CAZQQR010000110.1:0-8625 GCA_964595515.1 uncultured Pirellulaceae bacterium
GAGACTGCCGTCACTCCGTGACTTTTTTTCGGAATTTCGATTTCTCTGGAAATGGAATGTGCCTGTGAAGAACTTGGTGTACTTCCATCCCACTACTTCCTCAGATCTTTCCATTCTGGATAGATCGGACGGTCTTTGGTGTCCTTGTCGGCTTTTTCACCTGCTGGCGCGGGCGGACAATCTTTGAGGTGCATCAGCAACGACTCTCGGATTTGTTGAATGTTCTCGTCGGTCGAGTCCGCCAAATTATTTTCTTCCTCAAGATCCGCCGGGACATTGAAAAACCGACCATCGCGATAAAGTTTGTAGTCACCTGTTCTCATGAACTGACCGGACGTTTTTTTCCAGTAAGGTTCGTAGTGGCAGAAAACCCAATCTCGAGGTGTGCCGGGCTGTCCATTTAGTTGCGCAAAGAAACTTTGTCCGTCGACCGGATCCTTCTCACCCAGTTTCGTTTCAGACACTTCAGCAAAGGTGGCATAGAAATCGGTGAAATCGATCAGGTCATCGAGCACGACGCCGCTCGGTGTATGACCTTTCCAATAAGCGATCAACGGAACATGCGTCCCCATGTCTTTCATGTCTCCTTTGCCGCCACGAATCTGTGTTCCATTCCAACCGGACGTGATTGATTTGTTGGTTCCGTTGTCGGCTGTGAACAAGATGATCGTATTCTCCGCTTGCCCGATGTCTTCGACCTTTTGATTGATTCGACCAACGATTTTGTCCATGTAGTTGACCATCGCGACAAAGTTATCTTTACGTTTAGATTTGTCTTTTGGCGCTTTATTCGCTTTGACGTCCTTGGGTTGATCGCCGATCGAATCTGGCGTGGGAACAAATGGATCGTGCACGAGAACCATTGGGTAGTAGACAAAGAACGGTTCTGATTTGTTTCGCTCCATAAAATCGCAGATGAAATCGCAAAACATATCGGGACCATATTTCCCGGCGTTCATCTTCTTCGTCAGAAACTTTCCATTGTGTTCGATCGGGGGGCTCCAGAATCGCTCGCCGCCGTTGCCATTCTTTCCCGTGGTGACTTGCCACAGCATGGACTCATCAAAGCCTGCTTTGGAAGGCCGGGAAGGTTGATCGGAACCGGGCATCTTGTTGTACAGCCCATTCAATTGCCATTTGCCGGCAATCGCAGTTTTGTATCCCGCGTCTTGAAGCAGATGCCCGAACGTTTTTTGGTTTGGATTGAGGTAACCGAAGTGAGTGTAGTTCCGAAAGTTGTACTGGCCGGTCATGATCTTGACCCGCGAGGTTGTACAAATCGGTGTTGAGTAACAATGGGCAAATCGAAGGCCTTCTTTGGCCAAGCGATCGAGTTCGGGTGTTTGGTAATCTTCGGCACCGTAACAGCCGAATGCTTCCCAACTGACATCGTCCGCCATGATCAAGATGATGTTTGGCTTTTTATGATTGTCGGCAACCCCGATGGATGCCAACATGGAAAGAAGAACAAGAACCGTGATTGTCAACGACGAAGAACGCATTGGATTCTTTCTTTTATGATTGTCGGTGCGGACATTTCGGAATTCCGCTTACAAACTTTGAATGTATCAATCTCTGTTCAAGCGTAACCTTAAAAACTACCGTATGCCACAACCACGAAAACAAACCCATGAAATCAAGTCTCTTTGTTGTGATCGCTGTTGCAATGGCACTCGGATTCAACGCAAATTTTTCACAAGAGCAACAAACGGTTGGCAAGCTGGAGCCAAACCATGCGCTCGCTAACTCAAAACGGGTTGTGAATTCTGCGTTCCGAATTTTTCTCGGCGAACAATCGGGTACCGCTTTTGTTGTAGAGTCCGCTGAAAAGGATTTGTATCTAGTCACCGCCGGACATACGTTCAAGAAATCCGATCGACGTGAAGCGAAAATTGTTACGCGTGACTCGGAAGGTCAGCGAAAAGAACTCAAGATCATAGTTCGAAACAGCGATGGTGTCCCACTTTGGAAATCACACTCCAAACATGACATCGCCGCAATCAAAATTGAACTGGATCACCCGCTCAGTCAATTTCGATACACCGAAAAACAAGTCTTGACCGAAGAATATTTTGAGCTTGGGCTGGTCAGCGTCGGCACCGACTGCATGATTCCGTGCTTTCCTGCAAAACTGGAATCGACCAGCGGCGGTTATCCTGTTTTGAGAAAAGGCTCAATCGCCAGTCATCCAATCGACCCAGCGACCAACGCAACTTTTCTTGTCGACTATCACGCGTTTGGCGGTGACAGCGGGGCTCCGGTCGTTGCATCTATCAAGCCTACTCCAGATTCGAATGCCGAATTGGCGATCATCGGATTGGTGTTTGCGCAAACCAGACAAACAGACAAATCTGTGACTCCGTTTGAAGAGCGAGTTGTCCATACACCCATTGGGTTGGGTATCGCGGTCAATTCAAAATTTATTCTTGAGACGATTCGAAAGCGTTAGCTCGACGCATCTCTTCCGCCTGACCAGCATCCGACCACCTGACATCTGCTTTGGGAAATTTGTTCTTCAGCTTTTCTACTAATTCTTGATCGATTTGAGTTTGGTTGAAATTTAAGAATTCAGGCGACTCCAACTCAAGAAAAAAATCACCACCGGTGACGTTCTTGCTGATGTTGAAATTAACACGCTTTAGGCCCGTGACTCCTCGCAGTCCGTCAATTTCAGTCAATGAATCACAATGATAAAAACCGATCACTTTGAGTTGGGTCAGCTTCGACATCGCGCTAATGTCATTCAGCCGATCACATTGATCCAGGACGATTCGCTCCAGCGCAGTTGATTGATCAAGCCCGGATAGAGAAGTCAGGCGACTGCAACCTCTTGCATACAACTCTTTTAGGGCAGTCAGGCCTGTGAAGTCTTCGAAGTTTTCAACACGGCAACTACTGATGTTAAGCGTCTCCAATTTGGGCAAGTCTTGAAGCCCCGATAGATCCGTTAATTTTTTACTGAGAACCGATAGGTCGGTCAGATTGTGCTTAGATCTCAGTGCATTAACGTTGGGGACTTTGCATTCTTTGATGATCACTGTTTCTAACTGGTCCATTTCCGCGAGCGCGTCGATCGATTCTAAATTGGCACATCTAGACCAGAGATAACTGATCTTTGTTGCATTTTTGATAGGTTCCAAATTTTGAATATGCTCAGAATCAACCAAGAATCGCGTTAGCTCGTTGCAGTTCTGAATCGCGTCGATCGATTCAAAATTTCCGTAGAGGCTTACGTCTTCGAGCTCGGACAAGTTTGCCATCGGACTAAGATCTTTCACCAACGGACATCCATTCATTCGAAAACGTTTGAGCCCGGAAAGTCCTCGCACGGATTCGATGTTAGGAATCAACGGACACGATTCGAAAACTAAAGATTCGAGTTTGCTAAAATTCTTAACGGCATCAATGTTCTCAAGGCGCGGGCAATCGCTCAACAGAAGTTCAGTAAGCTGGAGGTTTGCGAGACTTCCCAAACTTTCGATCGACGTGGCTTCGTAAAGGTAAAGCCGTTTTAGTTTTCTTAAATCCTTGATTCCGTTGAGCACATCCGGATCGTTGGTGGTCGAAATCCAGAGTTCGACGACGTGGGGAAATGGATAGTCTTCGAACAGCCAGTTGATCCAATTTGGTTCTGGTCGTAGGGGGTTCTTCGTCCGATTACCGTCGGCATCGAAATCATAGTCGTACAAGCATCCGTAGCCGACGGATTTCTGCTCCTTCAAATATTCAAGGAATCTTTTCTCGCGACGAACCTCTTCATTCAGGTTAGACATCCAGCCGATACAGATTGCGACGATGGCCATTACGATCAGAACTAATCGCATCCCAAATCTTGGCCAATAGTTTTTTAGATGACTGGCAGTTGGTGATTTTTCGTTTGAGTCGCTCATGGGTTGGTCAAAACCAGTTTTCCAAATTGAGAGGACGACTTCATTACCGCAAGTGCTTCATTGGCGTCCGCAAGAGAGAAAACTTGATCGATGACCGGTTGTATTTGATGCTGATCTACCAAGTCGAGCATCGATTTGAAATCATCGGGCGATCCCATCGTCGAACCACGCAGAGTAAGCTGTTTCCAAAACACTTTGAACATGTCCAATTTTTCTGGTGGTCCAGTGGTCGCTCCATAATTGACAATCGTCGCGCCGGGAGCAGCTAGATTAACCAATGATCGGTAGTTGTCACCGCCGGCGCTATCAATAACAAGGTCGATCTGACCGGCCAATTTTGATAGTGACTTATCCCAGTCCTTTTCCGTGTAAAGTACGCCGCCTTTCGCGCCGAGTTCGACGGCGGTAGCGACTTTTTGCTGCGAGGACGACGTCACCCAAACATTGGCCTCTAATGCTAACGCGAATTGCAATACGAAAGTCGCCACGCCTCCACCAATTCCAGCGATCAAAACGTTTTGCCCTTTTTGGAGTTGGCCCTGAGTCATAAGGGCTCGAAATGCCGTGACACCTGCCAGTGGAATCGCGGCAGCTTGTTCCCAGCTGAGGTGTTCTGGTTTTGCGAATAGTTGGTCGGCAGGCACAGCCACTTCTGTTGCAAACGTGCCATCGCGAGGAAGGCCGAGAATGTGAAAATCATCCGATTGAGATTTTGGATTTTCGCCCCAGCTCATTCCGGGATTGATGATGACGTCGCGATCTTGCCAGCTAGAGGTTACCGCGGAACCACACTGCGTTACGACTCCTGCTCCGTCTGACCCAAGCACAATTGGGAGCTGAATCCCCGGATACATGCCCTGCGTAATCCAAAAATCTCGACGATTTAGAGAAGACGCTTTCAAGCGAACGACGACCTCATCGGATTGAGGCACTAGCTCTGGTCGTTCTTGAAATTGTAGTGCGGTTTTTATTTCCGTCAGCGTTTGTGCTTTCATAGCTGCAGTTCATTTCGTGTAGCAAATGGTCCAAAAACAAAGTGTATCAAAATCAGCGCACCCATTCTGACACGCGATGAATGAATTTGATCTCAATGCACAAAGTACTGGTACTGCGTGCTACCAATCAAATTCGGACCTCCAGAATTCTTTTCCAGTGATAGTTGAGCTTCGAAGAAACGCCCGCGTGTAGTTGTTCCAAACGAATGTCGTTTTTACCAGTTGCGGTTGTGAGGCATTGAACCATCAAGTCGTGATTGCTTTGTCCAAACGGTATGTTTCCAAATTGGTTCTTGAATGGCACGGATTGTGCGAATGGGACCGCAGTCGCAAACGGCGGCTTGGGAGTTTCTTGTTTTGGAGCAGCCAAAAAGGCTGACTGTTATGTCTAAAATTCGGAAAAACAATCGTAAGCGTTTTGTCTATGAAAATCTTGAAGGCCGTCGATTATTGGCTGCCGACTTGATGACCGGTGGAGCGATTGATGCACAACCATTGGAGCCAGCCATTGTCTCCTGTTGTGTCGATTCGTTGGAAGCCAGTGAAATTAGCGAAGAAATCTTAGAGGCGACCGAAGTTACAATCGCGACGAGTGAGAACGTCGTTGATGAAGCTTCGACGGATCCGGAAGTTCAAACCGAACCTTCCGTTCGCGATGCTCGTAGCTTCGATCTGTCCGATGGTATGGACGGATACTTCGGTGAGATCAATGCGGAAAACCCGACTGAAACGCTTGAGTTTACCGCTTCAGCTGACGGGATGATCGATGTTGTGGTCGCGTCATCTTTCGGCGACTCGCAAACTCAATTGACAATCACCGACTCAAGCGGAATGGTAATGGAATCGTCCGTCGATGGACTGGAGAGTTTCAACGTTATCTCGTTCCAAGCCAATGAAGGTGAGACGTATCTCGCGACCATTGGTTCAAACGATACTCAAACCGAAGGCCAATTCCAGGTTACAGTTGGCTTCGAAGAATTCGTGGATCAACACGCTGATGCTATGGGAGAAGACTCGACAGAAATCAGCCTGGTCGACAACCAGGCCGAACTCGAAGGTCGTTTAGAATCAGCCACCGATAGCGACACGTTTCGGTTTACCGCGGACGAGTCAGGTGAAGCCAGGCTAAGTTTGAGCGAAACTGTTGCCGACGCTCGCGTGGGGTTGGACATTTCGGTGTTCGATGCGGAAGCCAATCTGATCGTTGACGGAGCCACTAACGAGTCTCTTGAAATCTCGTTGGATGTCGAAGCCGGTGGTGAGTATTTTGTCGCCGTTTCTTCATCAGATGGTGAAAAGGGAACTTACAAAGTCGGCTTGGATATCACTCCATCGGAGGTGATCACTTCGGATGCTTCTCCTGAGACTGACCAGGCTCAATCAGATCCACTTCCATCCGATGCAGTGGCAGATCCCGTTGATGACGCAATCGACACGGCGGTTGATTCAACCGTTACTGACGTCGATTCTGATTCTCCAAATTTAGCATCTGAATTAAGCCCGGATGCTGAAGCGGAAGTTGTCGATGCGACCGACATCGCGAATGAGGCTGATCCTGTTGATCAAGAAGCAGTCGAAGTCGAGGTTGGTGTCGTCGACGGAGCCATCGAAGTCGAAGTGATTGTGGACGTGGATGTTATTGTAGACGTCAATGATGAATCCACTACAAGCGAAACGGTTGAAGAAACGGCGGCGTCTGAAGTAACAACGGATGTCGATGCGGAGGATTCACCGCCAATTGAAGAAGCCATTGATGGTGACGCGGTTGACCTCGCTTCAAATGTTGATGGAATCGTGAACGAGGAATTGGATGCGAACGGGCTTCCGGCCGAGCTTCCGATCGAATTGGATGGAGAAACTGCACCCATTGATGAGGTTGTCGAGAACATTGATTCCATCGTCGATTTTGATGAACTCGAAGAATCAATGATTGAGTGCGAGTTTGAATTGGACAATCTGGATGAGGCGTTCGCTGAATTGGTTGCGGAAGGCGCGGGTGACTTGCTAAGCAATTCGTTTGATCAAGCACGGTCTAGACTGGGTGGAATCCGCGGGCTTGATTTCTTGAGATTCTAAATCTTCATCGCGATTAGTCATCGAACTGCCAGTTCATACGACTTGGGCTGAGCACAAGCGTTCTTTCAGCTTTATTGAGAACATGATGTTCTCGATGGGCTTTCTTTCGTCGATAGCGGCACAGTTTAGTACGCAAAAGCGCAACCACTGTTCCCATCGCAGTCGCAATGAGCGCGCAAAAAAAGGCGCAATGTTTCCATTGCGCCCTGAGTTTCGGTCATCCGATGCAAGCATATGAGTGAAGCTTTTTATCGGGCGATCTCGAAACCGAAATATCCGCCGTCCAACACCAAATCACCATTTGTGTTTGGGTTGCGGGCTGTATAAAGATCATTGAAGTCACGTGGAATTTGGTCTTCGGCAAGTGCGATTCCGCTCACGCCAAGCCAGCGATAGCCGACTCTGGCTCGCATTCGTTGGGTCACTTGATAGATTAAACCAAGGTCAAGCTCGCCAAGAAAAGCCACGTCGTTTTTGGATTCGTGAATGTCGAACGCGGCACCGCCTTCGTTGACGATTGTGGAATCTTCAATCACCATTCTATTACTGTCTTGTCGGGTTAAGTGTTGATCCGTCGTGACATCGTTATGGTAAACTCCCAATTTTCCGCCCATGCCCAATCGGAACTTCCCGAAAAACGGCAACTCCATTCGACGTCCTGCTTGAAAACCAAACAATGAGTTCTCGACGTTTGGCTCGTAAGCGTAATACGACGCCCCTGCGACAGGAGCGGATCGAATATCGTTCAGGTAAGTCAGCGATTCATCAAACTTGAAGTAGCGAAAACCGAATAGGTCTTCTCGGTTGCATGCGTTTTTGCCCAAAAATGTTTGAGATCGCTGTACTAAAAAATTAGCTTCTGCACTGTGAATATCGGTTGATCGGGTCACCGACTGCGTTCCGTTGGGATCTGAGAACAATGTGTAGCCATCTCCCGCACTCGTGTTGATGTTTTGAAGATTGACCAACGATGTAATGGAAGGTCCGTTTAACGAAGCGTTGCCTTCGTTGCTGAACAATCCGAGGTATCGAGCTTCCCAACCGCGACCATTGACTCCTCGCCGAACAAAATATCCGTCCACGCCAGCGAGATCGCCTTCGTCGGCACTGGATGTCGTCAGCAGGTTGGTTGGGGTTGCTGACTCGCGAGCAAGAACACGTCCGCTGCCATAATCTCGGCTAAGAACGCTTGCTCCAAAACCGAAAATCGAATTCGTGGTTGGGGACCGGCGAGCGAGTCGTCCAACATTATCGTTGTAGACAGTCGATCCAGTTTGCTCAGTAAAGTACGTGGGTTGCTCGTGAACAAAAGTTTGGTCTACCGTGGTTTCGTTCAACTTAGTTGGTGATGCTGAAGGTGCGGATTGATAAAACTGTTCTTCAACGACTGTGCCCTGATGGGATCCAATCGGTTGTCTTCGAAGTCGTTGTCGTGAGAACCTCCGACCGTTGACAGGTCCAGCCAATTCTACTGATTGCACGGACTCATATTGATTGGAAGAACCAATCTCGTTTCCATAGAGCTGAGACTCTTCAACAACGTAGTTGTGTGATTCAGTTCCTTGACTCTCAACGAAACCATAACCTTGCGATGGCAGTCCCTGCAGTTGAGTTGAGTCGTGGCTGGGTGCCAGTTGGCTTGACCCAAAAGCATCTAGTTGTTG
>CAZQQR010000110.1:8725-15850 GCA_964595515.1 uncultured Pirellulaceae bacterium
TGTTCAAGCGTCGATCAGACTGAAAACCAGCTGGCAACATCGACTGGCTTGGCGTCGGAATATCTAATCGGCTTGGTGGTTGCAGATTGTCAAAGCGACCAAGAGAGTTTGTACTCGCTTTGGTTTTCGATTTTGGCTTGACCGCATTGGTGAACGAATTCCAAGTCGATTTGACGGACTGAAGCGGTCCTTGAGCAACCGCTGGGGTTGCTTGCCAGCTCATACAACCAATGGAAACAATCGCGAACAGGTTCAAAATTTTCATGATTGTGATCTCAGCTCATGGGTAGGATCTTCGGATGGTTTGCTCAAACCGATCGAATGTCTCAATCGGCAGATGGGCCAAGGTAAGAATGATCGTGATCAAACTTCCATCCCTCAAACGGCTTATGAAACACATCGTCAACAGAACTGGAGGAATCGAGGCAACCGGATCGTAAAGGAGGGAAATACGTGAGTTGGTGGGTGTGTTTTCGTCGCGACAATGGCGATCGATTCGAAAGGTGGACCGAACCCAGTTGGTACTTTGATCACGACACAAACAACCAAGAAAAGGCGGACATCTGTCACATTCGCCAAGGTTTAACAACGCTCAGTGATTACCGTCTCGTATCAAAGAGATTGTGGACTCAGATCAATGATGGATTCGATTGTGTCCGCCAATCGACGGCGAAGTAACGATGCGTTTTTCGAAATCTCGCGCTGCAATCGTTCGTATTCTGCTCGTCCTTCAGAAGTCTCGATTTTGATTGGTGTGTACTCGCCGTAATCTGACAAATCGTATGGGCTCGCGCGCATGTCGATCGCCCGCGCTTCGAGTGCCAACTGAAAACACTCTGTTAGCAATTGGCTACCAACCATTGGCATTGCCCGAAAACACCATTTGTACAAATCCATGTTGGAGTGAATGCAGGCTGGCTGCTCCTGACTCGGACGATGCTCCAAATTTGGCTGCGTCTTGTTTAACGGCTGCGCCGATTTGGCAAAAAAACGAAACGCATCAAAATGTGTACACGTAAGCGAACGGCTTTCGACAAGCTCATCAATCTCCGACTGAGCAAGTCGTAGTTTGGTAGTCGCTTCGTGGCGAACTTCGTGCCCCTGATAAACCATCGCCCATTCATGCAGTCCAAGACATGAAAAATTGGGGCGGTTCGATTCCGTTTTTCTTAAGAGGCTGGCTATCCATTCAAGTCCGTTTCGAACTTTAAGACTGATCTTATTTGGGTCGCAAAAAATGCCCTCTGTCGAACGTGAATAATGGCAAACAGGAAATTGTTTTGGAAGAGCATCTGATTTGGATTCGGATTCTAACCAATAACCCACGCCTGGATGCCACTGCTCCAGTTTGGCTGATGAATACCGGTAGTACACAAACAGAAAATCATCGACAGGATGGGATTCTCTTTTACGTCGCCGTGTACGAAAAGGAATCGTCCAATTCGAAATGAACTGCCGATGATTCGACTCGAGCTTTTTCCATTCGCATTGTGAAAGCAACTTCATAAAACCATCGTACCGGTCTGCGAATTTTGGTCTATGGGATTCTCTTTGTTGGACCGAAGAGATACCTTGGAGATTCAATCAAACTGGACCACAAAAAGACGACGGTTAACAAATGAAATTGCTTGATGATCTTCAATGGCGATACGCGACCAAGAAATTCGATCCTAACAAAGTCGTTCCTGAAGAGACGGTTACTGGGCTTTTGCAGGCTGCCAATCTTGCGGCAACCTCCTACGGATTGCAGCCGCTAAAATTTGTGCTTGTTCGGAATCAAGAACTTCAGAACCACTTGGTCGCGTCATCATATGGGCAGAATCAAGTTGCCGACGCTTCACACATTATCGTGATTGCGATTCGAAAGGACATCGATGCGGATTACGTTAGCGGCTACGTAGATTACACTGAATCAGAGCGTGAAATCGATCCGGGTGCATTGGATCAGTTCAAGTCCGTGATTATTGGTTTTCTCTCGCGAATGTCGGACGAAGAGAAATCTACATGGGCCGCAAAACAAGCCTACATTGCACTTGGGTTTTTGCTGACGGCCTGCAGCGCGGCTCGGATTGATGCCTGTCCGATGGAGGGATTTGTTCCATCTGAATACAACGAAGCTCTTGGTTTGACGGATTTGAATCTTAGCGCTTGTGTCGTTGTTCCGATCGGTTATCGTGCGGAAGACGACAAGTATTCGAGCTTGAAAAAAATACGCAGACCATTGGAAGAAATGGTTCACGAAATACGAGGTTAAGACCGTTGGCAATCAGTACTTTTGAGCTCTTTTCGATTGGGATCGGCCCGTCCAGTTCCCACACGGTAGGACCAATGCGAGCGGCGGCTCGGTTTGTTCAATTGCTGGATGATTCGAGTTTGATGGAACAAACGGATTCGATTCTGGTTCAGCTCTACGGATCATTGGGCGCAACTGGTAAGGGTCATGGAAGTGACAAAGCCATCCTCGGTGGCCTTGTGGGGCTGTCCCCAGAGTCAGCAGACCCTGCCGAAATTGCAAAACTTGTTTCGACAATTGAAAACGAGAAAAGGATCCTGTTAAACGGTCATCGGGACATTCAGTTTGACCCGAAAACCGCGCTTGAATTTTCAGGCGTCGTGCTCGACTATCATTCCAATGGTTTAAAAATTACGGCCACCGACAAGGCGGGCGAGCAACTACTTCAAAAGACCTACTACTCTGTTGGCGGAGGGTTTGTCGTCGATGATTCAGCAACTGGGGCTGATCGTGTCGCGCCTGACACAACGGAGCTTCCATACTCTTTTGATTCGGGTAAACAGCTGCTTCAGTTGTGTGATGAACACGGGCTTTCAATCAGCACTTTGATGCTCAAAAACGAAATTGCCTGGAGGCCGGAAACTGAAATTCGTTCCAAACTATTAGAGATTTGGTCGGCAATGAAGTCGTGTGTCGAGCAAGGCTGTAAAAACGAAGGCATCCTTCCGGGAGGACTCAAAGTCGAACGACGTGCACCTCATATGTTCCGGCAACTCCAAGCCGAATGGTCTGGCGATTCGGAATTAAAAAGTCGAATGGATTGGGTGAACCTTTGGGCATTGGCGGTCAATGAAGAGAATGCAGCCGGCGGACGAGTGGTGACTGCGCCGACCAACGGCGCCGCTGGGATCATTCCATCTGTCTTGCATTACTACGATCGTTTTTACAAAGGCAGCAGTGATGATGGGATCGTTCGGTTTCTGTTAACGGCTGCAGCAATTGGTACGCTATTCAAAATTAATGCTTCGATTTCGGGTGCCGAAGTTGGTTGTCAGGGCGAAGTCGGCTCCGCCTGCTCAATGGCCGCCGGGGGATTGGCCGAAGTACTCGGTGGAACGCCTGAGCAGGTTGAGAATGCTGCGGAGATTGGAATGGAACACAATCTCGGTTTGACTTGTGATCCGATTGGCGGTCTGGTCCAAGTCCCTTGCATCGAGCGCAATGCGATGGCGGCCGTCAAAGCAATCAACGCAGCCCGATTGGCGCTTCGCGGCGATGGAAAGCACTTTGTTTCTCTCGACAAAGTCATCAAGACGATGCGAGAAACGGGTAAAGACATGCAAACCAAATACAAAGAGACCGCACGTGGCGGTTTGGCCGTCAATGTTATCGAATGCTAACTGGTGACCAACGATATTTTGGTTTTGGGAAGGCAAACGTCATTAGTCAGCGAAATGTGTGTTCGCCCAAAACTCTGAACAATTCAGAACGACTTTGATCAACGCGGAGTTTGATATGGATTACCCGTTTCGATTGGAGAATTATCCGCCACCTCGGCAACAGAAACTCCGGGAGACTTTATTTGGTCCGCGATTCGTTGTAGCTCTTTTGCCCGGCGACAAAGATACCAAAGCGGGTATTGAAACGAATCATCAAAGTAAATCTCAGCGCCATCGACAGCGAACTTGAGTTGGATCGGTTTGTGTGGTTTTGGAATCAAATCAATACTCTTAACCTCGCTCCATTTCATCGTGCCTTTGAGTTTCGGGCTAATCAAAGTCAACCCTGCAGGACTCATCAGCAACTCACTGCCAACTTTTTTTATACGACCTGTCAAACTTGCGATCGAAAGTATCAAGAGGAATATGAAAGACAGGGACGCGGTAAATATTGCGATCGGGCTTTGGAAAATAATGCTGCCAGCAAGAGCTGCGAAAAAGAACAGACTCAATCCTACGAGCATTCTCGGGACAATCTTGATATTGCTTTTGCGAACTGACTTGGTCGGCCCACCAACACTCGCCAGAACGTTTTCTTCACCATATTGATTCGTTTGTTCATCTCGCAATTTCAAAATCGTTTCGTTTTTGACCAGATCACTTTGGTCGGCCAAAACGATATCCCACAGACGCCGGTAGAGTTGATTTGGCGAGATACCACCTAAGTTCTTGAGAACAAATTTCTCGCTCTTGAAACAAGCAACAACATTGCCTCGACTTTTTATACCAACGAAGTCCGGATCAACACATTGTCCCGCGAGCGTTACGTTTTCAAGATCGTCCCATTTAAGAATTCCTTCACCAGGCTTTTTAAGCCCGGCGTCAGTCAATTCGTAGTTGCTCCCTCGCCAATTCCACGGCCAACGAAGTAGAGTCGCAGCGATCCCTCCAACAACGGTCACGAATGCCCCGTAGTCCGCCGAAGCAATCGCCACAATCAAAACAATGATCGTGATGACCAGGAAAACCCAGAACGATGCTGGGATACCTGGTCTGAGATCAAAACTGTCGTCTGAATTTGACATTGAGATTTCTTTGCAATGACGCGTCAGCTTCCGTCGCTATCCGTCTGAACATAATTGACTTTTAACTCGCAAACTCTGTCGAGTTTTCCTGCTTTGAATATGCGAAGGCGCTTTGAACGCCTTTAAAGAGTCCTGCGATGATCAGAACTTTGATAATGATCCCCGAGGCAATGGAAAGCGGATTGATAATTCCAGCTACGACATTCGCGATTACATACAAGCTCAACCCGGCGACTGTACATGGAACAGGTGCTTGATAAACAAAAATTCCTAGAACGATAAATACGATCCCCAATACAGCCAAGGATCCCAGAAAGATTCGATTGAACGTCAACACTTTTTGGACTTCGGCTTGATCGACTTGAAGCCCTTGCTTTTGAAGCTGTCTCACTTCGTTCTGAACATTTTTTTCGCTTAAAAAAACCATGCCGGTGTTGACGGCTACTGTTAGTACTCCAACGACAATCAAAATCCATCTCGCCGTATTGAGTTGTTTGCCGCGAGCCGACTGTGCCAAGCTTCCGAGTTCTTCTGTCATGATTCCGTCTCAAAGATAAGATCTGCATTAATAGAATCTTGAGCCTATCGGCTTGTTATCGCGAACACAAGAACTTAACCCAAGTTGTTGCGCTTTGTTTAAATATGCTTTGTTCAATATTGATAGGCGTGGGGAATGGAATCTGCAGCCCAGTAGTTTTAGCGAGCGAAGATCTACAGCCTGAATCCATCCGTTTTGCACGCTCGAAAGAGCATTGATCCATCGGATCAACCTGCTTTTTTCTTTTGATTCTTCTTTGGACGCGGTTTGCGAATCGAAGCTGGAGGGTCTTCTTCGGGAACCTTTAATTCGCTTCGCAACCGCGACAACTCTGCCATCAGCCGGGCACGCTCGCCCGACGAATTCGCATCCGCGTGGATGCTTTTAAGTTCATTCGGATCGGAGGCGAGATCATACATTTCCCATTCATCAACATCGGGTTCGTAGAACCGCATCAATTTGTATTGACCATCGGTTACCCCGTAGTGCCGACGAACGGAATGGGCGCCCGGATACTCGTAGTAGTGGTAATAGAAAACTTTCCGCCAGTCTTCAGGGGTCTGACCTTTGAGGACAGGGACTAGACTCTGCCCTTGCATGTCATTTGGAACTTCGACACCGGCGACTTCGCAAAACGTTTCTGCAAAATCCAGTGGCGAAACAATATCGCTGCTGTTAACGGTTCCAGGTTTAACGACTCCCGGCCAACGAACAATGAATGGAGTTCTCAATGATTCCTCATACATCCAGCGTTTGTCGAACCAACCGTGTTCGCCAAGATAAAACCCTTGGTCGGAACAGTAGATCACGATGGTGTTTTCTTTTAAGCCGTTGTCATCAAGATACTGAAGCATGCGACCAATGTTGTCGTCAACGCTGGCGATGCAGCGGAGGTAGTCTTTGATATAACGCTGATACTTCCAGCGAATCAAATCCTTGCCTTGCAAATTGGCTTCCTTGAACGCTTTATTTTTTGGCTCGTAAGCTTCGTTCCAAACCTTCAGCTGTTCTGGCGTGAGGTTCTGAGGGGGCACAAGTTTCAAGTCTTTGGCCGTCATCGTTTTTTCGATCGACATATCCTGAGTGTGTGCAGGTTTTCCGCGACCTTCGTAACTATCAAACAGTGTCGCCGGTTCAGGGATTGTCTGGTCGTCATACATCGTCAAATGTTTTGGGCCTGGCTGCCAGTTTCGATGTGGGGCTTTGTGCTGATACATCAGCATGAATGGTTTGTCTTTATCACGTTTTTCTTTTAGCCAATCGATCGCTAGATCCGTGATGATGTCCGTGGTGTAGCCAACGTGTTTTGTTTTTTCACCGTTCTTGAGCATCGGTGGGTTGTAGTATGGCCCTTGCCCGACCAAGACCTCTGAATAGTCGTAGCCTTGCGGAGCCATGTGGGTTCCAAGATGCCACTTACCGACGACGGCGGTTTGATATCCTGCTGTTTGAAGCAATTTTGGAAACGTCTGCTGCGTCCCGTCAAATTTGTTTCCGTTGCAACAGAACCCGTTCAAGTGTGAATACTTGCCCGTCTGAATCACAGCACGCATTGGGCCGCAAATACTGTTGGTAACGTAACAACGATCAAATCGAACACCTTCGCGCGCAAGTCGATCGATATTGGGAGTTTGATTGATGACCGAGCCGTAACAGCCGATCGACTGGTAGGCATGGTCGTCGGTAAAGATAAACAGGATGTTGGGTTTGACAGGTTTTGAGCTGACGCTCGAACTGCTGAATGCTTTTGTGATTTCCGCGTTCTCAACAGGAACGTCCAGTGCGAAACTCAATCTTGTAAGACTCATGGTTGAGAGAATCAGCAAACTG
>CAZQQR010000111.1:0-4120 GCA_964595515.1 uncultured Pirellulaceae bacterium
TGAGAAAGCCCATAATGTTGCAAACGGGATTGCGAATTCCGGGGGTTTGGATACCATTTCTACTTGTTCGGTAACCATTCGACGAACACTTCGTGAGCACTTAAGCCCTTCGGGATATCAATAAAGTGCGTTTTTTTCGGAGAATCCCTGTGAAAATTTTCACGATGTCGAGGTTGAAGGAACGAACAAGTGTTAGTAGGTCGCGGAATTAGACGCTTGTGGTTGGTGATACAGCCGCTTTATTAAAAGCCCTAGAGCCAAAAAATGACATTTTACATTCGGGAAGGATTGAACCTTCCTATTACGGGCAAGCCCGTTCAAGACATCAAGGCAGGAAACGAAGTCACTTCCGTTGCCTTGCTCGGTGACGATTACATCGGGATGCGACCAACGCTTTTGGTTGCTGTCGGTGACAAAGTCAAATTGGGTCAGCCAATTTTCAACGACAAGAAAACAGAAGGCGTCGTGTTCACCTCGCCTGCCTCCGGAACCGTCAAGGCGATCAACCGGGGTGCGAAACGAAAATTCGAGTCGCTCGAGATTGAAATTTCTGGCGATGATGAGGTCACGTTTGCTGCCCACGACAATCTGGATAGCCTCGATCGAGATGCCGTGCAGAACCAAATGGTCGAAGCCGGTCTTTGGCAGTCTCTGAGAACGCGGCCGTTTAGCCGAACACCTGAGCTGGGGTCTGAACCAAGTTCATTGTTCGTGACAGCGATTGACACCAATCCGCTTGCTCCCGAGCCTGAATTGATTGTCGCAGCCAACACGGAGTTGTTTGCTGCCGGGCTTCGTGTGCTCAGCAAATTGACACCGGGAAAAACTTACGTTTGCACCCGTGACGATTCGCGGATGCCGGGCGACGGAATTCCAGACGTTGAGTTTGAAGCATTCGATGGGCCGCATCCTGCTGGTCTTGCCGGAACCCATATTCACTTCCTCGATCCAGTAGGGCCAGACAAAACGGTTTGGACCATTGGATACCAGGACGTGGTCGCGGTTGGGCACTTGTTTACAACGGGCAAAATCATGACCGAGCGAGTGGTTTCGGTTGCCGGGCCTCGCGTCGAAAACCCCGGACTGTACAAAACACGACTCGGTGCTGATCTCAACGAAGTCATCCAATCGGCGGATCCAAAACTGGAGAATGCTCGCGTTATCTCGGGTTCAGTTTTTGCCGGGCGAATTTCCGAACCAACGAAAAACTACCTTGGCAGATTCCACAATCAGGTATCTGTTCTCGAAGAAGGTAATCACCGTGAGTTTCTTGGCTGGCAAAAGCCCGGCTTTGATAAATTCTCGGTCACCAAAATTTATGGCGGGTCTTGGTTGAAAGAGAAACTTTTCAATCTGACGACTAGCACCGGTGGCAGTCGACGAGCGATGGTTCCTGTTGGGACTTACGAGCGAGTGATGCCATTGGATATCTTGCCGACTCAGTTACTGCGGGCTCTGATCAGTGGTGATACAGAAGAGTCTCAGTTGCTGGGATGTCTAGAGTTGGACGAAGAAGACCTCGGGCTTTGCACTTATGTTTGCCCTGGAAAATACGAATACGGTTCCATCTTGCGAGAGAACTTGACCCTTATTGAGAAAGAGGGATAGTCGCACATGTTGAGAAACTTACTGGACAAGATAGAGCCGATGTTCAAGCCGGGTGGCCCGCTTGAAAAACTCTATCCACTATACGAAGCGAACGACACGTTCCTTTACACGCCGGGCGAAGTCACCAAAGGCTCGACCCATGTGCGTGATGCGATCGACACGAAGCGTATGATGACGATGGTCATTATCGCTTTGTTGCCGTGTATTTTGATGGCGATGTACAACACGGGCTTTCAAGCTCAAAAGTTGATTGGCGCCGGTCAAACTCCGCAGGTTGCGGATTCGTTCTTTGGTTCGATCTGGGATGGTAGCTGGCGGTTTAACGCCCTCCAAGCCGTCGGCACACTGGACGAAAGTTACAAGTGCGAAGACCCTGGCCCATTCATGGGAATGTTTCGCGGCAAAATCCTTAGCTGTCTATTTCATGGTGCTCTTTACTTCTTGCCTGTCTACCTCGTCTGCATGGTCGTGGGTGGTCATTGCGAGTTGATCTTCAGCGTCATTCGAAAACATGAAATCAACGAAGGGTTTCTGGTAACGGGAATGCTGTTTCCGTTGACGTTGCCTCCAACGATCCCGTTATGGCAAGTCGCAATCGGGATCGCGTTTGGGGTCGTGATTGGAAAAGAAATCTTTGGCGGAACGGGTAGGAACTTTTTGAATCCTGCTTTGACTGCCCGAGCATTTTTGTATTTTGCTTACCCGACCAAAATTAGTGGTGACGCTGTTTGGACGGCCGTTGATGGCTACACCGGAGCCACAGTTCTCGGTGAGATGGCGCCTAAGGCTGCGACCGCGATCGGAACGACGGTTGCGGGAATGCAATCGAGTTGGTGGAATTTCTTCATTGGAAATTGTCATGGTTCAATGGGTGAGACGTCAGCGCTTTGCTGCATCATCGGGGCCGCGATTTTGATTGCGACCCGTATTGGTTCATGGCGAATCATGGCCGGCTGTCTGATCGGAATGACCGTGTTCTCATCATTTCTCTACTTCTTCGTTCCCGGAGGAGAAGGCGATGATTGGGGCGAAATTATTAACATTTTGCCGCACTGGCATTTGGTGATTGGTGGGTTCGCTTTTGGAACTGTGTTCATGGCGACCGACCCTGTTTCGGCTTCGATGACTCGAAGCGGTAAATGGTGGTATGGAGGACTGATTGGATTCATGACAGTCCTCGTGCGTTGTATTAATCCGGCGTTCCCAGAAGGCATCATGCTTGCCATTCTGTTCGCCAACGTGTTCGCACCGTTTATTGACTGGTGCGTTGTTCAGAGAAACATTAGCCGGAGGACAGCTCGCTATGCCGCTGGATAAAGACTCATTTGCCAATACATTTCTGGTCGCGGGGTTGTTATGCCTCGGTTGCTCTTTCCTTGTGTCTGCGGCAGCCGTCGCGCTCAAGCCGATCAAGAATAGAAATATTCAACTCGACCGAAAGAACAACATCCTTCAGGTCGCTGGTTTCTCTGTCGAGGATATTGACAAAGCCGGCGGGATTGAAGAATTGTTCGCTAGTCGGTTCAAAGCCAAAATTATTGATCTCGACACTGGTGAGCCAGCTGCCGAAGCTTGCGAAGCTGCAATGAAGGTGGCAGGCAAAGAATTCAAAGATGTCGTTGCCGAGTATGACCAGCTTTGGGCTTCCAAATCCAAAAAGGGTTTGGACTGGGCTGCGAATTTCAAGGGCGACGAAAAACCGCAGCCTGTTTGCCGCAAAATCGAAAAGAAGACCGATGTCGCGGGTGTCAAATACCGCGAAAAGTTCTCGCATGTGTTCGTGCTTGAGGCCGAAGACGGCTCGGTTGAAAAATACGTTTTCCCGGTTCGTGGAATGGGACTCTGGTCTTTGATGCAGGGTTACCTTGCCGTTGAACCGGACCTTAAAACGGTTGCTGGTCTGACTTTTTATGACCAGGCCGAAACACCGGGTCTAGGCGGGGAAGTCATGAACCCAAAATGGAAAAACTACTGGACCGAAAATGCCGAGCCGCGAAAGACGCTCTTTGGTAACGACGGTTCGGTTTCGTTAACGGTTTCCAAAGGCGATCAGACGAAAAACCCCTACGGCGTGGATGCACTCTCGGGTGCAACGATCACGTCCAATGGCGTTTCGAACATGCTGGAATACTGGATGGGACCGAATGGTTTTGGGCCATTCATTGAGCAACAAAAATCCGGGGGCGGAAATCCTTCTGCCCAATTGGACAACACGTCCAAGACAGGAGTCACCAATGGCTAAGCAGGCGTCTCCCAAAGATTTGATTTGGGATCCAGTTTTCAATAACAACCCGATCGCGTTGCAGGTCCTCGGAATCTGCTCGGCGTTGGCGGTAACGACCAAGTTGTCGACTTCGGTGACGATGTCGATCGCCGTGATTGCCGTGACCGCTTGCTCGGGTGCTGCCGTGGCAGCGATTCGAAATCGAATTCCCAGTAGCATTCGAATTATCGTCCAGATGACGATTATTGCTTCGCTGGTAATTCTAGTGGATCAAATCCTGAAAGCATT
>CAZQQR010000111.1:4220-6499 GCA_964595515.1 uncultured Pirellulaceae bacterium
GTCGCTGACGGCGGATGGTATGAACCGAACGGTTTGATGTTGTTGTCTCCAAGTGCATTTTTCATTATTGGAATCTTCATCTGGGTCTTGCGTTCGTTCAAACCTGAGCAGTTGGAGGAAGCATAATGAAAGACGTTGTTGAACTATTTTTGCGTTCGGCTTTTGTCGACAACCTTGCACTCGCCTACTTTTTGGGGATGTGTACTTTCTTGGCGGTTTCCAAAAACGTCAAAACGGCAATCGGGCTGGGTATCGCGGTTATCGCGGTCCAGACAATTACGGTTCCCGTTAACAATCTGATTTTGAACCTGTTCCTCAAAGAAGGATCAACGTTCTTGCCGACCTATGATCTTGAGTTTCTTAGTTTGATTTGCTTCATCGGCGTGATCGCGGCGATGGTCCAAATCCTTGAGATGACTCTCGATAAGTTCTTTCCCGCACTTTACAACACGCTCGGAATTTTTCTTCCGTTGATCACAGTGAATTGTGCGATCCTCGGAGGCACACTGTTCATGCAACAGCGAGATTACTCGTTCTGGGAAAGCGTGAACTTTGGCGTCGGTGGTGGATTCGGTTGGGCTCTGGCGATCGTCGGGCTGGCCGGTATTCGGGAGAAACTAAAGTACAGCGACATTCCTCTGGGGCTTCGCGGTCTTGGAATCACATTTATCATCGTCGGGTTGATGTCTCTGGGTTTCCAGGCGTTCCTCGGCATTTAGTTTTAATTTTCAGAATCGGTAAACGCAGGACTGCCCTGCACTTGCCACGTTCCGTCGACAATCATTAAACCAATAACGTTGCCATGGAAATTTTATTCGGAGTTGTGATCTTCACGCTGGTTGTTCTGGCGTTGGTCTGTCTGATTCTTGTTGCCAAGAACTTTTTGGTGTCCAGTGGTGACGTCAAAATCATGGTCAACGAGCAGAAAGAGATCGTCGTACCTGCTGGTGGGAAACTGATGGGTGCGTTGGCTGACGCCGGCATCTTTGTTTCGTCAGCCTGTGGTGGTGGTGGTACCTGTGCTCAGTGCCTAGTCAAAGTTTTTGATGGTGGCGGAGATATTCTTGAGACCGAAAAAGGTCACATCAACAAAAAAGAAGCTCGCGAAGGATGCCGGCTTTCATGTCAGGTTGCTGTTAAGCAGGACATGAATATCGAAGTTCCTCACGAGGCATTCGAAACCAAGAAATGGGAATGCACCGTTCGCTCCAACGACAATGTCGCGACGTTCATCAAAGAGTTGGTGCTTGAGCTTCCCGAAGGCGAAGACGTGGGGTTCAAAGCGGGTGGTTACATCCAAATCGAATGTCCTCCTCACGTAGTCGAGTACAAAGATTTCGACATTGACAAAGAGTATCACGCTGACTGGGATAAATACGATGTCTGGCGTTATACATCAAAAGTTGACGAGACAGTCATTCGAGCCTACTCGATGGCGAATTATCCCGGCGAAAAAGGAATCATCATGCTCAACGTGCGTGTGGCTTCACCGCCAGCGCGAGCGCCAGAGGATACGCCTCCGGGAAAGATGTCTTCGTTTATATTCAACCTGAAACCTGGCGATAAAGTCACAATCTCCGGTCCTTATGGTGAATTCTTTATCAAAGACACCGAAGCCGAGATGCTGTACGTGGGCGGTGGGGCAGGAATGGCTCCGCTTCGAAGTCACATCTACGAGTTGTTCAAGAACCTCAAAACTGGTCGCAAAGTTTCTTACTGGTATGGCGGTCGTAGTCTTCGAGAATTGTTTTACATTGACGAGTTTCGACAAATCGAAAAAGACTTTCCGAACTTCTCATTCCATTTGGCGTTATCGGAACCGCTTCCGGAAGACAACTGGACGGGACTGACTGGATTCATTCACCAGGTCGTGATCGACAACTACCTCAAAGATCACCCTGCTCCGGAAGATATTGAGTTTTACTTCTGTGGTCCTCCAATGATGAACAAATGTGTTCAGCAAATGTGCGATGATTTTGGTGTTGAGCCAGAGAACGTTAGCTTCGATGATTTCGGTGGCTAAAAGAAGGTTTTGTTGGGATTGATCCAAACGAAGATCTAAAAATACAAACGCAACACGAGGCAGGTTCAGATCTCGTGTTGCGTTTTTTGTTGTCGTTTTGCGTTGCGGTGAACGGCAACGTTGGATGACGCTAAAAATTAGCCTCGTCTATGCACAGTCTGACGTAAATCACGGTTTGGATTGCCGGATTTTCGTCGCTGGCTCCTCGATCACGGCCTACGTTTGGGACGACGGTGTGTTCCTTCCACTGCGGATT
>CAZQQR010000111.1:6599-15665 GCA_964595515.1 uncultured Pirellulaceae bacterium
GACGAATCCCAACTCGTCGGCTTCGCGAGTTCGCTGGAAGCGAGGTACAGCAATTCTTCAACAATCACCATTACCACCTGCGACGTTCTGGGTCGCAGGCGATGGTGTAGTGCAATCTGCCAGCCCGTGTTTAGCGTTTTTCCGAAGTCGTATCGGCCGCTGAAGTGTTGGTGCCTGCGATGCGGTGTTGCGGGCCGAGGTCGGCCATCATGCTTTGAATTGGGCCAACGTTACTCGCTCGGGCGGGCCAAGTGGTTCGAATGTACGATCCATTTGCGGTTTTCAATCCACTATCCCACCAGAACCAGCCACCGGAAATGATCCCTACGACTTCGTGATTCGAGTTGAACACCGGGCCGCCTGAGTCTCCGGGTAGAAGCGGAACGTCAGCAAAGATTTTTTCGATGCTGGAAGGTGGCGATGCGGAAGCTTCAAAGGCGCGAATGCAACACGCAAGGTCCGTTCCACCGCCAAGGCCCGCAAGCTCTAATTTGTCACCACGCTCAACGGGCTTGGTCGCAAGTTTAGCTGGTTTAATATCACCAGGAACCCAAACCCATAAAAGAGCGACGTCTTTTTCTTCATCGTGTCGAAGAACTTGGCATCCCTTTGCACGTCGCTTGTTACGGTACGTGACTTTGATTTTTCCGCCCGTGATATCGTCTTGAATAACGTGCCAAGCCGTAAGAACGTAGCCTTCGTAGCCGTCACGAATTTTTTTGTCGCGATTGACATCAATAAGAACGCCAGTTCCGGAACCGCCTTCGGTGGAAACTTCGACGATGGATTGATGGTAATCGGCAACGGGTGTCCAGCGCCACAACCCGGAACCTTGACCGACAGGTTCACTTGACTTGCCGTTTGCTGGGGCTTGAATCGCCGGAGCGAGAGTTTGGCTATGGCCAATTGCGGCCAACATAATTGCCACAGTGAGATAGGTGGTTACACCAGTGAGTACGTTCCTGAACATGGCTGCCTCCGGCAGGGCGATCAGGTCGCTGGATCTTTTCCGACGCTTGTCAATCAAAAGACGGCAGGACCTGCCCGCCAAATATTTACTTAATCCGTCTCAATTATTAGAAGATAACGTTCCACGTATAGTTATCGGTTCGTTGACGGCCATTGGATGAGGAAAACTGGGTGCGGCATTCCCTTAGAAAGATTGGGTTTAAGGAAACCCTGTGAAAAACGTATCAAAGTCGCGCGACACCGAAGTAACTGGACAGATCGCTAGCGTAGAACAAAAAGGGATGGTGCTGGTTTTATGGCCAATCCAAAGCTGTGGATCTTTATCTTGACCGTTTCTTCTTTCTGATTCTCTGCGAATCTTCGAAACAGTTTTTGAACTGAATGTTAAGCACGCAACTTTTTGGGATGCAGCGTCTGTGATTTGAATCACGTCGATGGTGAAAATACGTTAAAGATATCGCGGCGGGTGGTGCACTAACTAATTGGATTAACCGGTTTGCTTTCGTTTCGGGCAGACTCGACAACGGCATCCATGATCGATTGGGTTTTTAGCGAGGCAGAAGGCCAGAATGGATCGAGTTTTCCGGCCAAAACGAGATCTGCAAAGTTGCGATAAAGGTTGGTTTCTTGAGAATCGACGGCGCTGTTTCCAGGCTCCTCAATTGTGGTTGTTTCGCCGTTTTGGTGCATTTCAAAATCACAACCGTTGACAACGAAATCGGGATGATTGACTTGAAAGCTCGATTGGTCGCCCGCATAAGGCAAAACGTAATCTGAAACCATAAAATGTCCTTTGGTTCCGCTGACGTGAGCAAACTGCTGATGTCCGGTTCGAAAACTGTTGTACATCGAAGCGGTCACTCCGCCGGGAAACTCTAGCTGGTATTCAATTTCCATCGGGACAGGAGCGGGACTGTCATCTCTTTGGAATTGATTGATAAACCTTGCGGTGACTTGAGAGGGCATCTCGAAATTCATAACGAATAGTGCGAATCGAATCGTATACCAACCGAGATCGCCGAGAGCACCAAGCGGTTCCAGGCGACTGTCGGTGCGAATATCGCCCGCCTGAAATGACTCGTCTCCGCAAAAGCTGAACTGAGTCGTAATTCGTCTTAAGTCTCCAAGTTTTCCTGAATCAAGAAGCTCACGCATGCGAGAAAGTCGTTTTCCATGAACGTACATGACGCCATCCATGAATTGAACGTTGTTTTCGTGGCAGGCGTCGATCATGGATTTGAGTTGTTCACTATCGCAAGCACATGGTTTTTCGCACATGACATGCTTGCCTGCCTTGGCGGCTTTGGTGACCCACTCTTCGCGCATTCCAGTGGGAAGCGGAACATAGACCGCATCAATGTCATCTCGTGCAAGGAGGTTTTCATAACCTTCGATGGCGACAGGCTTTTCCTCGAAGGGGCATAGTGCTTGGACTTCGTCGATGTAGGACTGGGCACTGGCAGCGCTTCGACTGGCAACAGCGACAACTTTACCATTGCCCGAAAGCTTGATTGCTTGCCAGTTTTTTCGGCCAATGGTGGCCGTGCTCATGATGCCCCAACGGCAAATGGAATTGTCTGCCACGTTGTTCTCCGAAGGAAGTTAAAGACGAAATCGAATCAAATTCTGATTCAATTCCTGCCCATTCTTTTTGGTTGTACTGAAGTTCAGCACGCGTTGAATAAGATCGATTATTGTTACCGAACAGAAATTGTGATCAAGCCCACGCGGTGATGACCGTTGTCCCAGGAAAACTAACTTTTGATAACCCGCAAACAATTGCAAGGCAGTGGATTCAAGAATTGATGGGTTAAAATAGCCTTGCGCTAAATTTCGTCAAGTTCTGCCTTGATCGCTTCGACTTCTGCACGTCGACCAATCGCGTGAGCCGTTGCTCGTTTCCAATCGATCCCAAGGTATTCAGCAATCTTGTAGGCTAGATGCAAATCCAGGATGCCGGCAAACTGATTGACCATTTTCCCATCGTGGTAAATGGTGTTTCGGTCGGAGTCGTAACCTGACTCAAAAGCGTCGGCAAGTTCAGCGATCCATGGTTCAGGCACGCCCGAACGGCGACAAAGTTCTTCGTCCCAGATTTCGTCGCCCGAACACTTGAGCAACAAAAATTGGGCTGCGATAGGATCGAAAGGCATTTGAATGGCTTAATTTGACGACACAAAACGGTACAAAAAAACTCTCAAGCCATCATAGACGACTCGAGAGTGTGGATTCAATGTGCAGGAACCGTGGTCGTGTTGCTTTCGCAAAACCAGCGGTCCTACCATCTGGTAAACATGAGGCAAAATATCAAAGGTCGCTTTGGCTATTTCCCGTTTGTTTCAGACGGCGTTTTACAATAGCGATCAAGCCAGTCGAAAAAGACTCGATGCCAGACGACACCGTTTTGTGGTTTCATCACCCAGTGTCCTTCGGACGGGAAGTATAAAAACCGCGAAGGAACCTTTTGGACTTGGGCTGCTGTGAAGGCTTCCATCCCTTGCGTCACTGGAACACGAAAATCCTTTTCCCCATGAATGACGAGCAATGGAGTTTCCCATTTTCCAATGAATCGGTGTGGAGAAAATAGATTGTACTTTTCCGCGGTTTCGCCGCCGTTCCAGTATGGCCCTCCAAGATCCCAGTTCACAAAGAAAAGTTCCTCGGTCGAACCGTACATTGATTCGAGATTGAAAACACCGCAGTGTGAAATCATCGTAGCAAAACGATCCCGATGATTTCCCATCAGCCAATAGACTGTGTAACCACCGAAGCTTGCTCCGATTGCTCCAACGCGTTCGCGATCAATGTAGGCTTCGCTCGTCATGCTGTCGGTTGCCGACAAAATATCCTGCATGGCTTGACCACCCCAGTCTCCACTAATCTGATCGTTCCATTGACGCCCAAAACCGGGGAGACCTCGTCGGTTCGGAGCAACCACAACGTAGCCTTGGGCTGCCATGAGATGGAAATTCCAACGATAGGAAAACCATTGTCCAATTTGTCCTTGAGGGCCGCCCTGACAATACGTCAATAGTGGCCACTTCTTGGCGTCAGTCGCGTTGAAGTCAGGTGGGTGAATCACCCAGCAATGAATTTTCTTGCCATCCGTCGCTTCCACATATCGTTCTTCAATTTTTGGAAGTTCAAGATGCTCGTAAATGTCATCATTGATTTTTGAAAGCACTTTGTCTGTGCCATCAGCCATCGAAAGTTGATGAAGTTCGGCAGGCCGGAGCATGCTGGTTCTGGTTGTCAAAGCGGTCTTACCATCGTTCAAAAATCCGATGACGTGCCAGTTATAACGGCCTTTGCTGACGGGAGTTGTGGTGCTGTTCTCAACTTCAATTTTGAAAAGCTGATTTGTTCCCTTTTGCTCGGATTCAAACACGAGAGCTTTCGAGTCCGGCATCCAAGTCGCATTGTGGGTCGTCTGATCCAGACCTGCAGTCAAATCGCGTGAAGCTCCTGTCTCGCGGTCGACTAAAATAATTCGGTTTCGGTCAGACTCAAACCCAGCCCGTTGCATCGAACTATAGACGAGATACTTTCCATCTGGAGAGTACACCGGGTTGTTGTCATAACCTTTGTTGTTCTCTGAAATATTTCGAGGCTCGCTCTTGCCGTCGGCAGTGATCAGATAAACGTCGCTGTTAGTGGACTCTGCCCAGTCGTCGACATTTTTGAGTGTGTAAGCGATCTCTGTTCCGTCAGGTGACCAGTTAAATTGCTCGCTACCACCAAAGGGAGGAACTGGGCAATCAGCCTTGATTCCTTCCATCAAATCAATCGCCTCGCCAGCTTTTCCGTCCTCGCCGATCGTCGCAACATGCAAATGCGAGTATTTGAAATCGTGCCAAGCGTTCCAGTGCCGGTACATCAGTCCGTCGATGATACGAGCTTCGGCTTTGGGAAGGTCTTTGAATACGTCGGTAACTTCGTCGTCGAGCTTGATATCTAGCGTGTAGGCAAGTTTGGTTCCGCCCGGTGCGACTTTCAAGTTTGCGATTCCGTCTTCTTCCTTCGTGAGTTGTGTCGCTTCACCAGTGGCGACGTTCAACGACCAAGCCTGACTAGAAGGAGACTCGGCATCTTCGTCTTTAGGCTTTGGAGCTGTGCCTTCGAAAAATAGTCGGTCACCATCTTTGGTTGTCATCCAGTCAAGTGCTCCAATTGAGCTCCATTCATCAAGGACATTTGAAGACGAACCGTCGGATACATTGAGAACATGAAGGGTCGAAGTTCCCTTGTCTTCCGACAAAACGTATCGACGAACGACATAAGCGACTTGCGAGCCGTCAGGCGACGACACAGTGCTTCCCAGTCTTCCCAGTTTCCAAAGCAGTTCCGGCGACATTCTTTTGACAGGAGCGGGGGTCTCTTCTGTCTTTGCAGTCTCAGATTCTTGAGCAGAAACTGCATTTCCAATCAAGAGTGTCAAGAACATAAGTAGCAGCGTGTACGACTTCATTTTTGTATAGCCTCGGGGACGAAGTGGTATGTGATCGAGTGGCTGAATTAAATAATTCAGGTCTAGAATATACCCTTGATCAGGTTTGGTTTCACGGTCCCTCGTGAGGTAGTTCGCGAGATGTTTTAAGAGTAGTTATCGCTAGTTCCATCCGCGAATCAGCTTACATTATTGATGCATACCTGAGTGGCATTGTCAGTGACTTCGAATCTTGATACGACTCCAGCCGGAATAACTTGGAAAATCTCTGGAGTGCACGTGATGGGTAGAAATGCTCGAGCAATTTGTTTTGGAATTGTTTTCTTGACCGCAACGATTTGCGGTATCAATTCCGCCGATGGTTTTCAATCGCTGGAATCGCTTGTTCCGGTGGAACAAGAACTACCAGTTGGCGATATTTACGATCTTGATAACGCACACACATCCGTGGTGTTTGCCGTGCAGCATTTCGGGTTGAGTTTCACCTATGGTCGGTTCAATCAATGTTCAGGAAGTTTTGCTTTAGACGGAGGGAAGGTTACTTCGAAAGGCTTCAATTTCAAAATCGACGCCAACAGTGTTGATACCAACAATGATGATCGGGACAAGCATCTTCGCGGGCCAGAGTTTTTCAACACCGATCAGTTCGCCGAAATTGAATTCAAGACGAATGAAATTCGTACCGGCAGTGCAAAGGGGACTTTAGAAGTCATCGGAGAATTGACAATGTTGGGCGTTTCCAAACCTCTCACGTTGTCGGTTCGAGAAATTGGAGTCGGCAGCGGCCCTTTTGGAAAACAAAGAGCCGGCTACTTTACCAAGTTTGAAATCAAGAGAAGCGAGTTTGGGATGAAAAAGATGCTTGGTCAAGTCGGAGATAAAGTCGCAATCACGTTCAGTTTTGAAGGTGTCAAGCGATAACGGTAGCACCGAGGATCGGTTGGTTGGGTAGGTAGCAGAACTCGTCGAGAGTTCTGTCAGCCGCGAAGGAATGTTCGGAAGTCTAGACGGCGTCCGCTACGTTTGTCCTTGGTTGCATTTGTTCCTTCTACGTTTGTTGCTGTTACGTTTGTTCCTTAGCCAAACTAAGGCTACCCGTGAGTGCGGTGTTTCAAGCTTGCCAAAGCATGCTGACGCAAGCGGATCGTCTCAACGGCGGCGTAACCAAAATCCGACGGTCGCGTGAATCATGTCGGATTCCAGTTCGTCATGAACTTGGAGTTCATCGGCCAGCGCTGAAACCGCGGCCCAGAGCGAGTCGTCTTTAAAGAAGTCCACCAACTCGACCAGTGAGCGAGAAAGGTAAGCGACTTGTTTTTCGGGCTCAGCGATCATGGACTTTACGCGCTCAGTGGCAATATGCCAGTCCGCAGCTGTCTCGGCATGAGTCAACACTTCAACGTCATTGCCGCTGTAAATCATTTCGCACACAGGACCAGCCAACGCCGTTCGGATTTCGCGCTCTGCGTGTTGTTGATCAGTGAATTGAGAAACGGGCCAAGCGATAACGGTGTCGCCATAACTTGGGAAGTCTTCATTTTGATCAACGCTGCTTTCGGGCGCCAAGCAAACTCGTTTGACTTGGCCACCGAGATACACACCCATCACAGCATGACCGGCTTCGTGGTAAGCAGTAACGTCATCATCAGACATCGTTCGATGAAACCAATTTTGGGGGTGAGGCCGCAGTTCGGCAATGACTTAATCGAGACAATGACTTAATCGATAGACTCATCCGGCTTTTTTTGGTGAAATCCGATTCGGTAAAGGCCTTTGACGCCACGAACATAAAGGGCATCCTTTGAAACGCCCGGGCTGGACCAGACGGTATCTTCCAAGTCTCCAATTTTTTGGAACTTGAATTCAGGACCAACGGTTGTCATCCCAATTTTACCGTCCTCGTCAACCAATACGACTTTGTCTCCTACAACGAGAGGGCAAGCAACCACCATTGAGAGCCCGGGCATTCGTTCTTTGTAAACTTCTTTTCCAGTGCTTGCCTCGTGGCATCGAAGAATGTTCCGATCCACGATGTAGAGATACTGGCCATTAGAAACGGGGCTGGCCATTCCAGGGCCACTCCGTGGGACACGCCAACTGCAACTTTCAAAAGTCTGGTTGGTTCTTTTGGGTTCGATTGTTCCCGTGCCGCCCGGACTGACCGCGAACAATGGGCCCTTGGACATTGGGTCACTGCCGCCAAAGTAGATGTGTTTGTCGTCAACGCAAACCGAACACGCGGTCGCCGATTTGACTTTACTGACAATCCAGTTGTCCGCTCCGGTACTCGGGTCAAAGCTTTGGATTTGCATCCCACCGGAGACCACCAACTCAACGCGTTGGTCATTCTTCCAGATCACGGGCGTGCTCCAAGACGTTCCCGCTGCGTCGCGAGCCTTTTTCCAAACGACATCCCCATTGGAATTATTGAAACACCAGATGTCGCTACTCTCTTCACTCAACGACTGGACGAAAATCTTTCCGTCATGAATCGCAATCGAACTACCCGTTCCAAAATCGTTTCCAGTCTTGAAGGTTCCGACTTCTTTTTGCCATTTTAATTTGCCATCGTGGGAAAAAGCGACCACAGCGCCGATCGCGCCGAAATAGGCGTACACTCCTTCAGAATCAACGGCAGGTGTCTCCGTCGCGTACGAATTTGAGGGATGAATCCCAAATTTAGGCTTTTGGGTTTTGACTGATTCATGCCACAAACTTTCGCCTGTTTTCTCATCGAGGCAAATGACTTTCCATTCGACCTCGTAGTCAGGCGCTTTGGAACCGCCTCCCATGCTTTGCGGCATTCGAACGCCACCGGCAAAGTTCTTGGGCACAAAGCCGTTGGCAGCGATCGCGGAAGTCAGATAAATTTTGCCGTCCCATAAAACGGGCTGCGACCACCCGCCACCTTCGATTTTAGTTGTCCAATCCAAGTTCTTCTCGACGGATATTTCGCTGGGAATCGTTGCTTCGGAAACGCCACGCCCTCCTTCACCCCGAAACTGGGTAAAGTTTTGACCGGCTGCGACTGACGAAAACAACATGATAAAAATTGCAAGGTACGTACGCATCGGATTCCTTTTCTTTGATTCTCGGAGTTGGTCTAACTGAAAAATTCGTTCAGCATTAACGTAAAAGGCAAATGAAATTCGCGGAATGAACCGAAGCTCCGCTGTAAACTCAGCGGCTTTGTGCTGTTCGATGCTTCGTTCGGCGATTTTCGCGGGCTCGCCCTCGATGTCCGCATCCAAAAGGTACAGCGCCACGCGCCCGACCTGCTGTTTCCAGACCTTGGCCTTCAGTTGATTGCAACCTTTTGATGAATCTCAGCCGACAACCAAAACCCTCTCGCTTGCGGGAGGGTCGTGCCTCAGGCACGGGGAGGGCTTGGCTTTGGGTGCGGCTAACGATTCTTGTTGCAATTCAAATCAAAACCCTCTCTTCCGCTGACGGCGACTCTCCCAGCGGAAGAGTATGTTCATGAAAGGCTCTCCAACAATAGCTGAACTCAATTCATTGACGGTATTGCTGCTAAAGGTTTTGATTCTGGAAAAAGGCTTGATTCTGAAGAAGGTTTTGATTCTGAAGTAGGTTCGATTTTGGAAGATCTCAAGAGCTCAACGTCATCGAATTTTTGCCAAAGCTTCATC
>CAZQQR010000112.1:0-15633 GCA_964595515.1 uncultured Pirellulaceae bacterium
GCTTTGCTTTTTTAGTCGATTGAACCATAGAATCGACTAACGACGCAGTTGCTCGGCACCAATCTTACTCTGAGTGAATCCATGTCCGACTTGATGAACAAAGTTAAAACGATCAATAGTGCAGTGCGAACCGTTCTCGCACTAGGGTTAGTTGGCGGTCTCGGTTTTTTCGGATGGTTTGGCTACACGAATTACATCAAGCCAGGGGCGATGGCTAAGCAGGCGATAGCTGATCTAGAAGAGATGAAGCTTGAGTTTGAGCGGCAAGAAGAGGCCCTACAAGTTTCAGAAAAGGCTCTTCTGGCGACCCGAAAGATCAACGAGCGCCTTGAGACGTCGATGAAGCTCTTAAAGGTTGATCGAAGAATCGCGAATGTGACGGTGATCGAAAAGTCAAAAGACGACGAAGGCCCTTTTATGGAAGTCCAGTTCACTGAAGTCGACAAGGATGACCGACCAATCGGGATCAGTCGGAACTTTACCATTCGTGGTGAGAAGCTTTATGTTGACGGATGGATTGTTTCTTTCGATGACAAGTACGTCGAAGACGCGGACGAACTCCGAGCTGCTTCGCTTTATGTGTTTAAAAGCATCTATGGCGATCAAGAAAAACCGGTTGATGGTCAAAAACTGGATGTCGCGTCCCAAGACAGTCCAGCGCCTGGAATTTACAACGACAACACCAAGCGGGATTTTGAGCAAAAGATATGGGGTGATTTTTGGAAAGTCAGCAATGACAGTTACCTCCAACAAGAGCTCGGTATTCGAGCCAGCCACGGTTTGGCTGGGTACGTGAAGCCCATTGAAGGCAAGACTTACCAGGTCAGCATTCGAGCAAGCGGTGGGATGACTTTGACGCCGATAGAGGAACCTTAGACGAACTTGTCAATTTTGGCTCGTGATCAGCGTGACGGCCAAAAATGTGATTTCACCCGCGATTACTCGGGAATACTGGAAAACATTCAGTGAATAGCCCTTTAAACATACGGGGTTTACGCTTAGAATCCGCGATTCAAGTTGAAGGCGTTTTTGTCTCCGGTCGATAGTCTGGAGGTATCCGAATTTTCGGGACGCGTAACGTACATAGACGAATTGACGGTGATTCATGGGTAACAAACTCAAGACCCACAAAGCAACGAAGAAACGATTTCGATTGACTGCCACTGGCAAGGTGAAACACCGAGCTGCCGGAAAGTCTCACCGAAACGTTCGAATGAGTGCCAAGCGGACGCGTAATCTACGAGGTGGAACTTTGCTCGATCAGTGCATGGTGAAATCAATCGTAAAGTCTCTTGGGAAATACAGCTACTAAATCAGACGAGTCCTCTCGTGTGCTTTGATGGGCAGACAACATCAAACGATTAGTTTGAGGCCTGTTTAGCAAAACAAAAGGTTAACAATGCGTACTTCAAAAGGTGCAGCTCGCACCAAGGCCAAACGTCGGCTTTTCAAACGAGCCAAAGGTTATCGCGGCGGTCGCCGCAACATGATTCGAACAGTGAAAGAAACACTGGTTCGAGCTGGTGTGTTTGCATTCCGCGATCGACGTGTCAAAAAACGGACCTATCGGCGTTTGTGGATCACTCGAATCAATGCGGCTTGCCGGATGCGTGGTCTGCGATACAGCGAGTTTATTCACGGTCTTCACAAAGCTCAGATCGAGTTGGATCGAAAGTCACTTTCTGAAATTGCGATTTGCGATCCAGCCGGTTTTGATGCGATTTGCGAATCTGTCAAAGAGTCACTGGCCGCTTAGAGCGTTTGTCGTTTTCGCGACACGCAACGAGATTTGCAACCTGATACATTAAAGGAAGACAACGGGACCAGTTGTCTTCCTTTTTCTATAGACTAAACCCGCCCAAATAGGATGTGTCCTCACCGTATTTTGGTTGGTCGGGATTTTCACGAACACCGATTGTTACTTTGTTGTCCAAACAGCATGAATGCCATGTCGATCCAAGAATTCGTCCAACAGCTTGATGAACTTTCTCAAGCAGCGACCGAAAAATTCTCTTCCGCCGCAAATGCAGTTTCGTTAGATGAGGCGCGTGTCGAATTTTTGGGGGCGAAAAAGGGGAGACTCAAGGCTGTCCAGAAAAACATGGGCTCTGTTCCTGGCGAGAGCAAAAAAGAAGCAGGTCTGAAACTAAACGCGGTTAAAAAAGCAATTCAAAAAGCGTTCGATGATGCTCAACAAAGATTGCTGGGCGGCGAAACTGCGGACGCGCGCGATCCGCAAATTGATCCAACCCTGCCTGGCGCAAGATTCCACCTTGGGCGTTTGCATCCGATTACCCAGACTATTAACGAACTCAAGGACATCATGGGGCGATTGGGTTTCACGCCAGCCGAGGGGCCGGAAATTGAGGACGAGTACCATAACTTCGTCGCACTTAATATTCCCAAGTCTCACCCAGCGCGTGACCCGCTGGATAATTTTTACCTGTCCGTCGCCCAGTCCCAAGGCGGCCTCAAAAAAGGCGGCCCAAAAATCGCTGCTGTGTCTGACAATCCACTGTTGATGCGAACCCAAACCAGCACGGTTCAAATTCGTGTGATGGAAAAACAGGTCCCACCAGTTCGAATCGTCTCGCTAGGCCGTGTGTATCGGCCTGACACTGCCGACTGGTCGCACTATCCGATGTTCCATCAAATCGAAGGACTGATGATCGACAAAGACGTGACGTTGGCGGATTTGAAAACTGTTTTGAAACTGTTCGCGTCAAACTATCTTGGCAACGAAGTCCCAATTCGGATTCGCCCATCGTTTTTCCCGTTCACCGAACCAAGCGTCGAAGCGGATTATTACTGGGACGGAAAATGGGTTGAGTTTGGTGGTGCAGGTGTCGTCGATCCGAACGTGTTGCGTGCCGTTGGTTACGATCCAGAAAAAGTCAGTGGATTCGCGTTCGGTTTGGGAATTGAGCGGCTATGTATGATTCGGCATCAGATCACCGATATCCGCTATCTGTTCACTAACGATGTCCGGTTCTTGCGCCAGTTCTAAATTTCGCTTTGCGATCGGTGGAAGACTGGCCCGAATTTTGTATATCACGTTCTGAAATTCAAACTAACAACAACGAATCAAAATGATTGTTTCCTGGGATTGGCTAAAAGAGTACGTCGAGCTGGGCATGTCGCACGACGACCTTGTGGATCGTTTGACGATGTCCGGTTTGAACCACGAGGGTACACAGCCGATGGGCAGTGACCAGGCGATTGATCTTGAGGTCACCAGCAACCGGGCGGATTGTCTCGGTCACATTGGTGTCGCGCGTGAGATCGCCGCACTCTACGACATTCCGCTCAATGTTCCCAACCCTCAACCGGCTACCAGCGATACTTCGATTAACGATCATTGCCGTGTTGAAATCGAGGCGGCCGATACATGTTTTCGTTACACCGCTCGCCTGATTAAAGGTGTGAAGATTGGGCCAAGCCCCGAGTGGATGCAAAGCCGGTTGGAAACACTTGGGATTGGTGTGGTCAACAACGTCGTAGATGCCACGAACTACGTGATGCTGGAGTGCGGGCAGCCTCTGCATGCTTTTGATTTTGCCAAAATCAACGATGGCCAGATTATTGTTCGGTCGGCAAATGACAAAGAAGAATTCGAAGCAATCGATCATAAGAACTACTCGCTTGAGTCAGGCATGTGTGTGATCGCAGATTCGAAAACATCCGTCGCACTCGGTGGCGTGATGGGTGGTGCGGACTCTGAAGTCTCTGAATCGACGACAGATGTGCTGATCGAAGCCGCCTATTTTGATCAGCTGTCGGTGCGCAACACCGCGAGAAGGCTAAAACTCCACAGTCCTTCATCTTTTCGATTTGAGCGAAACATTGACTCTGCGAATCTTGATTGGGCCAGTCGTCGCGTCTGCGAGTTAATTTTGGAAATGGCTGGTGGCGAGTTGTTGGAAGGTGTCATTGACGTCGGGCAACAACCTGCAGCGTGCTCGCCAGTGAAGCTTCGTTACTCGCAACTCAAACGCTTGCTTGGAATTGAGATTCCGACTGAATTTGTCAGTCAGTCATTGGAGAAACTTGGACTGCAAATTAAATCCAAAGACGATGACTCGGTAACTGCGATTCCACCGTCATGGCGAAAAGACTTAACGCGAGAGTCAGATTTGGTGGAGGAGGTTGGTCGAATTTATGGCTTCGACAAAATCCCCGACAACGTCAACGTACCCATGGCTGCGTCGCATCGTCCCAAAGCAGATCGTGTAATTGACAAAGTGCGTGCCGTGCTGATGAGTGCCGGCTACGACGAAGCGGTCACTCCAAGTCTTGTGCCGCAACCGTGGTCGGATGCCTACAGCCCTTGGACTGATGCAGCGCCGCTTGAAAGTAGTCAGCCGATGTTGGGCGTATTGGAAGAGTATTCGAAAAACATTGGCGCGGTCAATTTACTGCGGCGTAGTTTGGTTCCAAGTCTGATGGAAGTTCGCCGAATCAACGAATATCGTTCGAATCATGATGCGAGCCTGTTCGAAACGGCAAAGGTTTATCTTTCCAAAGGCGAAGATCAAATCCCTGATCAGCCGATCAAATTGGCCGTTGTCAGCGGCAACGATTTTTATTCAGTAAAAGGCGTGGTTGAGACTGTGGTGCAGACGATCTCGCCCACCGATGAGGTGACGTTGGTCGAATGTAAGCATGATCTGCTGGATCCAAGTTTGTCTGGTGAGATGAAAATCGGAGATCAGTTGCTTGGTTGGATTGGAAAAGTTTCCAAATCAGCTGCCAAGAAGTTTGGATTGCGATCTGATGCGATTGTAGCAGAACTGGATCTGGCGGTTCTCGAATCAATTGCCGTAATGATTCCAAAATACCAGAGCGTCAGCACATTTCCGGCCATCAGTCGTGACTTCAATTTTGTCGTCGACGATGCGGTCCGCTGGGCAGATCTTGAATCGACGGTCCGGGATTCAGCGGGTGAATTGCTTGAATCGGTTCAGTATCGGGAAACGTTTCGAAGTGAGAAAAAAGATGGCCCCGGTAAGAAACGACTGTTGCTTTCGGTCGTCATGCGTTCTTCCGAAGCAACTCTGACTGGCGAGCAGGCTGAGGAAGTCTGTAGTACGATCATCGCTAATTGTCAGTCCAAGCATGCAGCGGCATTGTTGAGCTAGAGGCGAGCGTTCGCTTATGCCAAATCCCGATTCAAAAATTCTCTACCTAACTGCCGGTGCAGGTGGGATGTTTTGCGGTAGCTGCATGCACGACAACGCATTGTCGCGTGCGCTATCGGATCATGGGTGGAACATTCAATTGGTTCCGACTTATACGCCGATTCGAACGGACGAAGCGAACTTCAGCGTTGATCAAGTTCTGTTTGGCGGAATCAACGTTTACTTGCAACAAAAAATCCCATTGCTGAAATACGTTCCAGCTTTTTTGGATCGGTTCCTTGATTCACCTTGGCTGATTCGCAAAGTGACATCCAATGCGATGGAAACTGATGCGAAATTATTGGGTAACCTCGCGTTCTCGATGCTTAAAGGCTCAAAGGGCAATCAAGCGAAGGAAGTCGCGAAGCTTTGCAAGTGGTTGAAGCTCTCCAAACCTGAACTAATCATTTTTTCCAACGTGTTAATTGGCGGATGCATCGAAGATATCAAGCGTGAATTTGATGTTCCCATTTTGGTGACGCTTCAAGGCGATGACGTATTTTTGGACAGTTTAATCGAGCCTTTTCATACCAACTGCATTAACCGTATCAAAGAACTTGTTCCGCTGGTGGATGGATTCGTCGTTCAGAGTAAATTTTTTAAGCGCTACATGAGTGAGTACTTCGGGATTCCGCTGGAAAAAATACACGTCACGCCGTTGGGATTGGAAACGAAGGACTTTGAGTCGTTTCTAAATTTCCAACGTCAACCAACGGAGGTTCGAACGATTGGGTACATGGCGAGGTTGGCTGTTGAAAAAGGGCTTCATCATTTAGTTGACGCGTTTATTGAGCTTCGGTCTCGCCCGGACACAGGTCATTTTCGTTTAAAAATCGCGGGCTGGTTGAGCAAAGAAAACGAAGCCTACGCGAGTAAGCAATGGGAGAAGCTTGAAGCAGCGGGCTTGGCTAGTGCCTACGAGTATTTGGGCGCGATTGATCGAGAAGAGAAACTGGATCTGTTCAAGTCGATCGATGTGTTGACGGTGCCAACTGAGTTCTTGGAGCCCAAAGGTCTGTATGCACTGGAAGCACTTGCCAGTGGGGTTCCGGTCGTTCTGCCTGATCATGGATCGTTCCCAGAGTTGGTCAAGCCATCAGGCGGAGGTTTGCTCTATCCTCCAGGGAATCTTTCTAAGCTTGTGGATTGCTGGATTGATATCTTAGGCGACGATCAAAGAAGGATTGAGCTTGGTGAAAACGGCAAGCGATATGTTCACGAACATCGCAATGCAACAACGATGGCAAAGGCAACTTCTACTGTAATCGAGCAATTCTTGAAATCGAACTAGGTTCAAGTTGACGCAGTTGTAGAGTTTGCAATCGGCGATGTTCTTTTGATTGAAGACGATTTTTGTTTTACAATCGACGCATGAGTGGGGTGCCAAAAAAGAGAACAGTAAACTCAATAATTGTTCTGGGATTATGTCTGCTTCCCATTTTGGCAATCTGGTTGTATTTGATTTTTCAAATTCCGATGTCATATCTTTCTGGCGGTGGATTCGGATTTTCTGTTTATGAAAAATCTCAGACAGCCGTGATTAGTTGTCAGGGCTATAGTTGGAGCGACTGGACACAATCCCAAACCTTTGATGTTTCAACCGGGGCTATCTCGACCGACGATATTGAGACTTCTGCTCAAAATCGGGCTCGATGGAACGGACAATCCAGCGGAGTTGTCCGTTGCGAAGGCGATCGCCAATGGAAGCTCGTAAACCGCGATTTGGAAAGTGGTAAAACCGAAAGTGAAATTGAATTTCAGTTTCCCGTGCAGCCGACATTGATCGGAGACCGATTTCTTGTTGGCATGGACCGGGCGAGACTTTGGTGTCTAGACGCCAACGCGCCAGCGGCGGAGTTGGTCCAGATTGATAGCGTGAGCAATTGTTGGTGTGATGCTCCGATTCGCATTGGAGAATCTAACCGATTTTTTCGCATCAATTTTCTCGTACCTCCTCCTCCCGTTTTTCTCAATGTTGAGATGTTTGAGATTGATGACCAGGGAATACCAGTTCTCACCGCGACGGTTCGAGCAGCTATTAATCCATTGGATCCGAGAATATCTGTCTCGCTGGTAGGAGACAAGATTGTGGTTTTGAATCCAAATGCAAACAGCATTGAGTACTACTCTGGAGTTGATGGGTGTTTGCTTGATTCCGTTCCGCTTTTGAAGGGGATGGATCCCGTGTTGCAGTCGTGGGCATTTTATGGCAATCAGTTTTGGATCGATCTACCTGAATCACGGCGATATTTCGATTTGAAAACGAAAACATGGATTCGGTTACCTGAGGGCAAATTCTCGCTTGCTGATAGTTCGGCAAATGACAAGCTATGGTTGGCTTATCATCGAGAAGGCAATCAGCACAATGTTGCGGTGCTGATTGACAAAGCGCAGAACAAGGTTGTTTCACGGCTTGAACGATTTACTTTGGTTGAGTTTCTCGACAACGAATCGGTCTTAACGCTATCTCCTAATTGGGGAATGACGATCCAAAGAATCGCGACCAAGGATGGGTCCGTCATGCAATCTTGGTCTCTGTATTGGTGGGTCGTGCCAATTTTGGTTGGGTCGATTTTGATGTTTGTTATCTGGTCATTGTTTTGGATTCGCGAAACGGGTTCGAGCGCCCTGAGTGTTTGGGGAACGATCGTTGTTCTTGGCGGCGTACCTGCATTGGTGTTTATTCTGCGGACAAAGTTTGTCGGCGACTCGTTGGATTTAGGGAGAGGACCAATTCAGTATGCTCAAGGTGTGATCTACGCTTGGCTGTTGATATCGACTATTTGGATGGTCCATTCGCGTCAGCGTATCGTCATCAGGGCTTTGCCTTTGGTTGTCACGGCCGCATTGTTGTTTGCCGCAGTAACATTTTCTTTTTCAAAGGATCTCAATCAAGTCATTCTTGGTCTGGTTCAAATGCTGGTGCCAGTGTTCCTCTATCTTTTCGGATGTTTAGTGTTTCGGCGATTTGGTTTTAGGCTCTGGGCGCCAGTGGATGAATCGGTTGTGTTGGACCACACGAGTACTCCAAAGGAAAGGCTACAGAACACGTTGACGATCACGATCAAGGATATGTTCTTATTGGTGGCGGGAGCGGCTTTGGTGTTTGCGACCATGAATCCACTGTTGCCAAGTTTGAAGGCGTCATTGGGTGACATGAAGCATATACTCGACGGAATCAGTGTTCTGGTAATCGCTTGTTTCATTCAAGGATCGGCTTGGTGGTTGGGGATGTCGGGACGCAAATTGTATGGAACCAAAATGTTGGTCTTTTCAATCCTGTTAATGGCGTTAGTAATGGAGCCCGTTTACCAATTCGTCACGGGGAATACGACGATCCGTGATGTGATTGGAAGTTGGGGGATGTCTGTAACTATGGTTCGTGTGGTTGCGACATCGAGCCTGGCGACGGTATGGATGGGGTTGGTGTTTCGGTCCGCTGGGTGGACTTGGTCACGAGGACAACACACCGCTTCATAAGGATCGCGTAAGTGGAAAAAGTTGAAATTTCCCCGGATCTCGTCGACAATAGTGGCGCCCGAAGAGCTACTTCCACGTTTTGAGATCGGCAGATGACAACAGCAAAAAGAGATTTCGCTGCCGAAGCTGAAAAAATGTTTCGGACGATGCGAGAGAAGATGGGGCGTGATTCCACTTCGGTAAAACAGTATTGGTGTTTTTCCTGGTTCATTGATCGGCAGCTTCCTGAAGACCGCTTGCAAAAAGCGATTGACGAATTCTCCAATGAAATTGGGGACCGATTCGATCTTTGGCTGGCTCCCAAACATGAAGTAAGTGTTGAACAAAACGATGATGGCCGGTTTATCACGACAATCAGTTTTTCTTTTCGCCGCGTAATGACGAAAACCGAAATCGTTGCTGCCCACAAACAGTTCGTTGCCATGTCGGGCAAACATCGACTGATTTACGACGGCTGTACCTTTTATCTCAAGGATCGTCGCTTGGATGCGGAGGAGCTTTTCCTCTACACCAATGCGTTCGCCGACACCGATTTGAGAATGCTCCCTGCCCAGTGGGAGTTTTCCTTCGAAGGAATCTGTAAAGACGCCGAAGGCGTAACACAGTCCATCGGGGCAGCTTTTTTGAACGAAACCAATCTAACGGAAGACGATGTTGAGGCTGAGTTTTTGATTGGATCTGTCGGTAAACAACAGGCTGTTTCTATCAAGTTTGGATGCCGGACAAAGTTATCTGAACCGCAGCTCGCGAACCTTCACAAAAAGCTTGCTAAGGCTGCCAAAAAATCACGCGTTAACTATCTAGGAGTTGAAATCCAATCGAGACAAGCCATATCTCTTGGACAAGATGCGGATCCAGAGGTCGCGGATAGCGAAATGAAGGATATGTCGATCGTCGAAGGTGTCCAATGGATCAATTCGGTGTTGAAAGTAACAGCCAAATTCACGATCGATACGCTTCCAAAAGTCTCGCAGCAGATACGTCAAATTCACTTGAAGCGATTGTCTGAAATTGGAATGAAGGCAGCCGATTGGATGCCAACTGCTGAGCAACGACTTGCAAATCAGCTGCGTCCCAAAGCAGAAATCGTGAAGCGATTGATGGCTTCGTTTGTAACAACGGCTTGGGTGTGTGCCCCGCCAGAAGTCATCTCCAGCGAGCAAGTCAAAGGCTATTTATCTACCAATGGACTTGGGGCGAAAGCTTTTAGCGGAAAAGAGATTAGCTGGATCAAATCCGATCGAGCTAACGTCGGGCAATTCGTTTCCGAGGCTGGCTGGATCATGGAGAACATCTGGAGCTTGGCTTGGCTGCTGAGTTTTTCACCGACGCCAAACGTTAGTGCTCAGCAAGTTGGTAGCGAAGTACTAGGTCCGATCAGAGACAAGTTGTTGGATGGATTGGAAAAATCGTTTGATCAGTTGATGGCCGAAACGAAGCTTCGCCGGGTCGAAACTGTGATCGCGCTGGAAGACTTGCTTTACTGTGCTCACAATTCAGTCCGTACCAGCAAAGTGGCACACGGCGGGTTGATGCATGAACGACGTCAACCTTTGACATGGGCACTTTCACCGGGAGTTGCTTGGGACGAGACGGACGTGAGCACGTGAGCTAATTAAAAAACTCAACGCAGTCGAGATCGCCTGCTGCTATCGGCCGCAACCGCTGATCGGTTCGCTGCACCAAGCCCAAGCATCGGTCCACTGTCTAAAACTGTGGCTCTTCGATCGCATTCATGTACGTGCTGATCAAGTCGCTGACTTGGAGCAGGCTCATCGACATGCCGATCAGGCAGCAAATAATGCCAACCCAAGCCGTCGTTTTTTTGGCTGAAGTCAGCCCCCAGATTCCCAGCAACAATCCGAGGATTCCGTTAAGGATACTCCAGTTCGTGATAAATGAGCCGATGATGCACCAGATTCCGAGCACGAGCGCACCGACTGCACCGCCCTTGGCTGACAGGTTGTCTAATGATTTGGCAATCGGAGGGGGTAATTGAATACGGGGATTCATTGCTGCCCCAGTCGCACCAGCGGCAACATCATTTTCCTCGATGCCATCCCATGCGTCGGCAAGTTCTGCCATTTGAGCTGTGACTGGCTCGTTGTGTTCAGTCCCATTTTCGCTTGAAATATCTGCTTCGACTGCCTCAGAGGCAGATTCAATTTTCTCTGGCGGGTTTTCTTCGGCGTTCATTTGTCGACAATGTTCTCTTAGGAAACCGGTGATGGAAAATTCGAATGGGATTGGCAAAACTTTCGCCATCGACCGACTTGTTAACAACCAATCGACAACCTGATTGTAAGCAAAATTGATCTTAAAAGGGAAGCTTCTTCCACATGACACGATTTATCACTCATTTCGAAAGCGCTATTGATCCTGCAGTTACGCTTTCGGCCGATTGTGAACAGACGATGCACGAAAACCGTCCGCTTTGGTCGCGTTATGATCTTGAAGGCGTCAAGTCTGTGATGACCAAAGAGGTGTTGCAGACACGTCCGCGAGACATGTGGCGGTATCGTGAGTTGTTGCCCATCGGTGACGAGATTGTTCCCGTGACCATGAACGAATCGATGAGTCCGATCATTGAGTGCCCAGAGTTTGCAAAACGGATGGGAGTGAAACACGTTTGGTTCAAAGACGAGGCACAGCTTCCGACCTGCAGTTTTAAATGTCGAGGAATGTCGCTTGCTGCTACGATGGCGAGACACTTTGGTCGCACACGAATCGCGATGGCGAGCAATGGGAATGCAGGCGGAGCGATGGGGATGTACGCCGCAAGAGCAGGAATGGAATCAGTTTGTTTCATGCCGCACGATACTCCGATCGTGAATCAAACGGAATGTTATTACAGCGGTACCAAGTTGTTCGTAACCAACGGTTTGATTGATGAAAGTGGAAAACGAATTCGAGAAGGCCACAACCATGGTCTCTGGTTTGATATTTCGACTTTGAAAGAGCCATATCGTCTTGAAGGCAAAAAGACGATGGGACTTGAGTTGGCTGAGCAATTCCAGTGGCAGTTGCCTGACGTGATTTTATATCCGACCGGCGGTGGAACTGCTTTGATCGCGATGTGGAAGGCGTTTAAGGAACTTCGTGAGATGGGTTTCCTGACCAGCGAAACCATGCCGCGGATGTATGCCGTCCAGTCAGATGGTTGCCAACCGATGGTGACCGCATTCGAAAAAGGCGAACGGTTTGCGACTCGGCATGAGAACGCGCATACGATTGCGTCTGGGATGCGAGTGCCGACGGCGCTGGGCGATTTCATGGTGCTTGATACGGTTCGCGAAAGTGGCGGGGCAGCAATCGCGGTCGAAGAAGGTCGGTTGATTGAGTTCCAGAAAAACGTTGCCATGGCAGAGGGCGTTATGATCTGCCCTGAAGCGGCAACCTGTGTGGGTGGACTTGAAAAACTCATCGCAGAAAACAAAGTCGGCGTCGACGAGCGCGTGGTTATCTTTAACACGGCGGCGGGGCAGAAATATTTCGGACGTGGCGAAGCATTGGACGTTCCCAATATCGATTTGAGTCAGCCTACGGATTGGGAAAAATTCGAAGCCACTTATTTTAGTAAATCAAGTAGTTCGATTCCTGGTAACCACGCTAGGTCGAGTAGCTCGGTCTCGTCTTCTTAGGCGAATGGCTGGAACGCGGTGATGGCGAAACAAAAACCAGAAGTTCGAATGCGAAGCTTCGGCATATATTCGAACTGGGATTCAAATTCCAAACTGCTTCCCAAGATCGAAGAATTTACAACGCGGGTCCGCGCCGATATTGACGTTGAGTTTGGGTTTATCGTCAATGTTAAACGGGCCAAGAATCAGGAATTGGATTACTGTATTTTTCACCCGGGAATTCTTGATGCCGATGGTAATGTCCGACCGCCTTTCGATGGAACTGTCTACGTGAAAACCAATGATTGGGATTTCTATCTTGGTGATACGATTTGGGAGCCGGTGGCGGACAAGCTGGGCGATTGGAGAATGACGTTGACGTTGGATGGTCAGGTGATTGCCGACAAAACGTTTGAGCTTTTCGTCGACTGAAACTTTTTCGACGAGGACTCTGAGGTCGCTAGTGAATTCGGTTTGAGTCTGAACTTAATCCTGATGTCTGTTAGAATCCCGCCATGGCTAAACAAAAGAAGTTAGAAAAAAAATTGTTCCTGTTGGATGCAATGGCGCTTATCTACCGAGCCCATTTTGCTTTGATCCGCGCTCCGAGGTTTACGTCGGGTGGGCTATGTACGTCGGCGGTGTTCGGCGTGGCCAACACGGTGATTGACATCATCAATAAACACGAGCCCACACATCTGGCAGTGGCGTTTGACACTCGCGAGCCAACGTTTCGACACGAGGTGTTTCCAGAATACAAAGCCCAACGCGATGCACTGCCTGAAGACATCGCGGAGCAGTTTCCGTTGGTGGATCGTCTTTTTGAGGCGCTGGATATCACGATGATTCGGATGCCGGGTTTCGAAGCCGATGATATTATCGGAACGCTTGCCAAGGAGTCAGAATCAGAGGGCTTTGACACCTACATGGTCACCCCCGACAAAGACTACACGCAGTTGGTGAGCGAAAGCGTGACAATGTATAAACCGGGCCGACAGGGGTCGAGTGTCGAGCTGTTGGGTGTTCCAGAGGTTCTCGAGAAATGGCAAATCGAACGAGTTGACCAAGTCGTCGACATTCTTGGGTTGATGGGAGATGCGAGCGACAATATTCCCGGCGTGCCAGGGATTGGTCCCAAGACAGCCCAAAAATTGATCGCGAAGTTCGGAACAGTCGAAGAGCTGTTGAAGAACACCGATCAATTAAAAGGGAAACAAAAAGAACGTGTTGAAGAGAACAAGGACCAGGCGTTGCTTTCGAAGGAACTGGTCACGATTAAAACCGATGTTCCGCATGAATTGGTTCTGAATGAGCTGGCGTGGAGCGGGTTTGACAAAGAAAAGCTTAAGCCGTTGCTGGTTGAGTTTGAGTTTGATTCGATTGGAAAGCGAATTTTTGGAAAGTCGTTCACTGCCGCACCTGCCAGACAACAGGTGATTCGTAAAAAGCGTGAAAAGGAAATTCAGGCGACTTTGTTTGATGATGAGCCGCCCAAAGAAACATCAATCAAATCGAGCAAGCATGATTATTTGACGGTCAAAACGAAAGAGGGGCGAGCATCGCTGATTAAAAAGCTCTTGGCGCAGGAGCGTTTTTGTTTTGATACCGAAACGACGGGGCTTGATCCTCGCGTTGCGTTGCCACTGGGGATGTCGTTCTCATTCGAGGCGGAAAAGGCATTTTATGTCGTGATTCCCGACGAGCGAGAAATGGCGATCGCGGTGTTGGAAGAGTTTCGGCCCGTTTTCGAAAATGAAAAAATTGCCAAGATCGGTCACAATCTAAAATACGATTTGTCGTTGCTTAAATGGCACGGAATTGACGTTCGCGGTGAGTTGCTAGATACGATGCTGGCTCACTCGATGAAGGAACCTGAGATGCGTCATGGTCTCGACTATTTGGCGAAGCTGTATCTCGGGTACGTGCCGATTCCTACGAGTGACTTGATTGGGAAAAAAGGCGAAGAGCAGCGAAGTATGCGTGACATTCCGGTGGAAATTGTTGCAGAGTACGCCTGTGAGGATGCGGACATTACGCTGCGCGTGGCAGATGCGATCAAGCCTGATATTGAAAAACGAGGAGTCGCACAGGTTTGTTATGAGGTTGAGTGCCCTTTGATTCCAGTCTTGGTCGATATGGAGTACGAAGGGATTCGACTGGATGTCGCTGCGCTGAATGAATACTCGAAGGTGCTTGAAAATGATATCGAGTCACTTCAAGAGAAGATTTACATTGCCGCCGGACGCGAATTCAATATTGCCTCGCCTAAACAGCTTGGCATCGTGTTGTATGAGGATTTGAATTTAGTAGAAAAACCAAAGAAGACGGCGACTGGTCAATATTCGACGCGAGAAGCAGAATTGGTTCGGCTGTCCAGTAAGCACGAAATTGTGGCCGATGTTTTGGACTACCGGAACGCGGTGAAACTCAAATCCGTTTACGTGGATCAGCTTCCCAACTCCGTCGATCCGAAAACGAACAAGCTTCACACGCACTACAGTCAGACATGGACGGCAACGGGTCGGATGCAATCCAACAACCCGAACCTGCAAACGATTCCCGTTCGCAAAGAACGCGGGCGTGAGATCCGTGCCGCATTTGTGCCGCGTGATAAAGACCATCTGATTTTGGCTGCGGATTATTCGCAGATAGAGTTGCGAATCATGGCGGCGCTGAGTCAGGATCCGGGAATGCTGGAAGCGTTTAACACGAATACGGACATTCATACCGCGACGGCTTCTCGGGTGTTCAAGGTCGAGATGGATGAGGTCGATCGAGAGATGCGGTCCAAGGCCAAGATGGTTAATTTTGGAATCCTCTATGGGATTAGCGGTTTTGGGCTTCAACAGCGTTTGAATATTCCTCGAAAAGAAGCCAATCAGCTGATTGAGAATTACTACGAAAAGTATCCAGGGGTGCGACAGTGGATCGATGATACGATCGAGTTCGCCGAGGAGAACGGATACGTTAAAACGCAGACGGGACGGCGAAGGCAGCTTCGCGATATTACCTCGCGGAATCGGACGTTAAAGAACGCCGCCGAGCGGCTAGCGATGAATAGTCCGATTCAAGGTACTGCCGCTGATATGCTGAAGCTGGCGATGATCAAGGTTCACAATGCGCTCAGAGTCGGTGGCTTCAAAACCAAGATGTTACTGACGGTTCACGATGAGCTTGTGTTTGACATGCATCGTGATGAGGAAAATACGGTCAAGCCTGTGATCGAAGAATGCATGAAGACAGCGTTGCCGCTGGACGTTCCGATCGAGGTTGAGATGGGGACGGGTGAAAGTTGGCTGGAGGCTCATTGAGCGACGCTCTTGGGTGGTTTGGGATGTCGTCAATCAGCTTCCAAA
>CAZQQR010000113.1:0-9268 GCA_964595515.1 uncultured Pirellulaceae bacterium
ACTTTGTTCGATTTATCGTGGTTTGAAATCAGTTCCAGCATCGCATCAATGCTTGGTTCACACCAATGAAACTCAATTTCCCGTAAAGGGCTTTCCTCGTTTTGACTCGCGAGGTATTTGTTTTGGACGACACTTGTGAGTTGGTAGGCAATCTGGAAACGAATTTCTTCATGAAGTTTCTGGTCGGAACTGTGACGCAAGAAAAGCTCCGCTAACAATTCATGTGATTGGTCAATCTGGCCGTCTTTTTGCCAGGCTCTCGCCACCCCAATCAATCCTAGCAATCGGATCGCCGATCTCCTGTTGGATTGCCTTACTGATTTCTGATAAAGCTGATCAGCGTTGGGGATGTCGCCAAGTTGTTCGGTTGCAATTGCCAGACGCAATAGCAATGAAGCAGACGCGTTTCCTTTGAATTCGTTGGCTGCTTTGATGTAAGCGCGTTTGGCGTCTCGATAGTTGCCGACTTGAAGGAACTGGTCGCCTAGCTCAACTTGATTCATATCAAGTTCAAGCGTCATCACGTTTCCATTCAAATCTTCAGGCTTGCTCTCCGCGATTTGAACCGATACGGGGTTTCCCTCGTTTGCCTTCTGGGGTTCGTTTGCTTCGCTGGCAACCGTAGGGGATTCCCTTTTTGGTTGCTCGGTTGGGCGCGACCAGTTGTAAATCGCGGCGCTAACAATGCCCGTGGCGATCATGGCAATAGCGATTCCAACCTTGCTGGGAAACATTGAAAATGCCGTGAATTGCTTGGGAAAACTGGACTTTCGAAAAGAAGAAGTTCGGTTGCTCAATCGCACTCAAACGTGCTGTCGGAAAAACCTTCCCTTCCCTTACAACCTTTTCGTCCTGCAAACATTTGGCTCTTTAGATTTTGTTAGCAAGTTGAAGCGTGACCCATCGACAACGTTTTTGTAAACCGATTTTTGATGGGACCACGAAAATGAAAATTCACGACAGCGGCAATGTGTTGCGATCACATCTTCAGTCTCAACGAACGCAAGCCTCCACTGGAAATGTTTCCGACCAGAAGGCAAGCGGACTGGGTAGTGCGTCACCTGCAATCGAAACCAATTCGATTGAAGCGTTGACGTCTCTGCTGGTTGGCGGAGCAGAAGTTCGAGAATCTCTCGTGCAGGAAATCAAACTGAAAATTCAGACGGGCGAATATTTGAGTCAGAAGGCAGCTGTAGAAACTGCGGATGCCATTCTAAATCTCTAATAGTCTCCACACGGCAATGATTGGCAAGGATGCTAACCAAGGGCAAGGATGTGATCCAATCCTTTTTTAAGTTCTCGAAAGTTTATTATCATGAGTTTATCACTTGCAAACAATGTTGGTGCTCTTAACGCCCAGCACAACTTGACCCGTTCTTCGAACAGTCTTAACAAGTCGATTGAGCGTTTGTCTTCTGGTTTCAAAGTTAACCGTGGTGCCGATGGCCCAGCTGCGTTGGTTATCTCTGAAAAGCAGCGAGCTCAAATCGCTGGCCTTCGACAAGCGATCGACAACACAGAGAAAGCTGTCTCTGTTGTTCAGACTGCTGAAGGTGCCTTGAACGAGATCAGCAGTATTCTCGTCAAAGTTCGATCATTGGCTTTGGACAGTGCCAACGCCGGGGTAAATGACGAAGACGCGTTCGCTGCGAACCAAGCTGAAATCGACAACGCTTTGGATACGATCAATCGTATCGCAAACAACACACAGTTCGGCGAAAAGAACCTACTTGATGGTTCAGCCGGCGTTTCTGGTGTTTCAGACGATCCCGATGTGACTTACCTCAAATCTTCTGCACAAACGAGTGCTGGAACTTACGCAGTGGAAGTAACAACTGTCGCTGAGCGAGCCAACGTGACTGCCGGTTCTGCTCAGGGAGCCAACACGTTGGCCGCTGACGAAACACTTACCGTTAACGGTGTCAGTATTACGCTGAACTCGGGGCTTGACCAAGCTGGTGTGATCAGCCGAATCAACGAATTCTCTAGCCAAACGGGTGTTGTCGCCGAAGACGATCCTGCATCAGCCGGTTCAACTCGATTGTACACAACTGAATTCGGTGCGAACGCTAATATCTCTGTTGTCTCTGACACAGCAGCAGCCACGACAAGTTCTGGTTTTGGAACCACCGCATCGACTGATGATGGTGTCAATATTGCCGGAACCATTGATGGTGTTGCTGCCGCTGGTTCAGGAGCAATTTTGACAAGCGATTCTGGTGCATCAAAGGGCTTGGCCGTTAAAGTTGGTGCGGATGCTACTGACTTGGCACAGAGTGTTACTGGTGCTCAAGGCAACGTGACTGTGACCAACAACTCGCTGGTATTCCAAATTGGTGCCAACCAAAACCAGACGGCTTCAATCGCCGTTAACTCTGTGCTTGCTTCAGGGCTTGGTGTCGGCGTCGAAGGCAATAGCTTCAGCAGCCTCGAAGACATCGACGTCACATCGGCAGAGAATGCTCAGGACACATTGGCTGTGATTGATGCTGCTCACGATGAAATTTCAAACATTCGTGGTACGCTCGGTGCGTTTCAGTCAAACACGCTAGAAACGATCGCGAGTAACATGCGAGCGACTTTGGAAAACACTGTGAACGCTGAGTCTGTTATTCGTGACACTGACTTTGCCGAAGAGATTTCAAAGTTCACTAACAGTCAGATCTTGGTTCAAGCGGGAACTTCGGTTCTTTCGAACGCGAACCAGACTTCTCAAGGTATCCTTTCACTTCTTCAGTAAATTGACATCTTCCGGGCGTCGCTTTCCTTGAGAGCGACACTTTGGATCTCCCAGAAGAAGCGTAGCAATACGCTTCTTCTTTTTTCTTTTCTGAACCTCAACTAGCGAGACGGGATATGTCATTTACCATCGACGGGATCGTATCTGGATTTGACACGACTTCGATTATTGAAAGTCTGCTCGGGTTTCAAGAAACACAGATCGAAAAATTTAGCACTCGCAAAGCCGAGATTACGAATCAACAATCAGCGTTCAAGGGCATCGAAGCCCAGTTGTTGACCATGCAAAACACACTGGGTCGGCTAAACCGTTCGTCCAGTTCGGTGTTTGACGTCAAAGAAGCCATTTCCAGTGACACAGATGTTCTCAATGCAGCAGCCAGCAGCAGCGCAGCGACTGGTACCTACAGCCTGACCGTAAACCAATTGGCGACCTCACACCAAGTCGGATCCCAAGGATTTGAGTCAGCCTCAGCGGGAATTGCAACCGGCGAATTGACTTTCAAAGTCGGCGACCGCCCCGCCCAAACGATTGCGATCGATCAAAACAATAGTACGCTTGCAGGATTGGCTAACACAATCAACGAAGAAGTCGAAGACGTTACAGCCAGCGTTATTTATGATCAAGGCGCCGACTCGCATCGTCTTTTGCTGACTTCAAAACACACGGGAATTGCCAATGAAGTTTCTATCACCAGCAATTTTGATGTTGGCTCGGGAACGGAGCCTGATTTTTCTGGTCCAGCAATCCAAGAAGCAACCGACGCCCTGATTACGCTTGGAAGTGGTGCCGGTGCGATCACAGCCAGCTACTCAACCAATCAAGTCGAGGACTTGATTGAAAACGTCTCTCTTGATTTAGTCTCTGCCGACCCAGACAAGACAATCAACATCAAAGTCTCTGCCGATAGCACGTCTGCCAAAGAAGCAATCGGAGACTTTGTGACTGAATTCAATTCAATCATGGAGTTCATTGACGGTCAGACCCAGTTCAATCCAGAAACGAATCAGGCAAGCCCACTGCTTGGTAATCGTTCGGTGAACGAGATGCGAGATCAGCTCCGCCAGTTCGCAATTGACACGATTCCAGGTCTCTCCACGGGCGCAAACCGGCTGGCCGCCATCGGCGTGGAAATCAGTTCTCAGGGGCGCTTGCAAATCGATAGTGTCAAACTGGACAAAGCGTTCAATGGAGAAATCGAGGGAATCGAACCCGACGAAATTCGCAATCTTTTCGGGCTCAATGCCACGTCGAACAACGCTGGGATTGAGTTTATCGCAGGAAGCAGCAGAACCGGCGCCTCCGAATCTGCCATTGAAGTCAACATCACTCAAGCCGCCGAACAGGCCACTATCACAGGCACGAACGCACTGACTGGATCAACGACCATTGACTCTAGCAACAATCAATTTCAAATCACACTCGATGGTATCGTCAGCGAAACACTGACTCTAGAGGATGGCACGTATACCAATGAAGAGTTGGCTGTTCATTTGGAAAACACGATCAACGGATCAAGTGAACTTGGGAGTCGTGGTGTTGAGGTCTCGCTTTCAGACACCGGTTCGTTAGAAATTGTCTCCAATACCTACGGAACGAAATCAAAACTTTCCAGTGTCTCAGGTTCGGCCGCCAGCGCACTTGGTTTCAGCGGAACTGAGTTAGATGTCGGTCAAAATGTCGCCGGTGAGTTCATTATCGACGGCGTTACCGAAGAGGCGACAGGAAACGGACGAGTTCTTGTAGGTAAATCTGACAATGAATTCTCTGCAGACCTCCAAGTTCGAGTGACACTTTCAAGTGATCAGGTCCACGCAGGAAACGAAGGCGAAATCGCTGTAACCCGGGGGATCTCGGGGCGGCTTGATCAGTTGCTCGACAAGTTCCTCGATACCGACAATGGAACCCTGAAAGGCATCGACGACGCTTTTGAAATACGAATTCAGGATATCGACGACTCGATCGCCAATGTTGAAGAGATCACTACCGCCAAAAGAGAATTCTTGATCGCGGAATTCGTTGCTTTGGAGTCGATTATCAGTGAGCTGCGAACCACAGGTGATTTCCTGACGCAACAACTAAGCACGCTGAGCAGCAATGCCAGTAAGTAGTTTGATCGAATCGCCAACTAAGAATCAACTTTTACAAAAAATCTAAAACCTATTTTCGGAATGAATCACGGATGAGCAACGCAGCAAAAAAACTAGGCGCTTACAAGAAACAAGACGTTTTTGGTGGATGGACAAGGATCGACTTGCTCCTTCAGCTTTACGATCGCGCCTTTGAAAAAATTGGCGACGCGAAATCAGCAATGGAATCAGGAGACGAGAGAGCCTACGTTCAGAGTTTTGTCGATTCGCAAAAAACAATTCTCGCCATTCACTCTGGCCTCAAAGCAGACGAGCATGAAGTCGCCTTTAACGTTGCTCGGCTGTTGCATTTCGTGCTGAAATGTTTGGCTGAACAGAAGTTCGACGACGCTCTTAAGGTCATTGGCGAGTTGCGAGACGGATTTGGCGCAATTGCCGTCGAAGCCAATCAAATGGAACACACCGGCAAGATTCCACCGATGGATACGATCGACATTTTTCGTGCCACTGTCTAAGGCGTCTTCAAAAAGGCGTTTGGAACGTTTGGAAGCTCCCGAAGTTGAGAGCTCCTCGAAATTGAGCTCGAAGTTGAAACGGAGATCAAGCAATCATCTTTGCGGCTTGTTCTCCGCCCAGTACAAACGGGCAGATGACTTTGTCTGCCCCAACCTTGTGCATTCTGCTCGCCAGCTCATTCCCTTGCGCACAGCTGATAATCTTGATATCCGTTCCCAGTCCTTTGCCCGTGATTGTGATCAACAGATTGTCATAGTCGGACTCCACCGCTGCAACCAAGAAATCAGCATTGATTGCGTTAGCGTCTGCCAGTGCCAGTTCTGATTTTGGATCACCGTGAACAATTAGCAAGTTCGGATACAGTCTTTGCATCAACGCGATGTCGTTTTCACTTCCCATCACCGCTACGACGTCTTTTCCTTCTTGGCAAAGCTGATTGATTACGGTTCTCGCCATCAGGCCGCCGCCGCAAACGATCGTATGATTGGATAATTGAGAAATCATTTTGGCTTCCTTTTGTTTTCGAAATTTGCCAGTGAGCTCACCACCCACGATAATGCTGGTAATACCCGCAGTCCAAAACGCCATGCACATCATCGAGATCGCAATCAAAGCCGTTGTGAATACCCTGCCTGTTTCAGACAGTTCCTGAGTCTCGCCGTATCCGACGGTTGATAAAGTGATGATTGACATGTACATCGCATCAAGCAAAGGCCAACCCTCAATGAAGAGGTAGCCAATCGTGCCGACAATCAACGGTGTTAGGATTACGACACCAAGCGTGGCAAAAGAAAAAGTGTGTTTCATATCTAAGCCGCACAGATTTCGACAACCGATTCAAACTGGTCTTTGCAAAGATCCTGGATCGAAGCCATCTCGTTGGCGTTGATCGCGTTTTCGATCTCCAGAACTTCCGCTTGATGAGGAGGTTCGTTCGACCCAATCATCCAACGTCGCGAATAGTAATTGCCCGCAAGAACGACTTGGGACAACGCCTGTTCTGTCTCGCTCATTGGTCGATGATGGTCTTCGATGGCAGCATTGATTTGAGACGGAAATCCCCACTTCACGCCACATCGTTTTCCAACACCGGCGTGGTCGATACCAAACGTTGATTGTTCTTCTGTTGTTGTGTTGTCCTCTGTTGCTCCGTCTAAAATCGAGCAGTACTCGATCGGTGCGACGTCGAATAAAACCAGTTTCCCGACATCATGCATCACGCCGCATAAAAACGCCTCATCAGGGTTGGCGGTTCCAACATGAGCGGCCATCGCTCGAGCGGTGATTGCACAGGCTAACGATTGCCGAAAGGTTTGTTTTTGACGGGCCGCGAGTTGCGGATCGTTGTTCTTAAAAAGACTGCCAGCAGCAATCGAAATCGCCAATTGCGAAACAGTATTGAATCCAAGCAAAACGATCGCGTGGTTGATCGAAACAATTGGCCGAGACGCTCCAAACATGGGACTGTTGGCCATCTGAATTACTTTGGAACTGACCGCCTGTTCACATTCGACCAATTGAACAACCGTTCGAACGTTCGTTTCCGGTTTTTGGCATTCCGAAAGAATTTGAGAAGCCGTCGCTGGAAAGGGTGGCAGCCCTTCCAAATCTAGAATGCGTTGTCGAATCGAGTTTGAGTCGGTCGTCGAAGTGTCGCCAGTCATGCCCATTTCCAGACTTCAAAACGTTTGGGGCCAAACAAGTTGACCTAACGAAGAATCGACCGGTGAGATTGACTGGCTTGATCGCCAACAACTGAGGACGGCCTTGATCGTATGCAATCTTGATCGTTCCAATCGGGATGCATTGCCGTACTAGAAAAATCTAAACGGGGTAAAAAAGGGAAAACCCTGAGAGCGGCGTGACTAAAAAATTAAGCCAGCAACTCGTGGATGACATTTCCAGCAACGTCCGTGAGACGGAAGTTTCTACCCGCATATTCGTAAGTCAATTTTTCGTGGTCAAGCCCGAGTAAATGCAGGATCGTGGCGTGCAAGTCGTGCATGTGAACTTTGTTTTCAACCGCATGATGGCCAAGCTCATCCGTCGCCCCGTGAACATAGCCGGACTTAACTCCGCCGCCAGCCAGCCAAACCGTGAACCCACGCGGATTGTGATCGCGACCGTCTTTTCCTTGTGCGAACGGCGTCCGTCCAAATTCGCCGCCCCACCACACAAGGGTATCCTCCAGCAATCCACGGCGATCAAGATCCGCCAGCAAACCAGCAACCGGTTTGTCAACGCGTTTTGCGTGCTGCTCGTGCAAAGGCATGTTGGAGTGTTGGTCCCAGCGAGGAGTCGAAGACTCATCCGAGTAGTTGACTTGGATATATCGAACATCTGATTCCGCTAATCGACGTGCCAACAAACACTGATGCCCAAAATCCTCTGTCTCTTTTTCGTTGATTCCATACATCTCTAGCGTCTCTGCCGTTTCGCCCGAGACATCCATGATCCCGGGCGCATTCAACTGCATTCGATAAGCCAACTCATACGATTCGATGGTGGCCTCCAGTCGTTCATCATGCGGCGAGCGACCAAGCTGTGATTGATTCATCGATTGCAAAAAATCGAATTGCTTTTTCTGTAGCGATTTGTCCAAAATCTCATTGGAGATGTTTTTGATGTTGGACTCTTTGGCGGGAAGCCCTGCCCTTCCAACGGCGGTCCCTTGGAAGATCGTAGGAAGAAAAGCATTCGAATAGTTTCGCGGGCCACCTTTGCTCGCAGATGGGTTAATCGTCACGAACCCTGGAACATTTTGATTGGGCGTTCCGAGTCCATAAGTTATCCAACTGCCGATAGACGGACGAACCAGATTGGTGGCGCCGGTGTGCATGAATAGTGTGCTCGGACCGTGGGCGACGCCTTCCGTGTGCATCGAGTGAATCATGCACATTTTGTCAACATGTTGGGCCATGTGCGGAAAAAGCCCCGATACCGGTTGGCCACATTCTCCGTAGCGTTTGAAGTCCCAAAGTGGTTTAAGCAGTTTTCGCTTGCTCTCTTTTCCAAAGGTTCCGAATCGAACTCCCTTAAAGTCGATCTCCTGGCCGTCGCGTTTAATTAATTCGGGCTTCAAATCAAATGTATCGACATGGCTCGGCCCGCCTTGCATGAATATAAAGATCACACGTTTTGCCCGAGGGGCAAACATTGGACTGCGCTCAACCAGCGTTTTGATTTTGTCATCGGCTTTGGATTGAGAGCAGACACCAGCCAACGCCAAAGCTCCGAAACCACAAGCGCTTCGGCGAATCATTTCACGTCGTGAAAATCGACCATAGTAGTTGCAGGCTTGGTTTTTCATGACTTCGTCCAGATCGCATCAACCTTGTTCAGCACAAACTTATTCCACATACCTAAAATCCAAACTCGCAAACAACACATGGAAAAAACTAGACCAAGCCTTCTGTTTCTGGTCTTTGGATTTCGCATGAAAAGATTCTATGTACTTTAGTGACCGTTGAATCTCTTGTTCACTGGCACGACGGCCAAGCGTTTTCAGATAGGCTAACTCCACCAATTCTTGGTTCGTTTGGTTTGATTTTTCGGCATTCTTCAACAACAACTTGGCTGCATTTCGCGATTCCTTAATCACCATCGGCGAATTCATCAGAAACAAAGCTTGCGTTGGGAGCGTGCTGGTGTTTCGGTCGCCAATTACCAAATTAGGATTGGCAAAATCAAACGCTTCGAAAATATCCAGCATCGAATTCCGAAATGCAGGAACGTAAACGCTCCGGCGAACGGTATCAAACTCATAACTCAAATCGTATTGGGTGATTTTGCGAATCGTTCGGCCGCCGGGTTTCAAGTCAAGACTGCCCGACACAAACAGAATGGAGTCACGAAGGACTTCAACGTCGACGCGTCGTCGATTGGCTCGCCATAGCAGTCGGTTCTCTGGGTCTTTTTCTCG
>CAZQQR010000113.1:9368-15415 GCA_964595515.1 uncultured Pirellulaceae bacterium
GCGATTTTGGAGGGCGGTTTCGATTTGAGTTTTTTAAGCTCTCTATCAAGCGAGGCTAAGACTTTTTGAAGCTTTCTGGATTCGTCGTTGGTGCCTTCGCCGTTTGAGTTTGTTTTCGAATCTGTTTGTGCAGCGTCAACGTTCTGAGCGCTTGTGTTTTTGTCGTTTTGAAGCTTGTCCGAATCACTGATGGCAGGATTGTTGTCCGCGATGTCGTCTGGCTGCTTCAAGAATTGCACCGCGTCCACAATCACATGACCATTCGTGTTTTCATTGGAGATCGTAACGGTCGACTGATTGTCGGCTTCGAAGCGGAATACTCCGAGTGAAAGAAACAAATCGTTGATCGGAGGTGTGATTGCCTGGTTCACCAGAATCGTTTCTTTACCGTCCTGATGATCGATCGTCACCGGAACGTTGGAGGCACGGCTTCCTCCAGGAGTGTAGGAAATTCTGACTTCGTATCGGCCACCGGATTCAAATTTGGGAGAAAAGATCGCCTGTTTTTTACCCTTTCTTTTGTTGTCGTCATGAATGTAAGAGGCGTCGACAAAGTAAGCGATATGTGTCGACTCTTTCCAGTTCCCCGTCAATTCCGCCTGCTTGTTATCAACAACGATTCCGGGCAGCGATTTCGATAGCCGTCGTTTACCACTTTTATTTTCACCTGTTTCAAAGCCCAGTTCTTCCAATCGCTTTTTTGCTTGTTCTCGTTTTTGGGTCAGGGCCGCGATCTCGCCGCGATAGACGGTATCCGCCTTGATCTCTTTTTCCGTCGCCAGTTTCCGCTCAACGAAACTTGATACGTTACCATCGACAAGTGATTGGGTGCTGGCGAAAATTCCTGCGATGGCGTAGTAGTCCGTCATCGGGATCGGGTCGAATTTGTGGTCGTGACAACGAGCACACCCAAGTGTCATTCCCATAAACGCTCGGCCGACCGTATCAACCTGTTCGTCGATGACTTCCATTCGCAGCAGCTCTTTGTCCTGTTGTTCGTAGTTGGTGGGGCCAAGAGCTAACAGCCCGGTCGCGGTAAGCTGTTCGATTTTTTGCTCATGGGAATTAAACGGAAGAAGGTCGCCAGCAATTTGCTCTTTGACAAATAAGTTAAATGGCTTGTCCGCGTTGTAGGCCGCAATCACGTAGTCGCGAAACCGCCAAGCATCCTTGAACATCAGGCTTCGACCGCCGCCGCTGGATTCAGCAAACCTCGCCACATCCAACCAATGCCTACCCCATCGTTCACCAAAGTGAGGAGAGGCCAATAACTCATCGACGACTGACGCGAACGCGATCTCAGTCTCTCGTTGGTCGGCGACGAATTTTGCAATCTGATCTGGCGTCGGAGGAAGTCCAATCAGAGCAATGTAGGCTCTTCGAAGTAGAGCTTCGCGACTGGTATCCGCGACTGGACGAATGTTTTGTTCATCTAATTGTTTTTTGATAAAGCGATCGATGGGCGAATAGGCCCAGCCGTTTTCACCATTGAGAACTGACGGAGGTTCAATTTTTTCTCGCGGTCGAAAAGACCAGAACTTTCGCCCTTCTTCAATGTTGATCGTTTCAATTGCGGGCAGTCCGGACGATTTGCGTGGGTCTGGAGCCCCTATTTCAACCCACTTTTCCAGTGCTGCTATTTCTGTCTCACCAAGCTGGCCCTTGGGAGGCATCTCGAAATCGTCGTAGTGCACACTGCTGATCAAGAGGCTTTCTTTTGGCTTGCCGAGCACGATCGCAGGCCCTGAGTCACCACCTTTTATCATTTCCTCTCGCGAGGTTAAAAGCAGTCCGCCGCGGATCTTGTTTTCATCGCTTCCATGACACTGAAGGCAATGTTCGACCAGAATTGGGCGGATCTTGTTCTCAAAGAACTCAACGTCGGTTGAATTGAATTCCTGCCCAGTGAGATTTGAAAGTGGAAAAAGCGATCCTGAAACTAACGCAATGACCGCGAAGACATGAACTGTAGTTTGCAGAGTACGGACATTCAAGATTTTGAATCTGCGTGGCATCAAACGTTGAATCTTTCTAGTTCTGACAAGCACCGATGCCTACACTATACCACAAACAGCCTTTCAAAAAATTCCAACGTTGAATCAACAGAGGGCCGATTCGCCAAGCACGATCTGCTGTTTTACAGCTTCCATCTCTTTGTGGAATGGGCGATCTTGGTCGTAAAACGGAGCGATCGCTCGGACTCGGTTGTGAACCTCTTTTAGCTTTGGGCTTGTTTTGAGCGGCTCGCGGAAATCGATTCCTTGAGACGCGGCCAGCAATTCAATCGCGACGATGGTCGCGGTATTATCGTTCATCTCTTTTAGTCGTCGGCCGGCATACGTGGCCATGCTGACGTGGTCTTCCTGGTTGGCGCTGGTCGGCAAGCTGTCGACACTGACCGCCGCTGCCAGATGTTTGTTTTCGCTGGTCAACGCTGCTGATGTTACTTGTGGAATCATGAACCCTGAATTAAGCCCACCGTCTTTGACTAAAAACGAAGGCAATTCGCTCAGGTGGCGGTCGATCAATAGCGAGATTCTTCGTTCAGAGAGCGAACCAATTTCGGCGATTGCAATGGCGAGTTCATCCGCAGCCATCGCAACTGGCTCCGCGTGAAAATTTCCGCCGGAGAGAATCGAATCGTCATCGTGAAAAACGAGTGGATTGTCTGAAACGGCGTTTGCTTCTCGCGACAGAACGATTGAAGCATGATTCATCAATTCAAGACACGCCCCCATTACTTGCGGCTGGCATCTAAGTGAGTAGGGATCCTGGACGCGGCTGCAATCGCGATGTGATTCGCGGATTTGACTGCCCTTTAACAGCTCGCGGTAACGGCGCGCACATTCAATTTGGGTCGGATGATTTCTGATCTCGTGAATTCGAGGATCAAACGGTGTGTCACTTCCCATCGCCGCGTCGACGGACATTGCACCGGCAACGATTGCTGCATCAAAACACTTTCGAGCGTCAAAGTAACCAGCCAATGCCAAAGCAGTGGAGACTTGGGTTCCATTGAGCAACGCTAAACCTTCTTTGGCTTGAAGCTTGAGCGGTTGAATGTTTCGTTGTTTTAAAGCTTCGGCGGAAGGCATCACTGTGCCGTTAACGGTGACTTCGCCCTCTCCAATCAAAGCCAAACTCATGTGCGAAAGTGGGGCCAGATCGCCGCTTGCTCCGACTGACCCCTTTGCGGGAATGCAGGGAACGATTCCAGCGTTTAAGCATTTGATCAGCGATTCAATCACGACGGGTCGGACGCCCGAGAACCCTCGAGCTAAACTCGCGGCCTTTAAAAGCATGACGATTCGAACGATCGCATCATCCAACAGCGGCCCCGAGCCGGCGCAGTGAGACCTGACGATATTCAGCTGTAACTGGTTTAAATCGGCATCCGGAATCCGTTTATTGGCCAGTAATCCGAAACCAGTATTCAGCCCATAAAATGAATCGCCACTTTCCAATAGCTTCAGCACCACATTGTGAGATTGGCGCACTCCATTCCAGCAATCGTCGTTCAACACAATTTGCTCTGGCGCCCGGTGAAATCTTTCGAGCTGGTCCAGCGTAGTTTGTCCGGGAGTAATAGTAAGCATGTTTGGCGTGTTGATAAGATTGGAAGAACAAAAAGCTACAGCGTTCGCGTACCAAATTTGGAAACGCCCTAAACCATAGGTAGGTTTAGGTTTTTTTCTTTTGCGCACTCGATTGCAATGTCGTAGCCCGCATCCGCATGTCGCATGACCCCTGTTGCCGGATCATTAAACAGAACTCGCTCGATTCTACGGTCGGCTGACTCTGTTCCATCGCAGCAAATGACCACGCCGCTGTGCTGAGAGAACCCCATCCCAACACCCCCGCCGTGATGAAGGCTGACCCAAGTCGCGCCGCTGGCTGTGTTTAGCAGTGCGTTCAAGAGCGGCCAATCAGAAACCGCGTCAGAACCATCTTTCATCGATTCGGTTTCTCGGTTGGGGCTGGCCACGGAGCCCGAATCAAGGTGATCCCGGCCAATCACAACAGGCGCAGAGAGTTCACCGTTTCGCACCATTTTGTTAAAAGCCAAACCCAGTCGATGCCGATCCCCCAGGCCAACCCAACAAATCCGCGATGGCAGTCCTTGAAACTGGATTCGCTCTTTTGCCATGTCGAGCCAGTTATGAAGGTGAGGATCATCGGGAATCAGTTCTTTCACTTTGGCATCGGTTTTGTAAATGTCCTCAGGATCACCTGATAGTGCCGCCCACCGAAACGGCCCGATGCCTTTGCAGAAAAGCGGACGAATGTACGCCGGAACAAAACCTGGAAAATCAAAAGCGTTTTCGACTCCCATCTCAAAGGCGACCTGGCGAATGTTGTTGCCATAATCAAAAACTGGAATCCCTTGATCTTGAAAATCCAGCATCGCCCGGACATGCGTTGCCATGGAAGATTTCGCCGCCGCAACCAACTCATCTGGATTGTTGATCCGAGCATCAGCAGCGCGATCCAGCGTCCAGCCCGACGGTAGATATCCATTGAGCGGGTCGTGGGCCGAAGTTTGATCCGTGACCGCATCAGGTCGAACATCGGAGTTGATCATCTCTGGCAAGATTTCAGCCGCGTTCCCGAGGAGCCCAACAGAAATTGGAGTTCCACGATCGACAGCTTGATCGATTATCGACATGGCTTCTTCCAACGAGTGGGCTTTGCGGTCGACATAGCCGGTTTCAATTCTCTTATCAATTCGCGTTTCATCGCATTCGATCGCCAACATCGAAGCCCCAGCCATGGTCGCCGCCAGTGTTTGTGCTCCACCCATTCCACCTAGCCCAGCAGTCAAAATCCACTTGCCAGTCAAGTCACCACCGAAATGAACTTTGCCCATCGAAACAAACGTCTCATAAGTCCCCTGCACGATGCCCTGGCTACCAATGTAAATCCACGAACCGGCAGTCATTTGCCCGTACATCATCAAACCAGCGCGGTCGAGTTCATGAAAATGTTCCCAAGTCGCCCAGTGAGGAACGAGATTACTATTGGCGATCAATACGCGAGGAGCATCCTCGTGAGTGCGAAAAACTCCGACTGGTTTTCCAGACTGAACTAACAATGTTTCATCGTCATTGAGAGACTTGAGCGTCTCAACGATTTTTTCGTAGCACTCCCAGTCGCGGGCTGCGCGGCCAATACCTCCGTATACGACCAACTCGTCCGGACGTTCAGCGACATCGGGATCGAGGTTGTTCATTAGCATCCGAAGTGGAGCTTCGGTCAACCAACTTTTGCATTCCAATTCGCTCCCGACGGAAGCTTTAACAATGGGGCCACCGGTTCTTTTTGATTTAGTTGTAGACATTGAAACCTAATCGCTATTGTTTGGTTAGTTGAGTTTTCAGTTGGAAACGATTGCCGGGGTGGATAAGTTTGACAAACGAAGCGACCGAATCGCGAACCCATGTTCGCCGATGAATGGTCAGGCAAGCCTCATCCTCATCCATTTTTAATGTTCTGCGAACTCTCGCGTCCGCGATCTGAGCCTGAATCGTGTGTTCTCCTTTGGAAAACGGAACCTGCTCCATCATGTAAGCGTGAGGCGTTTGCTTGGTGAAGTCCTGCTGCAGGAATCGTTTCCAAATCGAAGGCTTGACCCAGCGTCGCTCAAGCTGCATTGGAATTTCGTTTTCACAATGCACAATCGAGGAATGAAAGATCTCTGCGCCAGCTGGAATCTCTAGTTGATACGACAATTCGGAATTGGCTTTGACTGCCCTCAGGCCAACGACTCGACACGAATATTGATTTCCTCGCGCCCGAATTTCATCATCGATTCCTTGGATCTTCAGAACGGAGCTTAAAGGACGCGGAGGTGAAACAAAGGTTCCTTTTCCTTGGACGCGATTGACGACGCCGTCGGCCTCCAACTCTTTGATGGCACGGTTAACGGTCATCCGGCTAAGCGAAAATTTGGAAGCCAGTTCGTTTTCGGAAGGAATTTTTGCACCTTCAGCCCAATCGCCACCGTCGATCCCCGCAAGGATAAAGGTTTTAATTTTTTGATACTGAAG
>CAZQQR010000114.1:0-10371 GCA_964595515.1 uncultured Pirellulaceae bacterium
CTAGTGCAGCGTGGCATCTAAATTTTCGGGTAGCGGAACTCGTCAAGAGTTTCGATCCGCACCACGAATCGTCGAAAGTCTTGACGACTTCCGCTACGACCATAGCCTAATTCATCGTCGTCTCGATGCTCTGGGCTTTCATGGGCTCGATGGCAACAAAGCAAAAATGACCCAACGCAACAACTGCTTGGCAAAGTCGGCTTTACCGGAAACCGCATCATGATTTTTCAATGCCAGCCGAGAATGATCGGTGCAAACATGGTCCGTGAACGAACGAGTTGACCATTCGCACCTGCCTAGAATCTCAGACCAATGTCCTCACCACCAGTGCGACGATCGGTTCCGCCTTTGAGCGGTTCGTCACGCGACTGAACGGCCAATTCGCGATCCGGAATGTCTTCGTCTTCCTTCTTGGTCACTTTTTTCTGGACGGGTGCGGCGACACATGCCTTGTGAGACAACGAGATTTTTTGCTTGCCTTTGTCCATTGACAGGATCTTGACGTCGATCTCTTTGCCCGGCTGCACAACAGTGCTGACTCGCGCGACGCGACGATGTGCCAATTCAGAAATGTGAACCAAGCCTTCAACGCCGGGTGCGATTTTTACAAACGCACCAAAATCAGCAATCTTGGTAACGGTCCCTTTGACGACTTGGTTGACGGCAAAGTCGTTGGAAAGGTTCTCCCAAGGGTGCTCAAGTGTATCGCGATGTGAAAGCGAAATTCGATTAGATTCTTTGTCAACCTTTTCGACCTTGACGCGAACTTTCTCGCCGACTTTCAGGACTTCGCTCGGGTGCTTTACCCGCGTCCAACTGACTTTGCTGATATGAATCAGACCTTCTGCTCCGCCTAAATCAACGAACGCACCAAAGTCCATCAGTTTGGTTACTGTGCCATCACGAAGTTGGCCAGCTTCCAATTCCTCCATCAGTATTTTTCGTTTTTCTTCGTTCTCTCGTTCGAGAATTGCTCGGCGGCTGAGCACTAATTTCTTTTTCTGAGGCTTCACCTCAACAACGACGCAGGGAAACTTTTGATTGATGTACGCGGAAAAATCATCAACGCGATAACGATCAATTTGGCTGGCCGGAATAAAACCGCGAATTGAGTTGACCATGACTTCGAGACCACCAGTGTTGGAACCAGTGACCCGCGCGTCGACTACGGCACCTTCTTCGATGTCTTCCCAATCTGCGACACCGACAGACGCGCCAGGAACCGAAAGTTCGTACAGTCCGTCTTCTTTGTTGAGGCTGCGAACAATGACTTCGATCAATTCGCCTTCGGTTGGGGCTTCTTTAAAGTGATGAAGCGTTGCCACGCCTTCGTATTGAGAACTAAGTTTTACGAAAACGCTGTCTTCGTGAATTCGAGTGACGGCGGCTTTGACACGAGTATTCGGCTCAATCTCTTTTTCGTCCATCTCCGTGTTAGCGACAACATCGTCCATCGAAATTTCGCCAAGTGCCGCTGCGATCTCAGCGTCAATGTCATCCCCCAAACCAACCTCTGATTTGATCGGAGGCAACTCAACAGGAGCCACTGGATCCTGTTTTTTGAGTTCGAGTGGATTGGAGACCGCAGCTTGTACGGCTTTGGGTTGCGAGGGAGTCAACGTTTTGTCTGCGGTATCTCGTTGAGAACCAATCGCAATTTTTTTTGCACTGGTTTCTTCGGGTGATTGGGCAGGTGGGGTGACTGGTGTTTCAGGGGTGTTCTCTTGAGAACTCATAGCTTGCTACATCGAAATCAGTTCGTCCGAATGAACGAAATTGTTTTTCTAAAAAGAGAGATTTGACAGACCGTTCGAATCATCAGTTTACTAGTTATCGCCGCTTTATGTAACGGAAAGATCGAACGTACCAGCGGTTTTTCAAAAATCACGGTCTTCTGATTGCAATGGAAAATCGTCTGTTCGAAAAGGCGATGCTGGCAAACCTTCAGAATTGACAAGATTGGGTTGGGCAGTGTCTTCCCAAGCGAATCTCACCGCGATCGGATTGTCGATTTGGGGAGAACTTACCTCAATCGAATCGCCAACAATTTTCGCGTTGGCGGGTACAAACTCTTTGTCTTCGCCGCAAATCGCAAAACAATTTAATTCCTCTTCGCTCTGAGCAACCTTTAAACCGTACTCAGAATTTTGAAATGTAATCCGAATTCGATTTCCCATCGTTGACATTTTTTCATAAACCGGGCCATCACTGGAAAACGTCTTTTCTTTTGGAAGAAAATCAGGGTATACGTTGGCCAAAGCATGCAACGACAACCGTCGCCCGACCTCTTGTTTATTTTGGGGGCTGATGTCAGCAATGTCGGAGATGTCCGTCGTTACAACCATCGCGGTTCCAGTCGTCTTCTTTAATGTTTGAAATTGCGCGTCCCAGATTTCTGCCAATTCCTCTGGGCCATGGGACTGATATCGAAAAGGAGCAACCTGCACGAAATAAAACGGCAGTTGCTCTTTGCGAAACGTCTTACGCCAATCTTTGATCAACGTGTCGAGCAAAGTCCGGTATTGAAAACCACGTCCAACATTGGATTCGCCCTGATACCAAATCACTCCTCGAAATGGAAAATCTCGCATCGGAGCAATCATGCCGTTAAAGACATTGCCGGGACGATTCAAACTGGCTGGGTCGTCGTTCTCGTCCCAGTGCCTGAGTAGTTCGGCTAATTCACTCTTGGCGTCCATCGAAGCCCGTGAGCAAAACGCTTCACAAGCCGAGCCGGTTGTCGAAACGTCGATCAAGCCGATTGGCATCTCTTTTAGTTCTTTGCTTAATTCTCTTCCAAAGAAATATGCGGTCGCTGAAAAGTCTTTAACGGTTTCAGGTGCGCAAACTGACCAAGGAGCGACTTTGACAAAATCATCAAGCGGTTCCACGGATGCCCCGGGAGCCACACTGAACAATCGAACGTTGTTGAAGTTCTTGGAAAGCTCGATCTCGTTCTCAGAATTCAAAGCCTGCGAGACTTTGAAATTCATGTTCATCTCGCCCGCACACAACCAGACCTCGCCGACCATCACGTCCGAGAAAAGAACTTTTGCTTCTGCGTCTTCTGCAGCAACCTCCAAAGTAAACGGGCCGCATCCCTCGGGAGGCGTTCGCACGGAAACAGCCCAATCACCTTTTGCGTTGGCAACCGTTTTGACGACTTGTTTGTCAAAGCTAACAACTAATTTTTGATTCGGATCTGCCGCTCCCCAGACTTTTACCAATGCATCTCGCTGAAGAACCATGTGGTCGGAGAAGATCTTTGGAAGCGTGATATCGCCTTGAAGTTCGCCCGCGGTAACCAAGCAAAAAAACGAAATAACACCAGCCACGAATCTCGGCGCGAAGTAATTAGGAAACGACTGGTAGCTCATAGGTGTAATTAGCAGGGAGGTTTTGAGACAGAAACGTGAGGCAACGTCAGGGTAACGCCAAATTTACTTAAGTTGCTTTTGCAAGTCTCTGGCTGTTCGTATTTGGAAAGCGGCTCACAGATTTTAAGTGACCCACCAATTTTACTCTACCAGTTCTTGTTTGTTTCAAGAAAGTTTTGGACGGCCTTTGGAGATCAAAACGACTTCGTCACCCTCGCGAAAAGTATAATTTTCAGGATTGACATTTGGCTCGCCGTCAGACGAATGAACTGCTAACAGTATTGCGTTGCATGATTTTTGTACGTCACCAAGTTTCTGGTCAAACGTTTGGCCGAACCATTTCGCCGGGATCTTGATTCGATGAAACTCGTTGCCACGTTCATAAGTCAACAGCTCACTCAACACGTTGATCAATCCACGATTCATGGCGGCTTGGGCAAGCATGTGGGCGCCGTATTCTCCACTGACGACGAAATCGTTTACTTTTCCAGTTTCCAGATGCGTCGCATAACTCCGGTTGACTAGTTCCGCGCAGGTGTAGACTTCTTCGTTGATTTTCTCGACGGTTAAGGCCGCAAGAATCGTCCTCGCATCCGCGTCCTGCTCGCTCCGACCACCTGTTGTATCCGTCAGGACGAGACAGGTTTTCGCGTTTCGAATCCCCGCCCGAATCAACGCACCGACTTTGGTAAAATCGTCGTGAATGAACATCACGTTCGTCCAGCCTTTGGCTTCGCCCTCGAATTCATCGGGTGCATGTTCGGTGATCACGACGATAGGCGTCTTCCGAGTGTTTGGACTGGCCCGGTACTCGTTAATGATGATTTTGGTTTTTGGAGTCCAACCACAGATAACAATATGGTCTTCCAAAGTATCCCACTCCACGACTCTGCCCTCCACTCGGATACGATCGACCATGAACGCGGAAACTGTTCCCGCGAAAATGGCAAAAATGGTCATCCCCATAAACATTAAAAACACGGCCACAATTTTTCCACTCAATGTCTGCGGCGAACTGGGGACGGGTTCGCCAGCAAAAAGAGTGTAGACGCTGAACCAAAACGATTGATCCAAATCAAACTGCGGACTGGTAGACGCGTTGTCGGCTTCACTGCTGTTGTCTGTCAGATTCGATACAGTGTCTGAATTCAGAGAGCCGCCCGCGACTGCATTGTTTGCCGCGTTTGAATTGGCACCGCTGGTTTCGAAATGCATGATTGCGACCGTCCCGAATGTGATCGTCAGCAACAGCATGCTACAGATTATCAAAAAATCGACCGCACCGCGCCGAAACACAGACGGGAAATGCCCTGACAATCGAGCGATTACGCCCAGCAACCTGAGCAACCGAAACAGCCGTAACAGTCTCAGCGCACGCGCTGATCGGAACACGCGAAACAGCGGAAGCACCGCAATGATGTCCAGCCAGAATTCCGCAAAGTATTTTCGCTTTGATCGGGCGGCCAAAAACCGCAGCGTCAATTCAATGATAAAGATCAACGTGACTAAATCGTTGACCATCATGATTAAGCCGAGATGATAACGAGTCAGAGCACCAAACGCGGTGTCCACGACCGTCAGGCCTTCGTGGAATTTGTACTCCAGCCAGAACTCGGTCAACGTTAAAACGACCGACAACAAGACCAGCACACCGATCAAGACTTCGACCCAAGCTCGATGAAACAATCGACTTAACTTGATCTGCCACGGCTTGCCTTTTTGCCAGTGGTCGTCGTCAAAGGGTTCGATTTGTGAATGCATGATCAGTCGTCTGAGCCGCCCGAACTCGAGATTATTTTTCGCAAGTGGAAATGGTGCTTTCCAAGCTTTCCACCGTAGTTGCCAGCGCTGATCGAAACCACTCCCGCACCAACGGCGTTTTCGATTCCAACTCGTGTCGCGCGGGCGACCGATTCGAAATCTGTTCCGTCAATAACGATTTCGTAAACCGAGTGAACATCTTGCGAAAGTTTCGAATCAACTTTGCCTTTTAGTGTCGGACAAAACGTGTGCGAAGTTGAGGCTCGAAGTGCTTTGTACCGAGAACCGACTTTGCTGCCGCTCCGTACAACGCCACCAGGAAAGGGGGCGATCACATTCTCCAGCTTCGCGATTGCATCCACAGCACGCTCGGCCGCTGTCAAACCGGAAACTTGATCGGTCGAGAGAATTAAAAAATTACCGCCAGCAACGCCTTTGGTCACGCCGACAGAATCTTCGACGATAAACTCTCCATCCATCACTGGGACTCGCCAAAATCTGCGATCACCTATCAGCTTGCTTTTCTGAAATCCGTCGCCAAAAAAACGAAGGTGATGACCAAGCTTGATTCGCTCAATCGTAGGAGCCGGTTTTGTTTCAGGCGCCGTGTCTTCTGGAGGATTTGAGTCAGCCGTTTTGAGGGCTTCTTTTTTGAAGCAGCGCAATCCATCAAACACAGCGGTCGTTGGGCAGGTCATTAAGCACTGCCCGGTTCGATTGGTGAGCGCCTTTTGAACCGCTTCGGTCGAAAACCCGAACATCATCAGGCTCGCCCCCGGTCGACCATCCATCGTTTCGGATTCCGGCACATAACGTTCGAGGCCGACTTCTGCATCACACCCGATCACGGAACTCCCGTAGCCCGAAAACTCGTTGACCGCCGCATCCAACCATCGACGGTTGTGAGCCGTCACAATGATTCGGGTGTACCGCATCGTGAATGCTTCGGCGAAGGTGTCTTCAATCGTGGAGTCGCCAAGTTTCAATGTTAGACCGTTCGCTTTTTCGATTTGCGCATTCAACGTTCGAAAATAACTGTCGATTCATTTATAGTGAATGCTGGAAGCTCCATTAGAAACGAATTGAACCTTCAAGCAATGCCGCAGACCACCACACGTCGACGACCTTTTTTTCATGCGATCGCCCAAGACGTCGTGCGGTGGTTTTTTCGTATCTCGTTCACGGTTTTTTATCGCATTCGGACTCACGGGTTAAAGAATTTTCCTGCCGAAGATGGATTTTTGCTCTGCGCAAATCACCAAAGCTTTTTGGATCCGCTTGTCCTCGGTGTCGCCTGCCCGCGACCGGTGAATTACCTCGGGCGAAAGTCACTTTTTCGATTTCGCCCGCTGGGTTGGTTCCTGACCTGGAACGATACCATTGCAATCGATCGAGACGCCAGTGGAATCGGCGGGATCAAAGAAACGTTGCGAAGGCTCAAACGTGGCGAATCGGTTGTCATGTTTCCAGAGGGCACGCGAACTCATGATGGAGAAGTCCAGCCATTGAAGTTGGGGTTTTGTCAACTTGCTCGACGTTCCAAGGCTCCCCTATTTCCAGTCGCATTCGAAGGCCCGTTTCAGTCTTACTCCAAACACAGTTCCTTTCCGCTGCCTGGCCGAGTCCATGTTGTGATGGGTCAGCCGATCCCGTTTGACGAGTACGAGTCGTTGACGGATGGGGAAATGGCAGAGCTATTGCGCGAGCGAATCCTGGGGTGCTTTGAAACAGCCAGGCAACATTGGAACAACGGACGAATTGGATAGCCTGATCTCGCTCGCTGCAAATCGGGGAGGCACTTCGCAATTGATGCCCTAGCCGTTATCGTTTGTGCTTCGGTCGCCGTGGTTAAGGCTTTCAAAAGAGACTCCACGCAACCACGCAATCTTTATCCTGCGCCCTCGAACAAACGTAACTATGTCGGAAACCAAAGAACCAACCAAAGGCTCGCTGGCGGTCATCTTCCTGACGGTCTTTATTGACTTGCTTGGGTTTGGCATCGTTTTGCCTTTGCTTCCAATTTACGCCGACATTTTCGGAACGGACCCAAGTGGATTCGTGATCGGTATGTTGATGGCGAGTTTTTCGATCATGCAATTTATTTTTGCGCCGATCTGGGGCTCGCTCTCAGATCGAATCGGACGACGACCGGTGATCATTGTTGGCCTTCTTGGTAGCGTCATTTTTTACACACTGTTTGCTTTCGCCGCGATCTATCACAGTTTGATCGGCCTGTTTATCACCCGGATTGGTGCCGGAATCGCAGGCGCAACCATCCCGACAGCTCAGGCTTATATTGCAGATACAACCAGCAAAGAAAATCGTGCCCGCGGAATGGCACTGATTGGAATCGCGTTTGGATTGGGTTTCACACTGGGCCCAATGTTTGCTTTCTTTGCTGTCCCAACTGGTCAAGGTGATCCGGGGGCGGGGCCTGGTTTTGTGGCTGCCGGTTTGTCGTTGGTTGCTCTCCTGATGGCGATCTTTAAGTTGCCCGAATCGCATGTCCCGGGCGAAGTCTCCGGGAATACACGAAAGTGGATCGATGCAAGCGCATGGCGTACGGCCTTGAGCAGTAAGGCAATGGTTTACTTGTTGATCGGATTTTTCGTCTGCATTTTTTCGTTCGCCAAATTCGAAACAACGCTTAGCCTGTTAATTAAGGGCTCGAAAACGATTGAAAATGCGCCGTTTGAATTTTCGTTTCGAAAAGTCTGCGTAACGTTTGCCGTGATCGGGTTGATGGTGGCGCTTTTCCAAGGCGGTATCGTCCGCAGGTTGGCGAAGAAAGTCTCCGAAAAAAACCTTGCTGTCTGGGGCTCGGCGCTGGAGGTCATTGGTTTCGCAATGCTGGCTTACGCAACGCATCTTGGCTCGGAAACTTGGCTGTTTAGTTCTCTGGCAGTCATCGTTGCAGGTTACAGTTTTCTTCAACCAAGTCTTTACTCTTTGATTTCTCGCTGGTCCGATCCGCAGAAACAAGGAAAGGCGCTGGGGGTTAGTCAAAGTGTTAGTGCATTGGCGAGAATTTTTGGATCAGCATTTGGAATTCCCTTGCTCAAGGCTTCCATGATATTGCCTTATATCCTTGGGTCGGCATTGATGCTGACCGTCGGCGTGATGATCGCGTTCGCTTGCAAGATTGGAAAAGACTTCGAAGTCGAGGAAACCAAGCAGCAATCGGGATCAAGCGTCAGCCAGCAGTGAAACGTTGTTGATCTCAATGGATCTCGATGCATTCAATTTGGATTCCGATTGAATGTGCTGGTACGATAGAAGTATCTGTCGTCTAGTTCCACGGTCATCTTCAAGAATCGCGATGCCAACTCCCAACGATCGCCAAGCAAAAACGTTTCCGCCGAGTCGCCGAAAGTTTATGGGCTCCGCTGGTTCGATCGCGGTAGGAGCGGTGGCTGCGACAACGTTTGGAACAAGTCCACTGCCCGCTCAATTGTTGAGGACCTCGGAAATCAAAAATTCCCACAGCGAACAATTTGTCTACTTCGTTGCTCGGACGCCTTACGATACCGCCAGTGGTCGGTACATCAAGAAACTTAAATCTGATTCTGTTTTGAAGTGGTTTCAAGAGCATTGGAACAGCGGCAACGACCCTTCACGAGAGAACATTCTCGGGGCAGGCTTTTACGGTCTTAGTTCGATGTTCGAAGGATCAGACCCGAAACCGACCTCGCTAACAGAAGTCACCGAGTCGCTCAAAAAACGGTGCTACTACAACAGCATCGTAGCTCGGGACGGCGCGATTGAGTTCCTAACCGACGATGATGAACTGGACCTGTCCTACTATTGGTTTACATCAGAATTCGCAGCCAAGCATCCGGACCGCGTTTCGTTTTTAATGAATGACAGCTGGTTACCAACCAACGTCGTGGAAAACGAAAAATCGAAACCGACGACTTATCTTTGCAGTCGCTATCCCGGTCAATCTTGTGACTCTGCCAATTGGGACTTGTTTGAAATTCCTGGCACACGGCTGGAGTTTATTGCAAACGTCGAGCCGGTGATGGAAAAGAGCAAGTTCAGCGATTCCAGCGAACTCCAAGATTTTCTGCTGAAAGTTCCTGGTGATTTTTCGTGGAAACAGACCATCGAAAAATTGGTCGCGGAGAAAGCCGCTTTCAAAGACAACCAAACAGAGTTCCGATGCAGCAAGCACATTTGCGAGATGAGGCACCATGCCGAAAACTGGGGCAAGAATAAATTGTTCAATCACTTCGTGGTCTTTGACGATCTTTGGGCTGCGACTCATCCAGACCTGACGGCATCAATACGTAGATTTAAAAAGCGAGAAATGTTGTTTGATGGATAACCATGGATTTACGAAGCCGCCAATTTCTTGATGGCCGATTTCCTAACGGTTAGTTCCTAGCGGGCGATTTTACAATGTCCGAAATTTAAACTCATTCGAAGCGTATTTCTAATCGACCCAAAAATGCAGACTCATGTCAGAATTTCAATCTCGCGCTGAAACGCTCGCTGTTCAGTTGGCCGATCTACTAAAATCGCGCAAAGAATCTTCCGCAGATATTGCCCGCATTGTGTTTGCCGAAAGCTGCACCTGTGGAATGATCGCAGCGGTGCTCGGGCAGGTTTCCGGGATCTCAGAATTTCTTTGCGGTTCGATGGTGACGTATCGTGAATCTTCCAAAACGAATTGGATTGGGGTTTCAGAAACAACGCTCGCCAAACATACGGCGGAATCCATTGAGACGACGATCGAGATGGCGGAGGGAGTTCTTCAAAAAACGCCTGAGGCAACCATCGCAGCTGCAATCACTGGGCATTTTGGACCAGGTGCACCGGAGCATGTTGACGGCCAGATTCACATTGCAATTCTTCGGCGGAATGCTCTGGAGAAAATCTCATCGCTCAGGGTCGATCAGCAGCCAGCGATAATTTGCAAAACGTTGACGTTGAGTTCTCAGGATCGACAAAGCCGCCAACTTGAATCCGTTTGCTGCGTTTTGGAGCAAGTGATGGAACAAGTAGTCAACTCACTCAAGCACGACCCGCCCAAAACGTAGGCCGGATCAGGAGCCTCGGCGACGCCAATCCGGCATCCCTCGAAAATTTTCATGGCAAGGCTTCTCGGTCCGGGCTGCCTATCGCCTACTTTTTCCAATGAAACCAATACCATGAAATTGGGCCGACACAAATAATCATGATCCCGATAATAAACGAGACGAACACCGAAAATCCAAACGTCCGGTTAAGC
>CAZQQR010000114.1:10471-15272 GCA_964595515.1 uncultured Pirellulaceae bacterium
CATGATCCCGATAATAAACGAGACGAACACCGAAAATCCAAACGTCCGGTTAAGCCAAGTCTCGTTGAGGCCAAGGTAATTAATAAAAACAGGCAAGGCACATGAGCCAACGACAAGACTTGCTCCAATCATCGAGCACTTCCTCGCCCATTGGTTGCGGGCGCGCCGGTAAGCACTAATACGCTGGCTCAAAGAATCAAAGTCACTCCCGCTTGGTAGATCGTCGTCCGAGGCATGAGTTTTCGGAGACTCGTATGGGTTGTCATTCACCGATTGCTGCTCGCTTTCTGCATTATTGCACGATGCCCAAAACGTAGGCCGGGCCAGGAGGCTCGGCGACGCCAATCCGGCAATTCACTACGACAACTTCATCCGGTCAGTAAAATTAAAACGGAAAGACTGATGATCGAAAACAAAGTGCAAAACACCACCGTCCCGGCTGCCAGTTCTGAATCGGCTTTCATTTGATCCGCCAGTACGAAACTGGAAACCGCTGTTGGCACCGCGCACATCATCAAAATGATCTGCAGCTCAATCCCGGCTAGCCCCAACCAAGCCGCCACGCCCCAACCGATCAACGGACAAACGACACACTTAAACACCGAAGCGAACATCAGAGAAAACCAGTGACCTGAAATCGAAGTCACCGCAAGTTGGCTTCCAATCCCGATCAAAGCCATCGGGAAAGCAGCCGACCCGACGACTTCACAAGTCCGGTACATGGACACGGGCATTTGGAATTGAGAACGCTGGGCAATCAACCCTGCCGCACAAGCCAACAGCAGTGGATTGGTCACGATATTAAAGATAACTTTCTGCCATGAAAAACTTGATTCATTCGTTTCGTTGTAAACCGCCAACACCAACACGGAACAGACGTTGTAAAGAATTACTATGGGAGGAAGCGCCACCAAAATTGCTGCTTCCAGTTTTTCGGCTTCTGGCAAATCCGCCATCAAGAACAAAATCAAAGGCAATCCCATAAACGCAAGGTTGCCGCGAAAACAACCTTGGATTAACGCACCTCGTGACTTAAATTCCGTCTTTAAAACGATGGTCGAAACCCAGCTGAGGAATCCCGTTCCAATCGTCGCCAGCAGTAGTGTCAACATGAACCGATTTGCGGTGCCGGCCACCAAAGTCGCCGTTCCCAGTTTGTAAAACAGAAACAACGGCAGCGCAAAGAAATAGGCGAACCGATTGAAGCCTTCGGTCATTTCTCCAGTCAGAAATTTGTTTCGCCTTAGTAGCCAGCCCAATCCAATGACTGCGAAAATCGGCACCAGGCAATTGATGATTTGCATATTCGGCTATAACGTTAGGCGGTTGATCTTGCGATTGAATCGGCGTTCTCGATTGCTAGGCCCAGCCAAGAATCTTTCCAAACACAGAAACTAATTATGCTTTTTCCAATCAGCGATGATGATCGCGAAGTCACGACATTTGCTTTTGTGACGTATATTCTGATTGCCATCAACATCGGTGTCTTCGCTTATCAGCTTTCGAATCCAGAAATTACGTACAGTTGGAGCATTATCCCCAAAGAGATAACAACGGGTGAGGACCTCGTCGAAACCGAGTTCATCATTGTCCCAGGGATCGAAGAACCGCAACCCGTCCCGCAAGGACCAGGCCCGTCAATTATTTGGTTGACGGTTATCACTTCGATGTTCATGCACGGCGGATTCGGGCATATTGCCGGCAACCTGTTGTACCTGTGGATATTCGGTAACAACGTGGAGCATCGGTTTGGACATTTTTTGTTTCTGCTGTTCTATCTGATTTCTGGAATTGTTGGAGCGCTGGCTCAAGTTGTTATGGATCCTGGTTCGGTGATCCCGAACCTGGGAGCATCCGGTGCGATCGCCGGAGTGATGGGAGCCTATCTGGTACTCTTTCCAAGAAACAAAGTGAACGCGGTGTTTCTGTACGCGATCATCTCGATCCCTGCGATCTTTGTGTTGGGGCTTTGGGGAGTAATGCAATTCATGAGTAGCGTTGGTTCGATCACCGGAGAAGCCAGCGCCGCCGGAGGTGTTGCTTACATGGCACACGTTGGCGGTTTTGTGGCCGGGTTGGTTGCTGGGTTTGTTTGCAAGGGCTTGTTCAAAGAAGAACCTGACTCCATCCTGCGGCGAAATTACGAACGTGATCCCACGGCACGCCCAATGCCATGGTCAAGATAAAGACCGTTTTTCCGAGCTGCACGCTTAATCCCGCTTAATTCACTATTTAGATCGGAGCAATTTTTAAGTGGGTCAAGAAAGATTTTACGCTCCCCATTTGACAGCCACGTTCAATCGGTCAAAGATCGGCATTTGAATTGAAGCCAATTTTCCTGTCGGAATCTTACAGTTAACGAGAAAAACGAAAATTCGCGAAACGGATTCGGGATGTTTGGCGGCGTGTTTACGCCGTGCACGTTAACGATCCTCGGTGTCATTATGTTCCTGCGGTTTGGCTATGTGGTTGGCCAAGCCGGGATCATCTACGCGCTAATCATTATCGCGATTTCAAAAATCATCACGCTGTTAACGACTTTGTCGCTGTCAGCGATCGCCACCAACACGGAGGTAAAGGGCGGCGGGGCCTATTTTTTGATAAGCCGCAGCCTGGGAGTTGAGTTCGGTGGTGCGATCGGGCTCGTGTTTTTTCTCGCCCAAGCGATTTCTGTCGCGATGTATGTGATCGGATTTGCGGAAGCCTTCACGGCCGCCATTCCAACCGGTCTCTCGATGGTTTGGATTGCAACGATCTGCAACGTGTTCGTTTTTGTCTGCGTCTACATCGGCGCGGGATGGACGATCAAGATTCAGTATTTCATTCTTGCTATTCTACTGGCCTCGTTGGTTTCTTTTTATGTCGGGGTGGGTTCAGCGTTTGACGCGCAATTGTTCACGGAAAATCTCTTTACCGGCGGCGAAAATTTCTTTTCGATGTTTGCCCTCTTTTTTCCAGCGGTGACTGGAATCATGGCGGGAGCAAACATGTCAGGTGACTTAAAAAACCCAGCTCGCGCGATTCCCTCGGGAACGCTTTGGTCGATCTTATTCACCGGAGCAATTTATTTAAGTTTGGCCGTATTGATGGGCGGATCTCGAACAGCGGCAGAGCTGTCAGTCTTGCAAGGAAAAACACTTGTTATCGCAGACATTAGTGCTTGGCCGATCCTGATTACGGCAGGAGTGTTTGCGGCAACTCTTTCGTCCGCTCTCGGCAGCATGATGGGCGCTCCGCGAATCCTCCAAGCCTTCGCCAAGGACAACGTCTTTCAGGTTATTCGCCCGTTCGCCCACGGGACTCCCGTTAAAGACGAACCGCGTCGAGCCGTGGTGTTGACGTTCTTGATTTCTCAAGCTGCCATCTTGGTGGTTTCTGATTTGAACCGGATCGCTCCGCTGATCACGATGTTCTTTATGATCACCTACGGTCTGCTTAACCTCGCGACGTTTTATGAAACGATAACAAAAAACCCCAGCTATCGTCCAAGGTTTCGATACAGTCACTGGGCTACGTCGTTGCTGGGAGCGATCGGTTGTTTGGCTGTGATGTTTTTGATCTCTTGGCAGTCAGCATTGCTTTCGATTTTCGGAATGGCGGTGCTCTACTTTTACATCAGTCAAAAAGAAGTCGAGACGCGGTGGGGCGATCTTCAGAGTGGCCTACTGTTTGAGCGAACTCGCAAGAATCTTTTGAAGCTCGAAAGAGAGCTTCATCATCCGAAAAACTGGCGACCGATTATCTTGACGCTCAGTGGTGCGTCTTGGGAGCGTCCGCATTTGGCGGTTTACGGCCACTGGTTCACTGCAGGTCATGGCGTGTTAACGTTGGGCTATGTCATTCAAGGCGAGATCGAGAATCGGCTGGAGCGTCTGGTGACTCAGGAACGCAATCTCTACACATTTATTCAAGAACAAAAGCTGGAAGCTTTTCCAGCAGTCGTCGCGGCACCAACCGTTTCCGCTGGGATGGAATCATTGGTCCAAACTCACGGGCTCGGTGCTTTGAGACCCAACACGGTGCTGATTGGGTTCCCGTCTGGCAAGGAAAAAGCCGCTCGTTTCTCGACCATTCTCAGGAGCATCGTTTCGCTGGAACGAAGCATTATCGCGATGAAGTTCAACGACGTCGCGCTGGATGCAGATTCGCGATACGTCCCTCATGGTACGATCGACGTTTGGTGGCGTGGTCATCAGAACGGCGAATTGATGCTGCTGCTCGCACACTTGATCGCGCAAAATCAAGCTTGGCGTTCGCGTCCGATTCGTTTGCTTCGAACGATTGAAAACGAAGCGGGACACGACGAAGTGCTCAAGCACCTGAATAAGCTGATCGACGAATCTCGCATCCGGGCAACCGCGCATGTGGTCGTCACCGACGATCCGATCAGCGAAATCCAGAAAACGTCTCGGTCTGCAGGGATTGTGTTTATGGGGATGACGGTTCCCGATGACGATCAGGCCGAAGAGTTTTACGACAGAATGGAAATGCTGGCCGGTGATCTAACACGAGTCGTGTTTGTGAAAAGTGCCGGAGGAATGTCGATTCATTCTTAACGACGTCCGCTGCGGTTCTTGCGTGAAAACCATGTCGAGGCGAACCCCTGGTGGTTCGCCAGATCGGCTCATCCCAAAATTGAGCTTTGACGCCCCACTAATTCCCTTTGACTCGCTTGCCAGACCTTAACAGCCACTGAATGGTTACGCTTCATCTTGAGAATTACGCATCATCAGAAGGCCCGTTCATTTCAAGCCATTGCTCTGCCGAGTCTGCAGGCCGATCTCCGGTATAGGCTTGAGAG
>CAZQQR010000115.1:0-4120 GCA_964595515.1 uncultured Pirellulaceae bacterium
GGCGACTGCGTTTTCCGCCAGACCTCCTCAGAGGACTCCGCTAGATACGGCTGTCATTGTGACTTTTCTTTACCGTGCATCTCAGGAGTAAAATTGCACACTGATCCAAGCCAAGATCCCAGAATCGACTAGAACAACGCCGCCTGGAAGCTTAACCTATTGGAATCACCAACAACTGGATTTCAAAACGGACCCTGCGATGAATCGGCTTTCACTTTGTTTTGCAACGGCATTTTTGTTCGCACTTTCGTCAGTTAGCGCGAGTGCCCAAGACTCATCCGGCGCGTGGACTCAGTTTCGCGGAACCAACGGAACCGGTGTCGCCACAGCTGCTGCCAAACCGCCAACGAAATGGACCAACGACCAATTGGCTTGGTCAGTGGACATCCCCGGAACCGGCTGGTCATCACCCGTCTACGATGGAAAACACCTTTGGATCACTTCGGCGGTTACCGAAGAAATGTCAAAAGAAGACATGGCCAAAAAGCTTGCGGGTGACCGACTTGCAAAAATCAAAAAGATCGCCGCAAAAGTCGAACTGCATGCCATCTGCGTCGACATCGAATCTGGGAAACTCGTCCACGATATTAAACTCGGTGAAACGGATGACGCCAAACCAATCAACCCGATGAACTCCTACGCTTCGCCAACGCCCGCCATTCGCGACGGCAAAGTGATCTGTCATTTTGGAAGCTATGGAACCTGGTGTCTTGACTCTAAAACAGGCAAGCAAATCTGGAACAAAAAATATGTTGTAAAACATAGCGTCGGACCCGGCAGCTCACCCATTATCGTTAAAGACAAAGTGATTCTGGTATGCGACGGAACGGACCTTCAGTTTATCGTCGGTCTCGATTTGGCAACGGGAGAAGAAGCTTGGAAAACAGACCGGCCTCCAATTGGTGCTGCTGACGGTGAATTCCGAAAAGCCTATTCAACGCCGCTGGTCATCACTGTTGGCGAACAAGAACAAGCCGTCATTCCGGGCGCACAGTGGATCGCGAGTTACGAACCAGAAACAGGAAAAGAAATCTGGCGAGTTGATCATGGCAAAGGATTTTCCGTTACGCCAATGGCGATCTACGAGTCCGGATTGGTGATTTTTTCAACGGGCTATATGCAACCTGAGTTTGTTGCAGTCGACCCGTCTGGGACCGGCGATGTCACGACCACTCATGTCAAATGGCGACGAAACAACGCGCCGACCATGCCCAGTTTGATCGGGGACAGCGGGAGAGTTTACTCAATTCACGACAAAGGCATCATGCGAGTCCTGGATGCCAAAACTGGAGAAGAGCTAAACCGCGATCGCGTGGGTGGTAATTTCTCTTCGTCTCCTTTGCTTGCCGGCGGCAACCTTTATCTTTCCAGCCGCGAGGGCAAAATGACAATCATCAATTGCTCCGCCGATTTGAAAGAAGTTGGATCACAGGATTTCGAAAGTTCGCTAATGGCGACCCCCGTGTTGGTTAACAACGATTTGGTGGTAAGAACCGAGAAGAAATTAGTTCGTATCAAGGGCTCGAGCCCGAAACCTTAAAGCAGACGGAGTGCCAGGTTCACGCATGGCATGGGCGGCGGACGAATTTGGAAAAGGGTGAGTGGTTGTATGAAAGTTAGCAACAGTCTGAGTTGGGTTTTCACTTGGGCGGTAGCCTTTTGTTTCTTGATTCCATTGTCGCTCTTGTTTGCTCAAAATCAGGAGCGAACACTCACGCTAAACCCGCGGCAATTGGACAGCGCCCTCAAGAAAAAAGATCGCTTTCCGACCAACATCGAAGTCTCCGTAAACCGAGACCGACCAACGTTTAAACTGACCTACCTTCAGGTCGAAACCAAGATCGCGTGGGACATACAACATTCACTGACGAATGAACAATTCGAAGCAGCCAATCGTGACAACGCGTCGAAAAAACTCAAACTAGTGGTTCATCACGAGTACACCGTCAAGGGTGACAATCTTCATGTTGCTCTCTGGAAGTTCGATAAAGATTTTGAACAACCCAAAGAAGAAGGTGTTTGGGGAAAGACCGACAAACCAAAGCCCAAAGCGATGGACATCGTCTGGAAAGTTGGTGACAAAGTCCCGGCCTCCGGAAAAGTCGTTCCTGCGTTTGCGCCGCTTGATAAACTGCTACTCGATTTCACAAAAGCCAATCAGGTGACAGGTTTGTCGGTTGCTGTTTTTTACAAGGGCAAACCTGTCTACGCGAGGGCGTTTGGACATTCAAATGTTCAGCTAAAATCTAAACTCAACCCTGATCAACCACTGCGTATTTTTGGTTTGAGTCGTTTCATTACGGCTATCGGTATTCAGCAGCTGATCGAGAACGGAAAAATTAAACGGACAGACACCGTTTGGGACATGCTGAAACTAAAAGAACCGAAGGATGCGAATTTCAAAGAAATCACCGTTGGAGATCTCTTGCAAGACGCAGGTGGATTTTCTGAATCAATTTCCGGTGACGTATTTGGGATCCCGCGTGACATCGCATCGGATTTGAAAGTCAAGTATCCGCTCACGGTCGATCACGTCATTGAGTACATGCTGAAACGCCCGCTTGATTTTAAGCCTGGCTCCAAGCAAGCCTATTCTAAATTCGGCTTTTGTCTGCTGGGACGCGTGATCGAAAAAGCCAGCGACATGAAGTACGACGAGTATTGCGAAAAGAATATTTTCAAACCCTTGAAAATCAAGTCAATGAAGTTGGGCAAAAGCCTGAAAAAAGAACGCGCGCAGAATGAATCAAACTACTACGTGAAAAGTGGTGCCTTTACCACACAAATCGCATCCGCCGAAAATCTGTATCAATGGGTGCAAATTCCTGACGGTGGAATTCCCATGGCGATTTTCGATTCGTGGGGTGGATGGATCGGAACACCAACTGATGTACTTACGATCGTCAACGCAGTACGCACGGACAAAAAAAGCCCGATCCTGTCACCGGCGGGAATCAAACAGATGTTTGCTCCACCGGTGGGTATTTCAGAAATCGAAACCGGTGGTAAAAAGCTCACCAAGTATACGAATTTTGGTTGGTCTCAAAGTTTACGAGGTAACGACAACGCCATCACTTTCGCCTACGGATCGGGATGGGGCAGTAGTTCGGTACTGGCCTATCATACCAACGATTTTTCCTGGGTGATCATCAGCAACTGCACGTTCACCAAAGACAAGGTTAATCCCAGCCGAAAGGTTGGTCCAATGATGTACGGTGTGATCGACAAGATCCAAAAAGATCAAGGTTTGTAATTCCGAAAAACAACGCCACTGTTTCTAAAACGGTTGTCGTTTTGCAACGCTGGACACGATGTTGCATTTTCGAAACATTAAAAATCGACACGATCGTTCTGGCGTGAACTCCCGCCCACAATATTCGCTTTCAAAAGTAGTTTTGCGAAAACGAATGCAGGCCTCTCTATCTACGATGGAGATTCACGCCCGAGGCTAGATGGTTGAACTCAACCTTCTCTCGACCATCTTTCTGTACGCCGCTCGTTATACCAACCAATTGGACGTTCTTATGAACCTTAATCGTCGTCGATACCACCGTGTTCCATCCCGTGACTTACCTTGCAAACTCAAGTTCCGTGGGGAAATGATTGATATTCGAATTGTTAACGAATCGATTGAGGGACTCAGAATTGGCGACGTGAAACTTGAACATTTGGAACGTGGCGAACTTATCGAAGTTCTGATCGATGGTGAAACCGTTCGCGGACGTTCACGCAGTGTTTCTCGGAACAAAGACGAAACATACCAGGTCGGAATTCAGCGCGAGCCAACGATTCTTGGAAAACGTGTCTACTCTCAACTACTGGGGCACTTTATTCGGTTCCAAGGCCAGTGGGTCTTTTGCGTTCTGGTCGAACAAGTTGGTAGCAGTCGAGTTCGTATCCGATTATTGGACGGAAAAGAATTCACCATTTCACGCAATCAGATTTTTCAACTTACCGAAGAAGAACGTCGGGCGATGCTTTCGGATCCCGAGGAATTCGCGACAACCGTTGAGTTCTACAGCCTGATGGCTCCGCATCTCACGTTCGATGACATTGACTCGCTGATCGTTCGAGAATTTCAAAAGGCGCCAATCAGCTAACGTGAATCCAGCAATCACAT
>CAZQQR010000115.1:4220-5659 GCA_964595515.1 uncultured Pirellulaceae bacterium
CGCTGGACACATCTCCAATCCAACCCAGAATCCGGCTCAGCTTTCGTTTCTCAGTCACGTTCTTTGAGTCGTCTCGACGCATCTTGAGATACGTCATTGCAGCATCCCATTCTTTTTCGCCGCGAGTCGAATCGGAATAGGTTGGTTTTTCGCCCATGAGCCTTTGGGAATTTTCGCCCTGACGGTCCAGAACGTCTAGTAAGTAAGCGAACACCGAGTCTGTAGGCCCCATGCTGGTGTTCCAGGTTCCGAAATCAGACTTCGAAAATTCAAACGTTTCATCAAGCAACTCTGGCTGCTTGGCTAAAACACCAGCGAGAAATTTTGACGCCGAATCGTTGGGTAGATTTTCGATGTTGAAAACGATCGACTTGACCTGAGCTGGCTCACTGATCGACTCAAGAAATTCGTCCAGGACAATTTGATCGGGAGTAATCCCTTCTTTCGAAATTAGCTTCGTGTCTTTCATTTGATCCAACAAAATCGAAAGCTTGGCCTCATTGGAATGGTCTTTTGATTTGAGAATTTTATTGATTTGAGGAACCACCAAACGACCGCGGTCTTCCCTTGACTCTCGAAACATCTCAATCGCGACATGGGTCGCTCGTTCTCGAATCAATCGATTTTCGTGCAAGAACATTCGTTCCAGAAACCGCAAGACATTCGTGTTCTGACTCGAAAGATTGTCACCCTCTCGGCGCAACACCCAAAGCAGCAGCATTGCACTATTTGGGTGTTCAATTCCATCCGTTATCATCAACAACGATTGAACTTCCTTGGACGACAAAACCGTACTACGTTGGTTCCTCGGCGGCGGAAAAAAGCTCAACACTTTGGCTTGGACTGACTGATTGTTCTTTGGTTCTCCTGTTGCTCTCGCCCAAATGAGTTCTTCATCTAACTGGTCAAAGGGCACATCCTTCACGCCATCAACCAATCGCTGAATCACGGATTGTCTTGTTTTCTCCTCTAGACTTTCAATGTTTGTTGTGAGCGTGAATATCTTTTTAAGCACTTCTTTTCTGCTGTCGTCGGAGGAAGATTCGGAGAGAACTTTCAACCAATGATCCAGATTCTTACCGCCATAGAAAGTCCGATGGTCTGAATTGTTCATACTGCTTAATGCCCAATCAGCTGCCGAATAAATACTGTTTCGTTGAGCCGGATTCAGTGTTTCGAACTTAAATTCGTGCTGTTTCAATAAGACCCGCTCGAATCGGTCGTCGCTCCCAAACTTACCAGTCATTTGTTGGATGAGTTCGCTACGAACGGTGGGTTTTGACTCATCGTTTTCGCCGTCATCGCTGTCGTCGTAGCCACCCACTCCGCCCATTCCCATTCCGCCGCCTCCCATTCCTTCGTCTTCCCCGTAATCACCACCACCCATTCCCATGTCCATGCCCATTCCGCCCATCATTCCTCCGTAACCGCCGTCCATT